>JAFXYZ010000071.1 GCA_017541465.1 bacterium | reverse complement strand
CTGTTATCGCCCATCATAAAGTATTCGTCGTCGCCAAGTGTCATAGGGCCGCAGTACATGTTTTCGTTGCAGGGCATATAGTCGAATTTATCGTAAATATAAGGCTCTTCTATTGCCGTATCGTTGATTAAAACCTGGTATGAACCATCCTCGGCTTCTTTGATTTCGAGTTTATCGTGCGGCATCCCGATTACCCTTTTTATGTATGCTATATCATCGCAGCCTATACCGACATATCGTTTAAAAAGCGCCCAGGGTGTGTATTTTAACTCTGTTGAAGGCGGATAAAAGACCATAATCTCACCTCTTTGAGGTGTTCTGAAAAATCTTGAAGCTCTATCTACAACTACTCTGTCTTTTGCAATAATGGTCGGCACCATGGATTCAGAGGGGATAAGTCTCAGCTCTCCCAGAAAAAATCTTATGACTGTTACTGTCACAAGGACAAAAACAACCATATCGAGCGTATCTTTAAGGAACGCTTTTATCTGTGATTTAACAAATTCTTTATCCTTTAATTTTGTTTTTAATTCTTCTATTTTGTCTTTAAACATTGGTCGGGATTCTCCTGAGTTCTTCGCATAGGTTTTCAATTTCTGTTTTTTCGGGGCTTGCATAAAGCGGTCTTAGTGACTGGAGTGCTTTGTTTGAGTATTCCCCTATCATATCGCAGGTTTGGGCTATTATTTTCTCTTTTAAATCTTCGTGGTATTTGAAGGCATAAGGGAAGCGGACAAGTTTTCCGCCGTTTTGCAGGTAGAATAAGACGGGAGCGCTATACGTTCCGTTTTTAAAGTCGTTCATAGCGGGTTTGAGGTCATCAGCGCTGATGAAGTTCATCAAATCGTCTTTAATCTGAAAGGCTATTCCGAAGTTTATTGCAAAATTAACGAGAGAGGCGCAGGAGTTTGTCTGATTTAACAAAACCCCGAGCGAGTTGAGGGCTGCGATAAACAGCGAGGAGGTTTTCGATTTTGATTTCTCAACATATTCACTAAAGCTCGGAACTTCACCTTTTGTCTGGTATTGCTTTATTTCGCCCAGGCATAAATTAGCCATAGCGGAAGAGAAAATATCGAAGATTTTCGGGTTGTTAAGGCTTAACAATTCCGAATTAACCATAGTTAAAACCAAATCGCCCATTAAAACGGCATATTTTGAATCGAAGGTGGTGTTAAAGGTCTGAAGTCCTCTTCTGACTTTAGCTTCATCGATAACGTCATCGTGAATGAGAGTTGCCGCGTGAAGCAGCTCTGTTGCTGCGGCGAGTTTGATGACCTCTTCATTTACCGTTTTAAACAGTGCTTTTGTGAAGAGAAAGATGAGAGTTGAGCGGATTCTTTTTGATTTTGCAAAAATAAAGTTGCCCAAATCACTGTTAACGGAATAATAATTGTTTATTAACAGTCGTATCTCGTTTTCAAGCAGTTTAAACTCGGTGTTTAACACATCTCTCCCCATGTCTTTGTTATTTTTATTATAACATGATGAAAATAAATAGTAACAAACATGTCGCTATCTTTTCAGAAATAGTATATAATAAAGTCAGTACAACAGAAAAATGAGGTTCAGGCATGGCAAATAGCGAAAATAATAATACGGTAAGAAATATAATTGATTGTGTGCTCGTGATTTTGGTTATCTTCTTCGGGTATCATTTTTTTACAAATCCGAAATCTGCCCCGGTAAAACATAAAACTGCGGTGGAACAGACTCAACAGCGCTTTGATGACCATGTGAATAAGTCAGAGAAAAAGAAAGAGAATAATAATTATATTCCCCGCGAAATGCTTGAAAATTCGGGACAATAGAATTTCTGAAAATTAGAAATAAAAAAGACTTGATTTTAAAATATGTGCATATTAAAATTAAGTCATAAATGCGGGAGTAATTCAGTGGTAGAATGCTTCCTTGCCAAGGAAGATGTCGCGAGTTCGAGCCTCGTCTCCCGCTCCATTTAAAACAATAAAGCACCGATAGGTGCTTTTTTTAATGTTCGTGAAACGAGGTGAGAACTCAACAAAACGGAGTTTTGTCTCAGAGTTCGAGCGGAATTTCGGACGAGTGGAACGGAGTGAAACTCGGGTAGCGAAAGCAAAAGTCCGACCGGGGCAAAGCCCCAAAAGGACGACTGCTTGAGCGTGAAGAAATTCCAAGACAGCCTCGTCTCCCGCTAATAAAGAACCGATGGACTTTTGTTCATCGGTTCTTTATTATTTTGGCAAAGGCGAAGAACGAGCGACAGAGCGAGTTGCGAAAAATTTGCAGAGTGCGGAGGTCTTTTCTTTACAAATACATTTTGGGTAAAGAAAAACCGAAGACACGTTTAATGCAAATTTTTCAAGACACGAGCCTCGTCTCCCGCTAATAAAAAAGACTTGCTAACAGGCAGGTCTTTTTTATTATTGTTCTTCAAAATTTTTCTCTTCCTTATTTTTCAATAAGAAAAATAAAATATTTGAATTTGTATAGTTCTTGAAATACAATAGTCTTGGAGCTTATTGAAGATAAATAATTCAGCAGGAATTTAAGGAACGAAAAGTGCATATTATTGCTCATCGGGGCTATTGGGAAACAGAAAAAGAAAAAAATTCTAAGACAGCTTTTGAACGAGCCGTTGAGTATGGTTTTGGTATTGAAACAGATTTAAGAGATATTTCAGGCAAAATAGTTATTTCCCATAACATGCCCCAGGGTGATGAAATGACGTTTGAAGAGTTTCTTCAGCTTATTCGGGGAAGTAATATTCTTCTGGCTCTTAATATAAAAGCCGACGGACAGGGTGAAGAAATAAAAAAGCTTTTAAAAAAGTATAATCATAAAAACTACTTCACATTTGATATGAGTATTCCCGATATGGTTTGCCAGCTTGCCCTGAAACTCAATGTTTTTACGGGATATAGCGATATAATAACAAATCCTGTCTTGCTTAATCAGGCAAAAGGTGTTTGGCTGGACAGTTTCAATTCTGACTGGTTCTGTGAAAAAGAAATTAATTCCCTGCTGAATAAAAACAAGCAGGTTTGTATAGTGTCACCTGAATTGCACAACCGTGAATACAAAGAAATCTGGAACAGATATAAAAATATCAATAACCCAAATTTGATGTTGTGCACGGATAATCCCATGGGCGCGAAGGAATTTTTTAATGACTAAAATAAAAGCTATTATTTTCGATATGGATGGAGTATTAATTGATGCCAAAGACTGGCACTATGAGGCTTTAAATAAGGCATTAAACCTGTTTGGCTATAATATTTCACGCTACGACCATCTCGTTACTTTTGACGGACTGCCGACAAGCAAAAAACTTGAAATGTTAACCCTCGAAAAAGGTTTGCCGAGGGGGTTGCATAATTTTATTAATCACATGAAACAGATTTACACTTTAGAGTATGTTTATATGAAGTGTAAACCCTTATTTAATCATCAGTATGCTTTGGCAAGGCTAAAAAAGGAAGGATACGGCCTTGCATTAGCTTCAAATTCCGTCAGAGCAACAATTGATATGATGATGGAAAAAGCCGATTTACAGAAGTATTTTGATTTTACCCTCTCTAACCAGGATGTAAAGAAGTCAAAACCTGATCCTGAGATATATCAGACAGCAATTAATCGTTTCGGATATAACCCTTCAGAGTGTCTTGTCGTGGAAGATAACCAAAACGGTGTTAAAGCGGCTCTTATGAGCGGTGCAAAACTTTTAAAAGTTGAAACTGTTTATGATGTAACTTATCAAAACATAAAGAAAAAAATTAATGAAATAGAGCAGGAAAATCTTGTTGCGGGAGGCGAATAGATGAATATTTTAGTATTAATGGCCGGCGGTGCAAAAGATTTTGAAGAAAAAGGTTATCCTTATCCAAAGTATTTAATTGAATTACATAATAAGCCGATTATTCAGAGAATAATTGAATCTTTGGAGGGCTTTGGCGAACACATCACCTGTATTATCCGTAAATCCGATCAGGAAAAATTCTTTTTAGGGGATACCCTGAAAATTTTGTCAGATAAATGCAGAGTGCTTGAAGTTTCAGGCGAAACAAAAGGTGCTGTATGCAGTGCCTTGTTTGCGATTGATGATATAAACCAAGATGAAGAACTGGTTATTTTAAATGGTGATCAGTATATAAAGGCTGATTTATTAAAGGCAATAAACGATTTCAGAGAAAGAAAACTTGATGGCGGAATTGTTACGATGAAAGCAATTCATCCAAAATACAGTTCAGTCTTGCTTGATGAAAATGATATGGTTGTTCAGACAAGTGAAAAACATCCGATTTCTGATATGGCTTCAACGGGTTGCTGTTATTTTAAAGACGGCAGAGATTTTGTTCAGGCAGCTTTTAAAGTTATTGAAAAAGATTCTAATACCCAGGGACAGTATTATATAAGCTCGACTTTTAATGAAATGATTTTAGAGCAGAAAAGAATAGGAATTTTTGAAATCCCGAGGAAAGATTATATTTCTTTTTCAACATACCAAATGTACGAAAATTATCTGGCGCACAGGAGGGGGTAAGATGATAAACCTTGTAATCCCGATGGCAGGTGCAGGTTCGAGGTTCTTAAAAGCAGGATATAAAAAGCCAAAGCCGTTTATTGATGTTCTGGGCAAACCGATGATTTGCCATGTTTTGGATAATTTAAAGACAGATAATGCTAAATTTATTCTTCTTGCGCGCTCCGAACACTATAACAGTGAAGAGGAAACTGTTAATTATATTAAACAAAACTATAATGCCGAGTTTGTTTTGATTGACAAATTAACGGAAGGTGCAGCCTGCACAGTTCTATATGCACACCGTTTAATCAATAATGATGAGCCTTTACTTATTGCAAATTCAGACCAGATTGTTGATATGAATATTTCTGATTATATAAATGACAGTGAAACCAGAAACCTTGACGGTTCTGTTCTTTGTTTTTATGCTACGGACACAAAATGGTCCTATGCAAAACTTGATGATAACGGCTTCATTACAATGATAAGAGAAAAAGAAGTTATCTCTGAAAACGCAACCGTAGGGATTTATTATTTCAGAAAAGGCAGAGATTTTGTTGAAAATGCCATTGATATGATTGTCAGAAATGAACGGGTAAACAATGAATTTTATGTCGCGCCCGTATATAATTATGCAATCGAAAAGGGCAGGAAATTCGGTATTTATTCCATTGATAAAAATCAAATGCACGGAACGGGAACTCCCGAGGATTTGGATAAATACATTAAAATAAAAACAGGGGAATTAGTTTAAAATGAAAACCGCAAAATTGGAAAATATGACAAAAGGCTGGTTTGTCGGGAATTTTGAGCCGACACTTTTAAAGACGAACGATGTTGAAGTTGCGGTTAAAGAATATAAAAAAGGTGATTATGAAGAAAGACACTATCACAAAATTGCAACGGAAATAACGGTGATTACCCAAGGCAGAGTGAAAATGAACGGTGTTGAATATCAAAAAGGGGATATAATCGTTATGGAGCCGAATGAAGCAACTGATTTTGAATGTCTTGAAGACGGAACACAAAATGTAGTTGTTAAATTTCCGGGTGCTAATAATGATAAGTATATTGGGGGTTAAGTATAATGCTTCTCGAGTTGGAAAAGAAAATAATAAATAAAATCAGCCGTATAAAAAGTTATACAACACGATGTATCTTTGGCGGATATGAAAAAGAAAAAATAGATGATATGTATATCAGTCAGTATTATACATTTGATTATAAAAATATACAAAATCTGATTGTTAAAGATAAAAGTTGTTTGTTTATAGATATTGGCGCAAATAAAGGGTATAGTGTGAAAATGGCAAAGCATTTTTTCAAAAACTGCTTTGTGATTTCTTATGAACCGTTAAAATCAAGTTATAAAGAACTTGAAGATTTAAAAAAACTCTACGATAATTTTGAGTTTAAAAATGTTGCCCTTGGCGCTGAAACTAAGGAAATATCAATAAATGAAGCATATAATGATACGGGATTGAGCAGTGTTTTCAAACTCAATTCAAATTATAAATATTTCGGCAGGGATATTCCAACCGTTAATTATTCTGTTTCAATGATAGAGGCTAATTCTGAAACTGAGTATTGGAATTCTTTTAATACAGATATAAAAATTCTGAAAATTGATGTTCAGGGTTATGAATTGGAAATCTTAAAAAATTTAAAGGAATATTTGATTAATGATAATATTGATGTGATTTATATTGAATTGATAACGATTGAAAAATATATCGGGCAACCTTCATATACAGATATTATTAATTTCTTGGACTGCTGCGGATTTGTTCCTTTACATATAAATCCTGCTTACAGGGAATTAAATACAAAGTTTGTATCCGTAGAAAATCTTGAATGCGGATATACAACAGAATACGATGTAACGTTTGTTAAAAAGAAATATCTTTCAGGTATATATGAATCTGAAGAGTAAATATTTTTAATGTTTTAAACGGATAAAAACGCGAATGGAAAATAATTTGGGAATAAATAATTTTTGGTTAATTATCCAGGGACCGCTGACATACTACGATGAAGTCAGGCCGTCTTATTCGGGGTTTGATAATGTCATTTGGTCAACCTGGAAAAATGAAGAGAAAAAAATCAAAAACGAAAAACATAAGGTTTTAAGCTCTTATCCGCTGTTCACGGGAAAGCAGAATATTAATTATCAGGTAAAATCAACTTTAGCGGGACTAAAATATGCAAAAAATCTGGGTGCAAAATATGTGTTTAAAATCCGTTCGGATATTGCCTTCAGCGATTTAAAATTGTTAATTTCAAAATTAAAATTTGATGATACTCTCTATTTTCCCGCATACCACCTGAGAGAAGAAGGATACTTTATAGATTATTTTATGTTTGGTCCCATAGATAAAATGATTAAATTGTGGAGTATTCCGACGAAATTCAGATTTCTGAATACAAAATATCCTGAATATTATATTAAAAAAAGTTATTTTAAACATTTTAAGGACGAAAAAGTAAGATACATTATCCCTATTTTAGAAGCAAATAATATGAATTATATGTGGTTTAAACATCCTGAAAATTTTTCTGAAATTTTAGAAGATAAGGTTAATTTTGTTTATGACAAATATCAGAGAGACTGAAATGGAAAATAGTATGGTTAATTTTGCGCTATAGCCGTATTTATGCTAAAATCTTCAGGTATAGATTATATCTTGAGAAAATTTTATGGATAAAATTAAAAATATAGAGTTTTTGAAGTTTCTTTTTATTTTTATAGTTATTATCTCTCATCTTCTGACAACCTGGGGAAGCCTGACAACCTTTTTTCCGGATTTATATTCTGAAGGTGCGGAAAAATATATGGTTACAGGGCTGGGTGCCTATATTTTTTATTTTATCTCGGGAATTTTCCTCTATTATACAAACAGAAACAAAGAGGTTTGGTCTGTTACAAAATATACGGTAAAACGGTATCTTCGGTTTTTCCCGCTTGTATTTTTGTATATTCTTGTTGCGGTTTTGATTGTTATTCACAATAATAATTTTTCAGTCTCAACCGTTTCAAATTCCTTTTTATATCTCTTTCTTTTAAATTCAACCGGGCTTCCTGTTATGGATTTGAGCTTCAGTGTTATGAATTTTCTTTCGTCTTTGTTTTGGGCATCTGTAATCGTTTATTCTCTGAGGCGGTTTCTGGAGGAAAAATATTCGCTTTTTGCAATTTCTCTTATAACAATAATTACAACCCTTTTTTATTTTAATTATGCTTTTGAGCAAATTCCGACAAATTATTTTCAGAATGTATATGTCATCTTTGATGTCTTTCTTTTAAAAGGTATAAGCGGGGTAGGATTCGGGTATTTGGTTTCTTATCTTCTTTTTGACAAATTTAATCTTTCCGAAAAAAGAAGGGAGGAAATTGATTATAAATCCTTTGGGTTCTTTTTATGGAGTTTAATTGAAATTGCGCTATTGTTCGCTCTTTGCTATTGCACGGTAGGGTTTCCTAAAATTTCCAATAATGAATTTATTTTTGTTCAGATTTTGCTTGTTGTTTGTTTTCTTCTGAAGAAGGGGGCGGTTTCAAATCTCTTTGAAACAGGGCTTAGCGAAAAACTCGGAAGGTATGTTTTTGCAATTTATGTCTTTCACAATTTCATTGTGGATGCTCTCATTTCGTTTTTCCTGAAACACAGGATGTTTGTTGAACAACATATCCTTCTTCACACTTTAATATACATAATTTCAAGTATTTTAATCGGTGTTATTGTTTATCATCTTTTTGAAAAGCCGTTTTCGGATTTTTTAAAGAAGAAGTTCAAAATTTGAGACGGGAAAAAATATCTTGCAATTTCAGAGTGTTTTTAATAGAATTTTTGTATCACATAAATAATTTGGACTTGTAGCTCAGCTGGTAGAGCAGTTGACTCTTAATCAATTGGTCGAGGGTTCGAATCCCTCCAAGTTCAATTTTTTTATGTCTTGATTTTTATAAAATGAGAGGTTTTGGATATGTTGAGCGGGAAAACAATACTTGTAACAGGCGGAACAGGGAGTTTTGGAAAGAAATTTATCAAAACTGTTTTTGACAAATATCCTGATGTGAAAAAGGTCATAGTTTATTCCCGTGATGAATTTAAGCAGTTTATGATGTCTAACATGCCTGAATTTAAAGCTCATGAGAGCAAGCTCAGATACTTTATCGGTGATGTCAGGGATAAAGAAAGACTTATGAGGGCGTTTGAGGGCGTTGATATAGTTGTTCATGCAGCCGCACTCAAACAGGTGCCTGCCTGTGAGTACAATCCGTTTGAGGCTGTCAAAACAAATGTCCTAGGAGCGCAGAATATCATTGATGTTTCAATAGATAGAGGGGTTAAAAAGGTTGTTGCACTTTCGACAGACAAGGCGTGCGCACCGATTAACCTTTATGGCGCAACAAAACTCTGCTCTGATAAGTTGTTCATAGCAGGTAACTCCTATTCCGGAGGAAAAGATACAAGATTTTCTGTTGTAAGATACGGAAATGTCGCAGGCTCAAGAGGCAGCGTCATTCCGTTTTTCCAAAAACTTGTTGAAGAAGGCGCAACCGAACTTCCCATAACGGATTTGAGAATGACAAGATTTTGGTTAAAGTTAGAGCAGGCTGTTGAAATGGTCTTAGAGGCTATCGAAAATATGCGTGGCGGTGAACTTTACGTTAAGAAAATTCCTTCAATGCGTATGCCTGATTTGGCTAAAGCCATAGCGCCCGATTTAAAAATCAAAGAAGTCGGTATCAGGCCGGGTGAAAAAATACATGAGCAGATGATTACAAAAGAAGATGCTCCAAATACGATTGAATTTAAAGATTTTTATATTATTCTTCCCCAGATGCAGTTTGCAGGGATAAAATATGATTACCCCGATGCGAAGAAGGTTGCACCTGATTTTGAATACCATTCGGGAAATAACGACAAATGGCTTACAGTTGAAGATATGAGAAAACTGATTAGCGAGATATAAATAAATTTTCCCTCGCCCCTTGAGGGAGAGGGACAGGGTGAGGGGTTATTCATGCAGACACAAGATATGAAAACATACGGCTATGGCAGACAAAATATAACTCAGGAGGATATTGACGCTGTTGTTGAGGTTTTGAAGTCGCCCTATTTGACCTGCGGGCCTAATGTTAAGGCATTTGAACAGACAATCTGTGATTATACGGGAGCAAAATACTGTGTTGCCGTTAACAGTGCAACCTCGGGGCTTCATATTGCAATGATGGCGGCAGGAGTAAAAGAGGGTGATGAAGTTATTACTTCACCCATGACCTTTCTTGCAAGTGCAAACTGCGCAAGATTTTGCGGTGCTGATGTTAAATTTGCGGATGTTGAAAAGGAAACTGCAAATATTGATGCGCAGGAAATTAAAAAGCATATTTCACCAAAAACCAAAGCGGTTGTTCCCGTTCATTTTGCTGGGCAGTCCTGCGATATGGAAAAAATACACGAAATTGCAAAAGAGCACAATTTGTTTGTTATAGAAGACGCTGCCCACGCAATAGGTTCAGACTATAAGGATACAAAGGTCGGCTCGTGTAAATATTCCGATATGACGGTTTTTTCCTTCCATCCTGTTAAAACTATTACGACCTGTGAGGGCGGTGCAGTAACGACAAATGATGAAGAGCTCTATAAAAAACTCTGCGCCTTCAGGGCTCACGGGATGCACAAAGACGGTGATATGGTCAATAACTGGAAATATGAGATGAGAGAACTCGGGTATAATTACCGAATGACCGATGTTCAGGCGGCTCTTGGTATTTCCCAGATGAAAAGGCTCGATAAATTCAAAAAGCGCAGACGTGAGATAGTTGATTTTTATAACAGAGAATTAAAACTTCCTCATTTAACCGAAAAAGATTTTTCAAATGCCTGTTTTCACCTCTATCCGATTTTGGTTGAGGACAGAGAAAAGTTTTATTTTGACGCAAGAAAAGCCGGGTTAAATTTACAGGTTCACTATATCCCTGTTCATACTCAGCCATATTACAGACAATTCGGGTATAACTGGGGTGATTTCCCTAATGCTGAAAATTATTATAAACACTGTATTTCGCTTCCTCTCTATCCCGATTTAACGGATGAAGATTTGGAAGAAATAGTCAGAAGAATAAAAGGTATTTTATAAATGTCAGTTGTTGCGGTTATTACGGCAAGAGGGGGAAGTAAAAGAATCCCGAGAAAGAATATCAAAGAGTTTATGGGAAAACCCATGCTCTCTTATGCAATAGAAGCGGCATTATCCTCTGAAATTTTTGATGAGGTTATGGTTTCGACAGACGACCTTGAAATATCAGAAATTGCAAAAAAATACGGTGCCAAAGTACCTTTTATGAGAAGTGAAAAGACATCAAATGATTTTGCCACAACTGCTGATGTCTTAAAAGAGGTTAAAGAGGAATATAAAAAAAGAGGGAAAGAGTTCGATACTATTTGCTGTATATACCCCTGTGTTCCCTTTTTGACGGGTAATATCTTAAAAGAAGCCTATCAAACCTTTAAGACTTCAGGAAAAGCTTCTCTTACCCCGGTGGTAAAGTTTTCATTTCCTATTCAGAGAGCCTTTAAAATTGAAGGTGGAAGTCTTGAATATAGAGAGCCTGACAATGCACCAAAACGCTCTCAGGATTTAGAGCCTATGTATCACGATGTCGGGATGTTCTATTTCTTTGCAGATGAGAAACTTAACTTAAAAGGAAGAGCCCCATATCTAATGGACGAGAGGTATATTCAGGACATCGACACCGAGGATGACTGGAGGATGGCCGAAATGAAATATAAAATTATGCACAGCGAGGGATAAACGTGAAAATTTTTACCGTTGAACAGAAAGAAAAAAGGAAAGTTTACAGGCTTTTTGGGAGAACAATTTTCCGTTCGGGAGAAAAACGCCGCGGCTTATATGATATGAAAAGGATTATCGAAAATTACTGCGGGGTTAAAACGAAATTAAAAAGATGGGAAATTCAGCACGGCTGGACACCTTTGGATGGTGCTTTGGCTGTTGATTTAGAGAGAGATTTGGATTTGATGCTATGCTGGAACAAAAGATTTCAGGAGGATTGGGTTCAAAAGAGCAAAGTTCCCTGTGAAATAATTACAGCACCTTTTGTTATATACCGACGTGAGAATAAAATCGAACGGAGTAAAGATGCAAAAGGTACTCTTGCATATCCTGCACACTCGATTAAAGGTAAAAAGGCGCAATATGATATTGATAAATACTGTGAGTTATTAAGAAGTCTGCCTGAAGAATTTCAGCCTGTAACAATATCTCTTCATCATAGTGACATTGATGAATATAATATGGATAAAGAGTATGAAAAAAGAGGTCTCAAAACAGTTTGTGCATCTTATGGTCAGGGTGATAAACAGTTCTATGAGGCATTTTATGATATTTTGAAGAATTTCAGATATACAACCTCAAATGAGCCCGGCTCTTATTCTTTTTATTCGGTGGAAATGGGTATTCCGTTCTTTATTTTGGGCGAACCTTCTGTAACAGATAATTCTCAGGGCGCAGACAAAAATGTTGAAGCAAAAAAGAATATGTCAATTTTGGATTATAAGTACGGAAAAATTGCGTTTGATTTGTTTTCACATAAACCTTACGGAGAAATTACTCAGGAGCAAAAAGACTTTGTTTACTCTGAACTTGGGCTAAATAACAGTTTGAATAAGGAAGAGTTAAAAAAAGTTTTGAATAAGGTTAAAAAATGGTTTTAAAATGAGAATTCAATTTATTCAGGATATGATTGACAGATTCAGAAGAAAGCACAGAATCTTTAAAGTACAAGGTGAAGGCAATATTTTGGAGATTTCTGATTCCGTTAATACCGAAAACTTTAATATAACTATTGGGGGAGACAATAACAGGGTTATTATTGAAGATGGAGTTACGATAAGAGGTTCTTTGACAATAGGTGTAAAGGCAAAGAATCGCTGCAACGGTGCAACGGTTCAGATAGGAAAAAATACGCATATAGGTTCTGTTGATATTTTGGTCCTTGAACCTGATACTAAGGTTGAAATCGGTGAAAACTGTATGTTTGCAACAAACATAAGAATACAGGCAAGCGATACTCATAGTGTTTATAATATTGAGAACAATGAACTGACTAATTGGGCAAAAGGTGTTTTTATAGGCAACCATGTCTGGGTTGCTGATGATGTAAAAATCGGAAAATCGGTTTATATTTCTGATAATTCAATTGTTTCGTGGGGAAGTGTTGTGTATGGGAAATTTAAAGAACCAAATGTTGTTATAGGAGGAAACCCCGCAAGTGTTTATAAAAGAGGGGTAAACTGGGACACTCTTTCTCCATATTCTTATAAAATTAAACAGGGGAAATAATATGAAACGAGGGTTAAAACTTTGGTCAATAAATACAGATTTTTATTTGAAAGAAGCCGTAAAACTCTATGAAAACGGCATTTTTGATTACATTGAACTCTACGTTGTGCCTGAAAGCCTCGAAACTCTGAGTGCATGGAAAAAGTTAAATATCCCGTTTATTATACACAACTCTCATTTTGCGCAGGGGTTTAATCTTGCAAAGTCCGAAAAAGCGCAGAGGAACAGGGAAATATATGAACAAACAAAGCATTTTGCAGATGAATTAAATGCAAAATATATCATTTTCCACGGAGGAATTGACGGGAATATCGAAGAAACGGCAAAACAACTTGCCTCTTTTAAGGAACAGAGAGCTTTGATTGAGAATAAGCCTTATGTTGCTCTGCCGAACAGAATGGGTGGCGAATTTTGCAGAGGATATAGTGTTGACGAAATAAAGACGGTTATGGAAGTCGCAAACTGCGGATTTTGTTTTGATTTCGGGCATGCAATCTGCGCTGCTAACTCTATGTATGATATGAATTACCCCTCACCCCAACCCTATCCCTCAGGGGGAGAGGGAGCAGTTAATTATCCGCCCCTTGAAGGAGTGTCGGAATCTTTGATTTCGGGGAAGGGTTTATCAAGACATGAATTCATATACTCCTATCTTGAAACCTTTCTTCCGATGAACCCAAATATGTTTCATCTGACAGATATAAATGATATTACTTCGCCTTATGATTCTCATCCACATCTCGGGACGGGACAACTTGATTTTAAACGTATTTTTGATATGATACCCTATGATAGTTATATCACTTTTGAAACCGTCAAAAATTCCAAAGAAAACTTAAACGATTTTGTTGAGGATATGAAATGGCTCAGGAATTTTCAGTAAGATTAGCAAATGAAAACGATATAAAAAAAGTGTTTAACCTCTCTAATGATGATACGGTCAGACAATATTCATTCAACAAAGAGAAAATAAAATGGGATGACCATACAAAATGGTTTAACGAACGAATAAAGAACACAAATGAGCCCTTTTTTATTGCTGAAGATAGCAACGGAAATTTTATCGCTCAGGTCAGAATTGACAAAAAAGAAGAAACAACAATTTCAATTAGTATAACGGAACACTTTAGGGGCAGGGGTTTAGCACGGTATATAATAAGGGAGTGTTCCCAAAAAGCAGGTTTTAGAAATATTATTGCTTATGTAAAACCCGAAAATCAGGCATCTTTAAAGAGTTTTATTAATGCGGGGTATAAACAGACAGGAACAAAAGACGGATACTATAAATTAGAATTTAATCAGGATAGAGTTTATATAATTGCGGAAATGTCGGCTAATCACTGCGGTGATATGGAGTTAGCTAAAAAAATAATTAAAAAAGCAAAAGAAATTGGGGCTGATGCCGTTAAAATTCAGACCTATACCGCTGATACCATTACTATTGACTGCAATAATGAAGAATTTCGGATTAACGATGAAAACAGTCTTTGGAACGGTGAAAATTTATATAAACTGTATCAAAAAGCTTATACTCCCTGGGAGTGGCAGGGTGAACTCAAAAAATACGCAGATGAAATTGGGATAGATTTCTTTTCGACTCCGTTTGATTATAGTGCCGTTGATTTTCTTGAAAGTATTAATGTTCCGCTCTACAAAATAGCAAGTTTTGAGGCGATAGACTATCCTTTAATTAAATACGCAGCCTCAAAAGGCAAGCCGATGATTATTTCAACCGGTATTTCGTCTTTTGAAGAAATACAAAAAGCAATAGATGCCTGCCGTTCGGTCGGGAATAATGATATAACCATTTTAAAATGTACTTCAGCGTATCCTGCAAAATTAGAGGATATGAACCTTAAAACAATTAAAGATATGGTTGAAAAGTTTGGTTCTCAGGGAGTAAAAGTCGGTTTATCAGACCATTCAATGAGTATTGTGCCGCCCGTCAGCGCAGTTGTGCTTGGGGCAAAGGTGATTGAAAAACATCTGACACTTGACCGTTCTCTTGGCGGTGCAGATAGCGGTTTTTCACTTGAGCCGAAAGAATTTGAGGAAATGATTAAGGCTGTTCGTGATACGGAAAAAGTACTGGGCAGTGTTGATTATTCAATAAACAAAAAGAACAGAAAGTTTGCACGTTCCCTGTATGTTGTTAAAGACATTAAAAAAGGTGAAATTCTGACTAAGGAAAATATCCGTTCAATTCGCCCCTCAAACGGTTTATTGCCTGAATATTATGAAGAAGTTTTAGGGAAAAAGGCAAAAGAAGATATAAAATTCGGAACACCATTGAAACTTGAGTATCTGGAGCAGGAATGAGCAGCAAAGATGTTTCCGTAATTATCGTTAACTATAATACGGCGCAAATGACCGCAGAGAGTATAAAATCCGTTTATGAAAAGACAAACGGGCTTGATTTTGATATTTTTGTTGTCGATAATGCCTCAAAAGACAATTCCTGCGAACTGATTGAACAGACTTTCCCTGAGGTAAAACTGATAAAATCAGAAGAAAACCTCGGGTTTGGCAGGGCAAATAACCTTGCAATTAAAGAGTCGGGTGCAAAATATGTCTTTCTCCTTAACTCTGATACGATTTTAAAAAATAATGCCGTCAAAATCCTTTTTGATTTTATGGAAGAAAATGAAACTGTCGGTGCGTGCGGCGGAAATCTTTTCAATAAAGAGGATAAACACACAATTTCTTATTTTAACGCACTTAATTTAAAAACGAAAACGGTCAAAACCCTTTGCCTGACTAATTTCTTTCCTGATGTAAAAGCAAGGCTGAAGGAAAAAGGATTTAATGAAAATAATGAGCTGAAGGAAGTTGAGGTTATAAGCGGAGCCGACCTGATGATAAGAAAATCAGTGCTTGATGAGGTCGGAGTTTTTGATTCTGACTTCTTTTTGTACTTTGAAGAAACGGAACTTCAGTTCAGGATAAGAAAAGCAGGGTATAAAATATTTATAGTCCCAAACAGCGAAATATATCATCTTGAGGGTGCAACGACGACTAAAAACCGAAAATCAAGGCGGTATGAGTTTTTGAGGGGTGAATATTTGTATTTAAAAAAGACAAATCCACCGTCAAAACTCTTTCAGATAAGAATAATTTGTATGCTTTCCCATTTTCTGAGGCTGTTTTCTTCCCCGAAGATGATTTTTAAACTTTGGAAATTTATTTGGGCTAATTAAAGGAAATTTGTCTTATGAAAAAAATTCTTTCGATTATAATTGTTAATATTTTTATTCTTGCTTTTATGTTTGCAATATATGAATTTATCTGCTTCAGACGTGAAGCAAAAGAGCTTTCCGAAAATTTTAAAGCAGTAAATCAGTTCTGGAAAGATAAAGGTGTTACGACTGATGACGTAATAAAGGCAGAGTATAGGCTCACGCAAAAATTAACCCTTGAAAATTTAAACGAAAAACTTCAGGTGTATGAAGGGAATAATCCTCAAAAGCGCCCTGTAGTTTTTATAGGCTGTTCTTTTGCTGAGGGGCTTGAAATTGAGCCGGAGGAAAGAATACCCTCGCTTGTTGCCGAAGAAACCGGCAGAACAACTTATAACCTCGGGGTTGCGGCGACTTCAATAAACTGGTTTTATAAAAGATTGCAGATGGAAGGGGATAAATCAGATTATAACAACCCCGAATATTTTATATATATCTATATTTCAGACCATATAAGAAGGCTGTTTGCGTTTGAGACACTTATGTATATTGAAAATACCAGATATAAAATCAAAGATGATAAATTAGCTGAGGAGCGCTCTATTATTAATCATTTGTATTCTCTCTACAGTATAAAACAGCTTGCAAGAAGAATTGAAACCTCTGAGCGCGATAGAGAGCTTCAGCAGGGCTACCCTCTTTTCAACAAACTTATTGAGGAATCGAAAAAAGTTGTTGAAGAGAAATATGATAACCCCAAATTTGTTCTTCTTGATTATCCTCAGAAGAATAATAATACCAGACTTCCCGAGGAGGAAATAAAGAAACTTGAAGAGATGGGGGTTATATATCTCAGTGCGGAGGATTTGTTCGGGCATGATATTTCAGACGACCAAAGCTACTGGGCGGGAGACAATATCCACCCTTCTGCAAAGGCGTGGGCTGAATTAACTCCAAAATTAATAAAAAAATTATCCCTTTGAGACTAACAAATCTTAATCAAACAAAAATTGAGTGTTGATTATGGAAATGTTTGATATAGAATAAAAATATACTGATAAGAGTATGCGGTGGCATGTCGTTATATTCAGTCAGGGGGAACGGTTATCCTTCCTCGTGCCATAGGCACTGTTTAAAGTCGAAATAAGTTAAAAAAGGAGAAAAAACTATGCCAAAGATGAAAACACATCGCTCCGGTGCAAAAAGGTATCACGTTACTGCCGGCGGTAAAATCCTCAGAAGAAAAGCAGGTAAAGGTCACTTACTTCAGCACAAATCTGCTTCAAGAAAAAGAAAACTTTCTTCTATGATTGAGGTTTCAGCTACTCACAGAAAGCTGGTCCTTAAAGAATTGCCCTATGCAGGCTACTCAAAATAGTAATTAAGTGAAAAGAAGAAAGGAAATTTTAAAATGAGAGTTAAACGTGGAAATGTTCTTAGAAACAGACATAAAAAAATATTAAAACTTGCTAAGCACTTTAAAGGTGCAAGAAGCAGAATCTTCAAGGTTGCAAACACAGCTGTAATGAAGGCTCTGAAGTATCAGTACAGAGACAGAAGAAACTTAAAGAGAAGTATGAGAAGACTCTGGATTGTCAGAATCAATGCTGCCGCAAGACAACATGGTTTGAGCTATTCAAAGTTTATGAATGCTCTTAAGAAATCTAATGTTACAGTAAACAGAAAGATGCTCGCTGACCTTGCTGTCAATGAACCTGAAGCATTTGCTATCGTAGTTGAACAGGCTAAATCAGCAAATTAGCAACAGTAGGGTAGACTTTAGTCTACCGAACATAAAAGAACAAAAAAATTAAAAAGCCGTCTGAATTTCAGACGGTTTTTATACGTTTTTTGTATTTTTCTTAATGTTTTTTACTCTGTTTTGTATTTGTGATAAAATCACGGTTAATATGAGGGAAATATGAAGAAAATCAGTTTTAATAAGCCGTATGTAGCTCAGGAAGAGATAAATTCAGTAACTGATGCACTAAAAGGGGATAAAATTTCAGGGGATGGAAAATATACCAAACTATGCAACGAATGGTTTTTGAAACATCTTGACAGAAAAAGTCTTTTGACGCATTCGTGTACTGCTGCGCTTGAAATGTCGGCTATATTGCTGGACGCACCTGTAGGCTCAGAAGTTATTATGCCCTCTTATACCTTTGTATCAACCGCAAATGCTTTTGTTTTAAGAGGTTTAAAACCTGTTTTTGTTGATATTCGCCCTGATACTTTAAATATTGACGAAAAACTTATTGAAGATGCAATAACGGATAAAACTGTTGCGATAGCTCCTGTTCACTATGCGGGTGTCGGTTGCGAAATGGACAGTATTTTAAATATTGCCAAAAAGCATAATCTTAAAGTCATTGAAGATGCGGCTCAGGGGGTTATGTCGAAATATAAAGGCAGACCTTTAGGTACAATAGGTGATTTGGGCGCTTACAGTTTTCACGAAACGAAGAACATTGTTTCTGGTGAAGGCGGCGCTTTAATTATAAACAATAAAGACTATGAGGACAGAAGCGAAATCATAAGGGAAAAAGGAACAAACCGCTCGAGATTTTTCAGAGGTCAGGTGGATAAATATACCTGGGTTGATATAGGTTCTTCTTACCTTCCTTCGGATATTATTGCCGCTTTTCTCTATGCTCAGCTGGATAAGGCGGAAGAAATAACCCAAAAGAGAATGAAAATCTGGAACAGATACAATGATTTCTTTAAAACTTATGAAAAGAAGGGCTTG
Organism: bacterium; assembly: GCA_017541465.1. Classification (GTDB taxonomy): domain Bacteria; phylum Cyanobacteriota; class Vampirovibrionia; order Gastranaerophilales; family Gastranaerophilaceae; genus RGIG6874. The sequence goes on along the minus strand of JAFXYZ010000071.1, from coordinate 42,477 downwards.
ATAAGATGTCCGATAGTTCCTGAGGAATGTGAACACAATGCGCATATGTTCTATATTCTTTTTAACGACCTTGAGACAAGAACTCAGTATATTTCATCTCTGAAGGAGCACGGAATCAGTGCTGTTTTCCACTACATTCCTCTTCACAGCGCACCGATGGGAGAAAAATACTGCAGATCAGCTACTTCAATGGAAAACACAAACAGGGTTTCCGATACTCTTCTTCGGCTTCCTTTGTATTATGAGCTTGAGGATGAAGATTTAAATTATATTTTTGAATTAACGCAAAATTTTATGGATAAATTGGGAGAATAGATATGGTAACAATTTCAGGTGTAATTAACACTTATAATAACGATGCAACACTCGAAAGATGCCTTGCCTCGCTTAAAGACTGTGATGAAATTGTTGTTTGCGATATGCACTCAACGGATAAGACAATCGAAATAGCTGAAAAATACGGGGCAAAGGTGGTCTATCATGAAAATGTCGGACACTGCGATCCTGCAAGAAACTTTGCACTATCAAATGCGACAAGTGATTATTCTTTAATTCTTGATGCCGATGAATATGCTTCAGAGGGCCTGGTTAAGACTTTGAAGGAGTTCATAGGAAGTCAGGAAAATCCTCCCGAGGGTATAAGAATTTATTATAAAAATGCGATTTTGGGCAAGGTTTTAAAATCCTATTCCAAAAAAGGTATTTTGCGCTGCTATAAAAAGGGCTGCGTAAACTATCCCCCGATAATTCACTCTGCGCCTGTTGTAAGCGGAAGAGAAGAATTTTTAAATCAGGGCAAAGTTGCTAATATAACTCACGATATGGTTACCGATATAACAGAGCATCAGGCTAAATGGAACCAATATACCGCTTATGAAGTTAAGGAAAAGTTTGCTAACGGAAGAAGAAAATTCAAACTTTCTGCGCTTGTTTTCCGTCCACTCGGCGAATTTATTAAACTTTATTTCCTCAAACAAGGTTTCAGAGACGGGATAAGAGGTTATATTTTCGCCATAATCGGTGCAAATTATAAGTTTATGGCACTCGCAAAACTTTGGGAAAAAGAAGTTAAAGAGGGAAAAAGAGAGTAACAGATTAAAAAAGGGAAGGATTTAAAGCCTTCCCTTTTAATTATATTATTTTTTAAATCATTCCGCAGGCTTTTAAAATTTTAAGGAATAACTTTTTATCGCAGACTGTAAAACTTTCAACAAATTCTTTTCCGCAATTTAATCCACGGTATTTATTAAGCGCAATTGATTTGTTTGCGTAATCAAACCCTTTAAGTTGTGATTGATGAGCATTTATCATTTCTAATTTGCAGTCTTTTTCCTGTGTTATGTCAACAAAATAATTTGGAAGTGCAAGAGCTGTCCAGACTTCATAGAAAGCGATTTTTAAATCTTTTTTGTGAGGTTGTGTTTTTAACAGCATTTTTATGTAAGCGCTTGTTGATTTATGGTCTCTGTGCTGGTCTAAAATATTAGGGATAAAGATGTAGTCATAACAGGAGATGTCGATTTTGTGGTCATAAGAATTAACAAGCATTTCTCTGTCAGGCAGATTAAGCATTCTGCAGTTCTTAACACCTGCAATTTTCATAGCTTTTTCAAATTCGTCTGCTCTTTTCTTTATAAGTTCTTCTTTTGTCAGTTCTGAGCCTGCTCTTGAGCCGTCAGTGAGGCAGATTACATCAAAGTTGTCCCTGTATTTCCTTATCGTTCCGCCCATGCCGATACTTTCATCATCCGGGTGGGGCGCAAGACAGAGACATTTTGAGTTGCTCAGGTTCAGTTCACTGGTTGTGCAGTTAACACCAAAAATAATATGGTAAAACCTCGGGATAATATATTTATAGATTATTTGTCTCATGCTCATTTGTTTTTTCTCTTTTCGGACAAAATATTATCAAGAATTTTGTTAAGTTTTTGACTGTGGTGCTCAACTGAATTATTCTGTGCGGTTTCGTAGCCCTTTTGCGCAATTTCTTCAAGATTTTCAGAGTTTAAAACCTTCAGAAGTACCTGAGTAAGGTTTTAAACGGGGTGCTTTCTGATGTCAAAAATAAATCCGTTTTTTTCGTTTTCTATTATATCACAAATACCTGAAGCACTTGAAACGATGACGGGGAGTTTATGCGCCATGCCTTCTGCCGCAACAAAACCGAAGGTTTCTTCACGGGAGGGCATAACTATGCAGTCAACGGAGTTGTAAAAATTGTCCATTGATTTTTGAAAATCAAGAACTTCAACATATTTTTTAAGTCCCCACAGTGCATAGAAAAATCTCAGAATGAAATTCTTTTTAAAGTGCGGGTAAATAACTTTTGCCCTGAAGTTTTTTGTTGTTTTTTTGAGGTTATAAAGCGCTTCCAAAAAGATATATCCGCCCTTGAGGTCAAAGGTTACGGCGCTCATTCCGAAGGTGAAGAGGTCATGCTTTTCTTTTTTTATACTTTTTGCTTTGGGTATCATCGGGTTTAAAAGAGGAATCTCTTCAGGGGGAAGTTCACAAAGGTTTATATAGTCATTATAAGCTATTTTTGAGTTAGCAAACAGAATATCTGTTGTTTTAAAAACCTTTTTATACTCTTTTATCTTGCTTTTTGTATAGTATCTGCTGGGGTTAAAAATTCTTTTTATAAATAATTCATAAGGGCGTCTTATGTATTTTTGTCTGTATAGCCTTGAGTGTGAATGCTGAAGGGTAAAGGTTAAAAATTTATCGCTTTTGTAAACTTTATCCGTAAGACTCCAGACAAAATCGTATCCGCCCTTTTCTAAATCTTCCGCTGAAGGGGGGTTGCCTTTTTCGTAGTGAAAAATATTTTTTATATTGGAGCCTTCCCTCACAGGGGTATTTTCTTCACAGTAAACATCAACATCACAGCAGAGCGAAAGGCTGTATATAAAACTGCAGATATATAACCCTGCACCTCTGACACCATCTGATTCAGAGGTTATTTCTATAAAATATTTAGTTATAATTGCGACTTTTTTGTTCATATATATAATTATAGTATCAACAGAAAAAATTATTTATACATAACGTAAAATTTTATGTAAAATTTTTTTCGTATCTTGCATATATTTTTTTATGAGAGTATAATCGGTTTATAAAAAGAAGTGTTGGTAGTGAAATATGGAGAAAAAAATGAAAAAACTTCTATCAATTTTTGCCGTAATTTTCGCTCTTGTTGCTTCTCAGAATGTTTTTGCAGATGTTTATAAAGATGTACCTGCAGACTACTGGGCAAACAAAGAAATTACAGGCGTTGTTAAGTGGGGTATCTTAGACCTCCAAAAAGGTAAATTTAATCCTGAGAGCCTGATGACAAGATCAGACTTCAACTCAGCATTATTAAGAACTTTAGGTCACCCGACTTCAACAGTATCTCCTGACAACAAATTCTCAGATGTTGATTCTTCAAGAAAAGATTACAGCGACATCTTGTTGTCAGAAAGCATCGGTTTGATTTACGGTTATAATGACGGTACTTTCAGACCTGATAACAATATCAACAAAGCTGAAACTGCATCAATTATCAGCCACATCACTAAAGACAGAGTTTCTTCAACTGCTGCTTTAGCACCCTTCGCTGATAAAAATGATGTTCCGTCATGGGCAAAAAGACAATATGCTAAGACTATTGACCTTGGTGTATATGTAAACTACCCTGATGAAAACTACTTATTACCTGTTAAAGAATTGAACAGAGCAGAAGCTGCAGTTCTTCTTTACAAGTTAAAACTCAAATTAGATGCAGTTAAAGAACAGTATGTTGCACAGGAAACACTCCTCGGTGTTGAACATTTAAGTCTTTACAAAAAGGCTGCAAACAATGAAGTTAAAGTTACTAACCTCAGAAACATCATTCTTTCAGGTAACGTAATCAAAGGTTACTTCAATGCTTACTACAACTCAAAGAAATCATCTGAAGGTGATGAAGTTGTATTCGTTGCAAAGAAAGACATCTATTCTGATGAAGGTACATTGCTTATTCCCCAGGGAACAACAATGCTTTCAAAGGTTAACACTCTTCAAGAACAAAGATGGTTCAACAAGAACGCAGAAGTTACTCTTGATTTTGTCAGCATGACACTTCCGAACGGAAGAGTTCTTCCTTTCAGCGCAAGAGTTCTTGACAATGATGGTATCTTGACAAGAAACTGGTGGGTTAAACCTCTTACTTATACAGTAGCAGGTGCAGCTGTCGGTACAGGTACAAGTATTGCTATCACTGCTAACAACGAACAAATTCCTGAAGGTCTTGCAGTTGGTATTCCTGTTGGTGCAGGTGTCGGTGCTGTTGCCGGCTTTGTAACAAAAGGTTTAGCATACAAAGCAGATGAAAATGATTCTCTCTGGTTAGAATTGACTCAGGATTTATCAATTCCCAAAAACTAATTGAGAATTAATCCAAACCTATAAAAACCGCCTCTTTTTGGGGCGGTTTTTATTGTAAATTTATTTCCCGCCCTGGACGGGGCGGGTTAGGGTGGGGTGATATGTTTATTATCTGTGATAACTCTCATTTGAGTTGATTTTAAAAGCTCTGTAGATTTGCTCTAATAGAATAACCCTGAACATCTGATGGGTAAAAGTCATAGGTGAAAAACTCAGCTTGAGGTCGGCTCTCTCTGAGACACTGTTATCAAGCCCGTTTGCACCTCCTATAATAAATACGATTTCGTTGTTTCCTTCAGCGGAAAGCTCTTTTATTTTCTGCGCAAAACCTTCTGAAGACAGAGCTTTTCCTTTAATTTCAAGGGTAATGACAAAGGAATTATCTTTTATCTGTTTTAAAATTCTCTCACCCTCAAGTTTTTTGTACTTCTCTGACATCGACTCATCCGAAATTTCTTCGGGCGGAAGTTCAATGATTTCAAGCGAGCAGAATTTCTGAAGTCTTTTTTCATATTCCTTCAGGGCTTCTATAAAATATTTTTCTTTAATTTTTCCTATTGCTACAATTTTTATGTTCATAGAAATATTATATAAGAAAAGTTCTTGTTAAGAAATATATTATTCCCTAAAAATCCCGTAAATTGTTGATTTGTAACGTTATTGCAATTAAGTTTTGTTTATAGTATCATACTTTATTATGATTTACACTTATGCTGAGGATTAATACTATGGCAATGAAAACCCTGAAATTTCGTATAATATTATGGATAATTATTTTAATCGTTACCCCGATTTTGTTCAATAAAGTCACCGCAATGATAGGTGAGAGTATGATGAGAAAAGCAATGGCACAGCCGCAGGCTGTCCAGGTTGCTAATCCCGTCAAACAGGATATTTTTATCTCAACGGAATCTGCGGGAAGAATTGAAGCAAAATATACGGTTGATGTTGTTGCAAGAATTAACGGATGGCTTCAGAAACGCTATTTTGCTGAAGGCGCTATGGTAAAAGCAGGTCAGACACTTTTTCTCATTGAACCTAACGAATATGAAATAGCCGTATCAAACGCACAGGCTTCCGTTAAACAGGCTGAGGCTGCTTATGTTAATGCCGAAAAGGAATTAAAAAGAGCCGTTGAGCTTGTCAAAAACGATTATGTAAGCAAGTCTTATTACGACCAGGCGCTTGCCGCAAGAGATGGAAATAAAGCAGCTTTTGAAGCCGCTAAAGCAGCTTTGTCAAACGCGAAACTTAATTTAAGCTATACAAAAGTAGTTTCCCCGATAGACGGAAAAATCGGTAAAATAATGATTACAGAGGGTAACCTCGTAAATGCACAAACGGGACCTCTGGCGAGAATAGTCAGCACAAGCCCTATTTATGCAACTTTTAACCTCAAAAGTGCCGATTACCTTAAATTCAAAAAGGCAGGAACTAATGCTAACCTCGATAATATGAAGGTTACTGTAAAACTTGCTGACGGCAGTGAATACCCCGAAGAGGGCAAAATTGAGTTTGTAAATAACGAGGTTGATATGTCCTCGGGTACGATAGCTCTGAGAGCGACTTTTGAAAACAAAGAAGGCTTGCTTGTTCCCGGCGATTATATCCAGGTTGTTGCCACTACGGTTGTACCGAAAACGGTTATGTTAATTCCCCAGGCGGCAGCGATGGACGAATCCGAAGGCTATTATGTATGGGTTGTTAAGGAGGACGATACCATTGAAAAGAGAACCATTATTGTTTCGGATGATGTTGATAATAACTGGGTTGTCGAGAGCGGTCTTGATTATGGCGACAAGGTTGTTGTAAAAGGTATCCAGCGTGTATTTATGGACGGGCAAAAGGTTATCATTGAAGAACCTGAAGCTGCTGAAGGACAACAGGCTCAACCTCAGAAAAAACAGGAGCCCAAGAAAAATATTTTCCGGAAAATCGGCGCTAAAGTTATAAAAATATTTAATAAAGACAAAAAATAACAGGCAATAATAATGAGCGAACAAAATAAAAAAAATCTGTATTTCTTTATACAACGACCTCGTTTTGCGATGGTCATTTCTATTTTACTGGTGTTAGTCGGAGCAATTTCACTTCTGGCTTTAAGGCTTGAGAAATATCCGAATGTTACTCCGCCCCAGGTACTTGTTCAGGCTTCTTATGCAGGTGCAAGTGCAAGTGTTATCGAATCCTCGGTTGCAACGATTATTGAATCTCAGGTCAACGGTGTTGAGAATATGATATATATGACCTCAACCTGCGCAGATGAATCCTATCAGCTGAGAATATTTTTTAAGGTCGGTTCAAATAAGGATACTAACCTTGTAAACGTTAATAACAGGCTTCAACAGATTACGGCGCTGTTGCCTGAGGAGGTCCGCAAAGTCGGTGTTACCGCCACGAACAACACAGGCGGTTCGGGTGCCTGTATTCTTCAACTCGCTTCCGATGATCCCTCCTGGTCTCAGCTTAAACTAACAAACTACGGTAATATTTATATCAAAGACGAATTAAAACGTCTTGACGGTGTCAGTGATGTTCAGGTCTTTGGCGCCGGCAACTACAGTATGAGAATTTGGCTTGATCCTCAGAAAATGGCAAACCTCGGGGTTTCCGTATATGAGGTTCAGAGCGCTATTGCTGCCCAAAACACTCTCGTTCCTGCGGGAGCGCTCGGTCAGGAGCCAAACTCCGTTAAGGCGGCTATGAAGATTACTCTTCTGACTAAAGGCCGTCTGGTTAAGGAAGATGAGTTTGAAAATATTATTATCCGCTCAAATGAGGATGGCTCGAACGTAAAAATTAAAGATATTGCAAGGGTTGAACTCGGTGCTCAATCCTATACCTCGGTCGGTATGGTTGATGGTAAGCCTGCGGCGGTTATTCAGGTTGTTCCTCTTCCCGATGCAAATACAATTGACGTTGTAAATCTCGTTGTAAAGAAGATGAACCAGATTAACAAAACCCTTCCCCATGGTCTTAAACTTGCTGTTATGCACGATGATTCTATTTTCGTCAGAGAGTCTTTGCACGAAGTTGAAACAACGATTTTAATGACTTCTTTAATCGTTATTTTAATTATATTTGTATTCCTGGGCGACTGGAGAGCGACTTTGGTTCCCTGCGTAACAATTCCTGTATCTTTGATAGGTACTTTCTTTGTTATTGCGATGTTCGGGATGTCAATTAACCTCTTAACCCTGTTTGCAATGGTTTTGGCGGTTGCGGTTGTAGTCGATGATGCTATCGTTGTAATTGAGAATGTTAAGAGGCACTTAGAGGACGGAAAAACTCCTATTGAGGCAACTCAGTTGACTATGCAGGAGGTTGGCGGTGCTCTCGTTGCGATGGCGCTTGTTCTTATGGCGGTATTCGTTCCGGTAACCTTCATGACAGGGCTGACAGGTTTAATGTATAAGCAGTTCGCGGTTTGTATTGCGGCATCAATCGCTCTTTCCGCGGTTTGTGCGCTTTCTCTTTCACCTGCAATGTGTTCATCTATTTTAAGAGAAGAGGATCCGGACAGAAAGCCGTCAAATTTCTTTACTGCGGCGATTAAAACGACCTTTAAAGCCTTCAACGTTTTGTTTGAAAAGCTCACAAGAATATATTTAAAAGGTGTTGAATATTTTGTATATGGCAAAAAAGCAACCATAATTTTGTATGTTGTTTTGGTTGCGGTTATGCTCTTTGCGTTTAAGATTATCCCGACAGGATTTATTCCCGATGAGGACCAGGGTGTTTTGATTTCACAGATTAACCTTCCTGCGGGTGCATCTTTGTCGAGAACAAGAGAGATAATGGAAAAGTTTACCGCGCTGACAGAAGATATAGAGGGTATTGACCACTCAAAATGCGTTGCTTTTGCGGGTGTCGGACCATCTAACCAGGCTATTTCCATTGTTAAACTGAAAAACTGGGATGAAAGAAGCATAAGCCCCTTAGCGCTTGATGACCATAACTGGTTTTACAGAAAGCTGACGGGCAAACCGACAAATCTTTCACATAACGCAATTCTGAGGATTATCAGACAGAGGCTCTCTCAGATACCTGAGGCTTCTATTGCGGTCTTTTCACCTCCTGCAATTTCAGGTATGGGCTTTTTGGGCGGTTTTGAATTTCAGATGCTTTCAAAGGGCGATTACAGTATCCAGGAAATTGAAAAATATGCTACTCAGCTGAGGGCTGCAGCAAACCAGGATTCAAGAATGACCAGTGTTTATACAACCTTCCAGGCAAATGTTCCTCAATATACACTGATGATAGACTATGAAAAGGTACTTGCGCAGGATGTTCCCATCTCGGAGCTGAACGCAACCCTGGCTTCTGTTTTGGGTACTTTTTATGTAAATGACTTCAATATGGCGGGACGCGTATTCAGGGTTCAGCTTCAGGCAGAGGACCAGTACAGAAATACCGTTTCCGATTTATCGAAAATATATGTTAAAAACAATAAGGGCAAGATGGTGCCGTTGATGACGATGATTAATGTTAAACAGAGCATAGGTTCAGCGTCTATTACGAGATTTAACCTCTATAACTCCGTACAGTTCTCAGGCCAGCCGTCAGCCGGAAGAAGCTCGGGTGAAGCGATGAAAGCTATGGAAGAGGTTGCACAGAAGATTTTGCCTGCCGATATGGGCTATGAATGGTCAGGTCAGTCTCTCCAGGAAAGAGAATCGGCAGGTCAGACAACTCTTGTTATTGCTTTGGCGATTATGTTCGTTTACCTGTTCCTCGTTGCACTGTATGAGAGCTGGACAATTCCTCTTGCGGTTCTGCTTATTGCTCCTGTTGCCGCTATCGGTGCTTTAATCTTCCAGCTTATGATAGGTCAGTCCTTTGACCTCTATTCTCAGGTCGGTATGATTGCCCTCGTTGGTTTGGCGGCTAAGCAGGCAATTCTTATTGTTGAATTTGCAAAGGTTCAGCACGAAGAACACGGGCTCAGTATTGAAGATGCTGCGATTATGGCGGCAAAACTGAGGTTCAGAGCCATTATGATGACGGTTATGGCCTTTGTTTTAGGCGTTCTGCCGATGGTACTCGCTTCAGGCGCAGGTGCTCAGAGCCGTATTTCAGTTGGTAGTACGGTATTTGGCGGTATGGTTGCGGCAGGTACTTTGGGTACACTCCTTACACCTGCCTTCTATGTACTCGTTCAGTCCGTAGTTGATAAAATTATGATGAAAAGAAAAAATAAATCTTAATTGATAGGATTCGTGGAAATTATGAAAAAGAAAATATTATTTATTTCGGTGCTTTCGCTTTTGACGGTTATGCCCTGCGCATTTGCAGAGCCCGAGCAGGCACTTTCTGATACTCCTGTTGCAGAGGAAGCACCTCAGCTTAATTTGGATAATCAGACTGTTAAAAAAGAGAAAAAGAGACTGTTTTCATGGATAAAGAAGGCTAAAAAGCAGAAAAAACAAACGGAAGAGACAAAACTTCCCGAGCCTGATTTAGGCGAAGAAGTCGATGCCGTTTCCCCTGATAACAGCGCGCAGATAAAAGGCGGAGTTTCCGAAACAAAAATTATGTCTGTTGATGACTGCATAAGGTTTGCGCTTGAAAATAACCCCGCTATCGAAAATGCAATGGGCACTTCCGAGATATACAAAACAAAGATAGGTCAGGCTTGGTCTGCCTTCTTCCCTACCTTCTCAGCGGGGGTGTCTTATTCCAGAAATGAAATGTTCAGAGGAACTTTCGGGGGTATGGATATACCCAAATCGAGATATAACCTGTTTTATGATCCTCAGCTTTCCGCAAATATGCTGGTTTTCGACTTCGGAAAGACAAGCGCTCTGGCTAAAATGGCTAAGAAAACTTATGAAGCGACTGAGCTTGATGTTCAGACAACTATCCTGAACGTAATTTTTAATGTAAAAAGTGCTTATTATCATTTGTTGTTTGCGCTTCAGCAGGAAAAACTTTATGAAGACACCGTTCAGGACTTTGAACTTCATTTAAAGCAGGCACAGGCTTATTATCAAATCGGAACAAAGCCGAAGATAGACGTTTTGACGGCGGAATATAATTTGGGTAATGCTAAATTGAACCTTATCAAAGCCCAAAATACCGTTAAGGTGGCGAGTGCCCAGCTTTCAAATGCAATGGGGCTTCCCGAGTTTACCAATTTTACGGTTAAAGATGAATTTAAAATGAATGCTTATGATGTAGAGCTCAATAATGCCTTAAAGACTGCGTTTGAAACCCGTCCTGCGCTTTTGGCGGCCAAGAAAAAATCAGATGCGTCAGAACTTCTCGTTAAGTCTTCTCTGAGAGCATTTACTCCTGATTTGAGTGCGTTTGCGTCTTATAACAGAGGCGGTAAAAACCTCGATACTGACCAGGGATACCAGTTTGGCGGTCAGCTTTCTTATTCCGGCGTTAATCTTATGAGATTAAAGAAACAGGTAGATGAGGCAAAAGCAACTCATAAGAGAGATTTGGCGGCTTATGAGGTGGTTAAACAGCAGGTTTATCTTGAGGTTAAGGAAGGTTATCTTGATTTGGTCAATGCTCAGGACTCAATCGGGGTTGCAAGACTTGCGATGAACACCGCAAAAGAGCAGTATGACCAGGCAAGCGGAAGATATAAGGTCGGTTTGGGAACTGCTATAGAATTAAAAGATGCAGAGACAACTTACAGAAATTCTCAGCTACAATACTACCAGACAGTTCTGAACTACCACGTTTCCGCAGCAAACCTTGAAAATATGATAGGTAAACCGATTAAATCATCAGAAGAAAAATTGTAATTTTTTTGTCGGGCTGAAAGCCCAACTTACGTTTTGTTTTTTTCGGGTTCAGTTAAATTACTGAACCCGATTTAGTTATAATAAATTCAGCACTTCACCCGTAACATAAAATGAACCGCAGGATATTGTTATTGTATCTTTTATGTTTGAATTAATTATATCCTGAATTTTGGGCAAAACCATCTCCCCAGCCCTCTCCCTCGGAGAGGGAGAACATATTTCAATTGCTTTTTCGCAGCAGGGTTTAAACTCCTCAAAACTTATTGAGCGTTTGTCTTTAAATTGATAAAAATAAACTCTGTCCTGAGGTCTGAACAAAATCTTTGCGACTTTTTGATATTCCTTTGTGTTCATTGCTCCAAAGATAAATCGGCGGTTTTCGGAAGGAAAATAAAAATCAAGACTTTCTCTCAGTTTTTTCGCCCCGTCCTCGTTATGTGCGCCATCTATGATGAGTTTTTTTTCTTTTATATACTGAAATCTTGAATTCCACTGAACGGTTTTGAGCCCTTCTCTGATTGCGCTCTCAAAATTTAATGTTGGATTAAAACCCAACCTGCAATCTGCCTCCTCTTCTATGGGAGAGGGTTGGTGTGAGGGTTTACCCGTAGGGCTATATTTTGTTGAAGATAAATAATTAATAATCTCATAAACAAGCTCAAGATTTTCCTTCTGGTATAGGCCGAGAAGCGGAAATTCATACTCTTTTCCGTCAATAACCGCATAGTTTTTATTGTTTTTAAACTCAATTTTAACTTCGCTTTTTGGAATAATCAAAGTGGCATTAATTTTTTCTGCCTTTTCTTTTATAATGCTGAAGCCCTTGTTATTTTTGCCAACTATTACGGGGGTATTTTCTCTCATTATCCCCGCTTTTTCAAATGCGATTTTTTCAATGGTGTCACCTAATTGTGCTTTATGGTCAGCGGAAATCGAGGTTATAACAGTCAATATTTTGTTATCTGCCGCATTTGTAGCGTCAAACCTTCCCCCTAAACCTGTTTCAATGAGCGCATAATCAACCTTTTTATCCGAAAAATATTTAAACGCAACTGCCGTCAAAATCTCAAACTCGGTCAATTCTATTGAGTTTTTGTCCGCTAAACCGACAACAAAATCAAGATACTTTGAAAAATCTTCTTTTGGAATATCAGCGGAGTTGATTTTTATTCTCTCTGTATAGTCGATGAGGTGAGGGCTTGTGTAGAGCGCAGTTTTAAAGCCCGCGCACTCTAAAATCTTTGCGGTTATTGAACAGACAGAACCCTTGCCGTTTGTTCCCGCGATGTGTATTATCTTAAAATCGTTTTGTGGCTCATTTAATAAGCCGAGAATTTTTTTTATCCGCTCAAGCCCGAGTTCAATTCTGAACCTGCCTTTTGAGGTCAAAAGCCTGACTGCGCTTTGGTAATTATCACTCATTTTCTGACAATACTCTTTAGTTGTTCTAAAATACGTTCTGCCCCGTCTCTTTTTGCCAGTTTTGAAGCTGCCTGCGACATTTCCGCCAGTCTTTCTTCACTCAGCAAAAGCTCTTCAAGTAAATTATCGAGATTTTCGCCTTTGCAGTCATCATCTTCAAGATAAAGCGCTGCGCCCTTCTCCACCATTTTTTTTGCATTCTTTCTCTGGTGGTCTTGGGCTGCGTGAGGATAGGGAATTAAAATCGAGGGGGAATTTGAAAGACAGATTTCAGACAGACTAACCGAGCCAGCTCTCGAAATAACAACATCTGCCGCGCTAAGCGGGATAAACATGTTGTCAAAATAAGGTCTGACAATTAAATTCTTATTCTCTTCAAACTTGGGGAACACTTTTTTGAGTTCAGATACAACCTCTTCAAAGTTTTTCTTTCCCGTCTGGAAAATTAGCTGAACATTTTTCTCTTCAACGAGCGCTTTTGCGATGCTTACAACCGCTGAATTAATTGTCTTTGCCCCCTGAGAGCCGCCCATAACCAGCACTGTCTTTTTAGATGGCGTAAAATTTAATTCTTTTAGGGCTTCTTCTTTATTTACCTTCAAAAATGCTTCTCTGACGGGGTTTCCGTTAAAATGAATGTTTTTTGAATCTAACAGGTTTACGGAATCTTCAAATGCGACCGAAACGATTTTTGCAAACGGCGCAACGGTCTTTGAAACAAGCCCGGGCTGAGCATCACAGTCGTGTATCATCAGGGGAACTTTTGTGAGCAAAGTTGAAAAGGCAATAGGCGCACTGACATATCCGCCTGTTGTAAACACAACATCGGGCTTATATTTGAAGGTATAATAGAGCGCGCGCCAGAGCGAAATTTCAAGGTGGCAAAGCCATTTGATAAATTTAAACCCGAATTTTCTCGGCATACCCTGAAAATTGACGGGAAGAAACTTTACAGACGGGAACTGCTTTAAGATTTCGGCTTCAAGATTTTTCGGGTTGCCGATATAATAGACTTTTTCAGTCTCATCATCCTTTAAAATCCTCTCTAAAACACTTATTACAGGATAAATATGACCTCCCGTTCCGCCTCCCGAGAGAAAATACGTTATTCCCTTTTTATCGCTCATAAGTTCTTATTGTCCTCATTCTTTTCTTTGAAATATTCAAAAGTATTCCTACCATTGCAAGTGAGATGATGACCGAAGTTCCGCCGTAGCTGACAAACGGAAGAGGAACACCCGTTGCAGGAATCATTGAACTTGAAACCGCTATGTTTATTGCTGCCTGAGTGCAGATGACAAGCGTTATCCCCGAAGCGAGAAGTTTTCCGAATTGGTTAGGGCATTTTTGAGATATAATTAAACCTCTTTGCAAAAAGGCGAGGAATAAACCGATTATAAGAAGGCAGCCTAAAAAGCCGAATTCTTCCGCAAATACAGGGAAAATGAAGTCGGTGTGCGCCTCAGGAAGCCAGCCGAGTTTTTGCCGCGAATTGCCATAGCCAGTTCCGTAGAAACCGCCTGCAACAAATGCCATAATGGACTGAATGATGTTGTAGCCTTTTCCGTAAGGATCGAGCTCGGGATGAAGCCACGAGGTAATTCTCTGCATCTGATAGGCAGAGTGTTTGATGGATAAAATAACCCCGCAGGTGCCGACTACAAAAGCCGAGAGCAGTAATTTTATCGAACCGCCGGCAATAAAAAACATTTGCACCCCTAAGAGCGCAAGTATAATTATCATACTTAAATTTGGCTGTTTTAAAATCAAAAGCAGCATTATTCCTATCGGGAAGAAGTATTTAACCGTTTTTTCGTAAGTAATTTGTGCGTTATCCTTAAAAGCGCAGGCGAGAAGCAATACTACAGACAGTTTTGCCATTTCTGAGGGCTGAAACTGAATACCGCCTATTGAAATCCACCTGGTTGCGCCGTTTACCGTTACACCGCACATAAGTACGAGAAGCAACAGCCCGACAACAAACCAGGCAAAAGGCAGAGTGAAGGGTTCGAGTTTTTTGTAGTCGATTTTCGTGCATCCGCACATTACCACGAGCCCGATTATCACCATTATAGCCTGTTTTTTGACAAACTCAAACTGTCCGAGCCCCTGACTGATACACTTTGGCGCAGCAGCCGAAAAGATAGTCATAATGCCTATAATCAGAAGAAAAATGACTATAAAAAGAAGCGAAGTGTCCGCTGAACTTGTTTTCGGCTCATGAGAAACCAGTCTGTCGCGTTTAATGTGCTTTGGATAGGACATAATTCTTGAATACCTCACCTCTTTGTTCGTAACTCTTGAACATATCAAAACTTGCGCAGGCAGGGGAAAGAAGGACTATTTCCGCATCTGTTTGCGCCGCTTTATCTGTAGCTTCCTCGAGTGAACCTGCGTAAATTATATTATTGAAGCCGTTTTTGGCTAAATTTTCTCTGAACCGCTCAGTCGCTTCACCTATCAGAATAATTTGCGAAATATATTTGTTAGCATAGCTGCAAAACTCTGTTAAATCTGTGTTTTTATCCCTTCCGCCCGCAATAAGCACGACTTTTTTATTCGGGAAAGACTTCATCGCAACCATTGTAGCTTCAGGGTTTGTACCTTTTGAATCGTTATAATACATTTTGCCGTCAATTGTTGCAACATATTCAATTCTGTGTTCAACGGGTTTAAAAGACTTCAGGGCATCTTTGAGTTTGTCATTTTCGAGCCCTATTATTTTTGCACAGATAATTGCGCACATAACGTTTTCAAAATTGTGTTCTCCGACAAGCTGAAGCTCGTCTGTCCTTATTATTTCCTCTTTTTCACCCTGTTTTTTAAAGTAAATTACTCCGTTTTCAACGAAGGCGCAGTTTTGAGAGAGTTCTTTTCCGAAGAAATACTTCTCTCCGCCGTATTCGAGAGCAAATTGCCTGATTTTCTCATCATTATAATTAAAGACGGCAAACGCAGGCTTCTTATCCTCTCTGAACATCGAGGCTTTCGCTTTAAAATAGTTCTCAAGTCCTTCGTGCCAGTCAATATGGTCGGGGGTGAAGTTCAAAAAGCAGGCTATCTGCGGTCTGAAGGTAGGGCTCATTGCAAGCTGATAAGAACTTACCTCACAAACATAATAATCGGGCTTGTCTAAAATCAGTGAAGTCGGCGGTGTACCTATATTTCCGCACGCAGGGGCTTTATATTCCGTTGATAGAATGTGGGAAACAAGCGCGGTGGTGGTCGTTTTTCCGTTAGTTCCCGTTATTGCAATAAACGGACTTTGCGCTTCTTCAAATGCAAGTTCGATTTCGCTTATATAAGGTATCTTTTCCTCTCTTAATCTCTTAAAAATTTCGTTGT
Organism: bacterium; assembly: GCA_017541465.1. Classification (GTDB taxonomy): domain Bacteria; phylum Cyanobacteriota; class Vampirovibrionia; order Gastranaerophilales; family Gastranaerophilaceae; genus RGIG6874. The sequence goes on along the minus strand of JAFXYZ010000071.1, from coordinate 26,542 downwards.
GCTGAGGGATACCCGGGCTTGTTACGGCGAGATAAGAGCCTCTGATGAATTCATCAGAGTGTCCGTCATTTTCGACTTTTATTCCGAGTTTTTTGAGCTCTTCAATTTTTTCTCTGTCCTCTTCCTTAAACGGATTTTTTTCTGAAATCCAGCATTCCGCCCCGAGTTCGTTGAGGTATTTTGCTGCTGAAATACCGCTTTTTGAAAGACCTAAGATTAAAACTTTTTTATCAAACCATTTTCTTTTCATTGTTTGTTATCCTGCGTAAAACATTTTAAATAAAACCACTGCCGCTGCGGATGTCAGAAGAGTGACAAGTGCAAAAACCGTTACCACTTTTGTTTCTTTCCAGCCGCAAAGCTCAAAATGATGATGAATAGGGCTCATCTTGAATACTCTCTTGCCTGTAAGTTTAAAACTTGTTACCTGAATAATAACCGAAAGTGTCTCTGTCATATAAATAAAGCCTATAAGCAAAAGCCAGAGCTCAAATTTTCCGATAACCGCAATAACTGCAAGCATTCCGCCAAGCGCAAGTGAGCCTGTATCACCCATAAACACCTTCGCAGGGTGTCTGTTGTAGTATAAAAATCCGATTAAAGCTCCTGCCGTTGCCGAGCAGATTATTGCTATATCAATATCACCGATAAAATAGCAAATCATACAGCAGGCGAGCATTGATATTGCTACGGTTGAAGCAGCCAAACCGTCAAGTCCGTCCGTCAGATTAACCGCGTTTGAAACCCCTGTCATAAGAAATATAACAAACAGAGGATATATCCACCCGAGGTCAAGACTCCACGAGCCCAAAGAAACAACCGTCTGACCTGTCATCATTACATAAATCGCGGGCAAAATGGCTATGGCGATTTGCAATGACAATTTTCCCTTCGGTGTCAGTCCCTGGTTTTTTTTCTTTCTGATTTTCGATAAATCGTCCTTCAGCCCTGTCAGAGCATAGAAAATGAGTGTCAGCAAAACGACCTGTGCCTGAGGTGTCATCTTTAGCTCCATAAAGAGTGCCGCAAGTGAAGCAGCAAGTATTGATACGATTATAAACACGCCCCCTGTGGTTGGTGTGCCTGCTTTTTGTGCGTGAGTTTCGGGCGCATCTTCAAGAACATACTGCTGAAGCATTTTTTTCTTCAGAAAATCAATATATACAACCCCGAGGAGGAGGGATAAAACCAGTGCTACCAAGCCTGCAACTATTATTAATATCATCTTTGTTCAAGCTCCTTAATTATTTCCTCAAATTTCATCGACCTCGATGCCTTTAACAGTACATTTGAGCCCTGTTTGAGGTTCTGAAGCATATAATTTACCAAATCTTCTTTTGTTTCAAAATGGTGCGTGTCAATCTTTTTCGGCTCTGCGTTCTTCGCAAGATCGCCGAGTGTCAGAAGATTATCGCATTCAAAATTGTCGATGTACTCCCCGATTTCTCTGTGGTATCTGATTTCGTTATCACCGAGCTCACCCATGTTTCCGAAAACAATGACTTTTGGGGAAGGGGTATAAGTTAAAAAGGTCTTGACGGAAGCTCTTACCGAGGCGGGGCTTGCGTTATAACTGTCGTTAATAATATTGAAGCCCTTTAATTTAATTTCTTCCCATCTTTTCTCGATTTGCTTAAATTCCTTCAGCCCTTTTGCTATCAGTTCAGGCTCAATACCGAGTTTAAGGGCTGTTTCAATTACTCCGAGCGCGTTTTGAACGTTGTATTCACCTGCGATATTGAGTTCATAAACCTGCCCCTTATATTCAAATTTGCTTGAATTTATTGTAGTTTCAAGTATTTTTAGTTCAGGCGAAGACAGGGAAAAATAAATTGTTTCACCTTTATAAGTATTTGCGTTTCTGATTAAATCGGAATCAAGTGCGATTAAAGTGCCGTCAGGGTTAAGGTGAGAAGTTATCTCGCATTTTGCTTTTGCTATATTTTCGATGCTTCCGAGCCTTCCTATGTGGGTTTCCGTTACGTTTACTATAATTGCAAGGTCGGGCTTAGCGTATCTTGAGAGCAGTTCAATTTCGCCCAGGCCCCTCATTCCCATTTCAACGATTAAAACTTCATCGTCTTTAGTGAGCTCCGACATTGTCTGGCAAAGTCCGATTTCATTGTTGTGATTGAGTTTTGTCTTTACCGTTCTGAATTTTTGAGCGCAGACACTATACATCATCTCTTTTGTGGTGGTTTTGCCGTTGCTCCCTGTTATTGCGACAGTCTTAACACCTGTTTTTTGTTTATAAAATGAAGAAAGTTCAAGGTAGGCAATTTTAGTGTCTTGAACGAGAAAAATATAGTCAAAATCTTCTGCCAGCTTTGATTTATCACTTATTATACAACCCTTTGCACCCTGCTCTTTAATATTTTCAAGAAAATCATGTCCGTCAAATTTTTCGCCCGACAGAGCGATATAAATATCTCCGTCCTTAATTGTTCTTGAATCTGTTGAAAATTCAAACCCTAAGCCGTTTTCTTTCCCTTTTATAACTTCACATTTTGTTGCTTCAACTATCTCGGAAAAACTTAAACGCATCCTCATCCCCAATCTCAGTATTTATGAGTTAATTCTACCATAAAATCGGGGGAATATAAATATTTTAAACTTCTTTTTTTACTTTTTCTTCCACGAGTTTTTTCGTTGTCATTTGAGCGAGGAAGAAGAATAAAACGGTTAAGGCGGCGAGCCATAAGACGGAGGTGAGCACCTCAGAGAGATTTGCGCCCATCTGGTTTATTCTGACCAGCGCATCCACCCCTTTGGTAGAAGGAATAAAGTCTGAAACTACTCTGAGCAGGAACGGTATATCTTCTTTTCGCCATACAACACCTGCCAAAAACACGAGCGTTATTGATGACATAACGAGCGCAAGCAGTGAATCTTCTTTATTGTTATAGAAAATTCCGAGTGACTGAGCGCAAAAGGCAGTTGCGAACAGGAACAAAAACATAACGGGAAACATTAAAGGCAGATTTATATATAGTCCGTAGCCGAAGAGCGAAGGGTAAACGAGAAAATAAACGGAGGCATAGATTGTGTATAAAAATACATAAGCAAATCCGCGCCCGAGAACAATTTGGGTTGAATCATCTGTAAACTCGCAGAATCTGTCCTCTTTTTCCCTTCTTCTGCCTATTAAAAGCCCCACTCCGACAAGCATTGTCTGTTGAAGCGCCAAAATCAGAATTGTCGGGAAAACATAATTCTCATAACCGCTTGAAGGGTTAAAAAGCGGAATTTGTATAAATTCAAACGGTATCTGCCCCGCAAGCGAGGTGTTCATATCACCTGTTTTCATTGAATTTTTAACTATGGCAATTTTTGCGGACATGGTAGAAACCGTTGTCATAACACCTGTATAGACTTGCCTGTAAACTATCATATAAGATGAATCAGCTTCAAGCACTATGTTTGAGCCCTTCCCCGACAGAATATCCTTTTCAAAATCGGTCGGAATAATAACAAAGGCTTTGATTTTGTCTTTTTCGTAGTCCTTCTTTGCTTCAGGGATGCTCTCAGGTCTTATTGCCACACTGATTTGCTCGGTTGCATCGAGGTCTCTTATCAGCTGTCTTGACATTTGGCTGTTATCGAGGTCTATAACCCCGACAGGAACATTCCTTACTACCTGGTTATAATACGTCAGCCCGTAAGCGACTGAGTAAAGAATAATTCCTATAAACATTATCAAAAACGCACCCTTGTCGGTGAAGATTTTTTTGAGTTCTGCGAAAAATATTTTTGAAATATTGCTCCAAAACATTATTCGAGCCCCCAATACTTTGAATCATTTGCCATTTGCCTTAGTCTGAACGACAGAATAATAGATGGCAGAATGATTATAGCCATTAAAATAAGCGGTTTTATATCATAAATCGGGTTTATAGATTTTAAAGTCTGGTCATAAAATATCTTCAGGTAAGACTTTAGAGGAATTAAATAGGTGTAAAATTTTATCAATAGAGGCATCGAGGTTGCAGGATATGTCAGCCCCGCAAAAGTGAAGCCAAGTGAGGTATAAAATGCACCTGTACTCAGCGAAAATCTTAAATTCCCCAAAACCTCAACAAACGCAATTCCTGCCCCCTGATAAGACAGCAAAAATACCGCAGTTGCAAGCATAAGAAATACAAAACTTCCTTTAAGCGGAAGCCCGTAAAAGACAAACATTATCTGGTAGCAAAGAAGCAGAAGCACCATAAAAATAACGAAATACACGAGCCATTTACTAAACATTGCAAGTGCGAGCGAATTATTTGCCTTCTCAAGCCACTCCTTCGCGCTTCCCTCTTTATATTCCGAGCCGAATGCCCAAATCGTCACAAAACACGCGATTATATGAAAAATCTGGATAAACGCAGACGCAGAAAGAAAATACGAGTAATTTAAATACGGGTTTCCTTTGATATAATCCACTACCTGAATGGGCAACGTTTCAACAACAGCCTGTTTTGGGCTTATATTCTGCATTTTTACCTTTGCCCCTGCCGCTAACTGAGTTTGCAGAGTGGTTATCGCGGCTGTTATATCCTTTGAAACCATTGAACCGATTAACATATACTGGTTATTATAGTAAGAAACAACCTGCGGCTGCTTTTTTGAATAAATATCCTTTTCAAAGTCCTTCGGAATAACCAAAAGCGCGTAAATTTTCGTTCGTAAAATTAAATCTTTCCCTTCTTCGAGGTTCAAAGGTCTAAAATCAACACTCAGAGACGGGCACGCAGAGAGCATTCTCGTCATTTTCCTGGAAATATTTGAGTTATCGTAATCAATTACCCCTATCGGAATATTCCTTGAGTAGCCTTTTGAAAAGGTTTCGCAACTGATCCAGCAGAAAAATAAAGGAAGCAAAATCATTACCACCAAAAGCAGTTTTGACCTTGACATCCTATCTATTTCTCTTTTAATCAGTGCAAAAAGGGTGTTCATTTAATCTTATTCCAATCAACAAGAGTGCTCATCCCTGCTCTTAATCCGTCAATCTTCTCAGTCGGAACCATTCTGACTTCAAAAGTTTTCATATCGAATTCGCCTTTTGCTCTTGTAGCCTTCCATGTGGCAAAATTACCTAAAACAGATATATAATTGACCTTAAATTCAAAGGGTTTATTGCTTATGGCAGGAATTTTAACCTTAACGATCTTCCCTACTCTGATTTTTTTGAGCATATCTTCTCTGATGTTAAAAGTTGCCCAAACATCGTCAGGATTTGAAATTACAACAACGGGAAAACCCGTTGCAACGAGTTCGCCGACTTCAGAGTTGATTTGTGTAACCTCACCGTTGATAGGTGCTTTTAATTGATTTTCGTTTAAGAAGGATTCAACCTCGCTGACTGCCCCTTCTGCCAGTTTGACGTTTGCTGCTGCAGTTGATTTATCTTCTTTCCTTGTTCCGTTCAGGAGCATTTCATAATTAGACTTAGCAACTGCGACCATTGAGTTCGCGCTGTTATAAGCGGCAAGTGCCTCATCCATTTTTTGTGCCGGGATAACACCTTCTTCATATAGATTTTTCATTCTCAAATATGTCTTATTCGCAAGCTCCTGACCTGCCTGAGCCTGTTTTAAAGTATTGAGAGCCATTGCAATCTGCTCGTTTCTTGCCCCTGTTTCCGCTTTTGTATTCTGCGCTTTGGCTGCATCAAGAAGAGCATTTGTCTGTTCCAGTTTAGCCTGTATTTCTGGAGTGTCAAGAATTGCGAGCACCTTGTCTTTTTCAACAATATCGCCTTTTTTAACCTGAAGGTCGGCTATTCTCCCCGGTACTTTCGAGGATACGTTTATCGTCTGCATGTCAATTTCGCCCTGAAGGGTGTAATCATGTGACTTTGTAACCGCATATATACTTGTTATGCAGATAACAAGGGCGATTATAATTATTGCCGAAAGTTTGTTCTTTTCCATTATTTTATCCTTTTAGAGTTTTTCTGTTTTTGAAGTTTTCATATATTCGATTATCTCCCCTGCATAGCCTTTGAGACTTAAAAGCTCTGCAAGAGTGACATCATAGTTATAAACAGAGCTCAGTCTTGCGATTTTTACCCCTGCAAGTGCACTCTGGGCATCTGTTACCGACAGAGAGGTTGAAAGTCCTTCTTTAAAACTGATTTTGCTCACGCGAAGCGCCTCCTGCGCTCTTTCTATTGATTTATCGGTACTTTCGTACTGTTCCTGATATTTTAATAATTCCTGATAGTATTTATTTACAAGGAGTTCAATACCTTCTTTTGCGTCCTCTATTTCGTATTGGGTTTGTTCTTTGAGTGCTTTTGCGGCTCTGACGTTGTTATATCTCGATAGTCCGTCAAAAACAGTAAAGTTTACGGTTCCCCCTAATGCCCATCTTGGTGCAAGTTGTGTTAAATCGTCTGATGCCATAATGTCATAAGCAAAAAGGCTTACTGTGGGTGAATAATTTCCGACTTCACTTCTGAAATTAGCCTTAGCAAGCCGTTTTTTGACATCGAGAAGTTTTAAAGAAGTGTTGTTTTTAAGAGTTGCCTCTAAAAATTCCTCCTGACTTTTCAGTTCACCCGTATAAATAAAGAGGTCTGAAGCTGCCGTAAATTCATCGCTTCCGCTTTCTTTATCCCTGCTCTGAACAAGATTATAAAGGCTTTTTTCAACTACATTTTTATCTCTTATGGCGGCTTTTAGTTCTCTTTCCGCCTCAGAGAGTGCAACTTCAGCATGTAGTCTTTCTGTTCTTGCTATGATACCTGCTTTTTCGAGTTTTAAGGCATCTTCCAAGTGCCCCTGAACAGACTCTAAGACCTGCTCTCTGACCTTTACAACGTCTTCGGCGAGCCTTAAACCGTAGTATCTTTTTATGAGTTCAACCGTCAGTTCGTTTGTTTTTTCCCTTAACTTTTGGTTCGCACCATCAAAATTTGCTCTTGCGGCGGAGTTATAAGCGAGAATTTTTCCGCCCGTAAAGATATTCCAATTCGCTCCCGCTCCTAAATACCAGAGATTTTGCTTTTGGATATCCATAGAAAAGCCCATAATGTTAAAACCCTGATTATCGTCAAGGTGTGCATAGGTTGAATTAAGCCCTACAGTAGGAAGAAAATGCCCGACCGCGGCTCTTCTTTTGTATTTCTTCTCTTCAACGCTCTTCATAATAGCCTTTAAACCCTTATTATTCTGCATCATCAGAGAATAAGCATCTTCAAAAGACAGTGTTTCAGAGCCGTATGCCTGGTTCATGGCCATAAACACAAGTGATAAAATTATAAATTTGTTTAAAATATTCTTCATTTCAAAATTCCTGTTTTTTTAAATAGTAGTATAAATAAAATACTTATACTACCAGTGTTTAAGATATGTGAAAAAGAATTTTATTCGCTGAGCGGTAGCAAAAGCTCAAAGGTTGTTCCTTTTTTGCCTGTCATAAGAAGGTTTAATTCGCCCTTCTGCTCTTTTGTTAAAGTTTTGCAAATAGCAAGCCCTAAGCCGTTTCCGTGTTCTTTGGTTGTAAAATTAATATCAAAAATTTTGCTTATAATATTATCTTCTATTCCTTCTCCATTGTCCTGCACTAATATTTGTGCATAATTCCCCTGTCTGCTTAGTGATATTTCAACTCTTCCCTTCTCTTTTACCGCATCAAGCGAGTTATAGATAAGGTTGATAATAATATTTTGCAGTTTCATCTCATCTGCGAGAACAAAAAGCTCTTCTTTGTCTTCAAAAATTATTTCACTATTCTTCTCTTCTGCCCTTGCTTTCGTGAGTTTAACCGCGCTCTCAATAACTCTTGAAGCGTCAATTTGCTCGAGAACAGGTTTGGCAAAGCATTTGAGGTCATTTAACAGTGCGGAAATCGTCTCAGATGACTTTTTAATATTGCTTATCGCCCCTTCTACCGAGCCTGAAGTTTCATCATCAAGGGTTAATTTTTCAAACCTTTTCTCGGTAATACTCGAATAAAGATTAATAATAGAAAGGTGATTTTTGATTTCATGGCAGATAAATCTTATGTTTTCGTTCGCCATTTCATAGTTTTCAAGATTTTTTTCTGATTCGGTGTACTCCGCCTGGGATAAAGAGTTTATAATAAGCTCCCTGTTTAAATCATCAACAAGCCCCGCTAATTTGCCGATGGAAGAATTTAGCTCCGTATTTTCACGTCTGTCGGGCTGGAATTTCTTCAAAAATTCCGAAAAATCGACTTTTGAATTTGAACAAATCGCCTTTGCTATATCCAGAATGCTTTTGGTGTTATAAAGAAGGCAAACCTCAGACATACCTTCATTTTGAGAGGTTTCATAATCCCACATCAAAGCAACGGAATACCTCGGAGAGAGAACAAGCAAAAATTCACAATTTCCCCAAATCTCCTCTTTTTCAACATTCCCGACTTTTTCCTCCGTTATAACCTCCGAAAACGAATAAATCTTCGCTTCGCTGAAGGTCAATCGCTTCACTGCCGTCTTTAGCTCAAGCGATTTTTTTAATCTTACAAATACAAGCGCTTTCTCTCCGTTGGTTTCAATTAAGGGCTCTATAATCGAGCGAAACAGACCGTTAATGGTCTGTTTGCTGTATTCTTTATTTGATTTTTCAAAAATAATGGTTCTGAGGTGGTTTGATTTCTTTTGATTATTTGTCATACTCTTTCCTTTTGCAAAACCCTCTCCCCTACCCTCTCCATAGGAGAGGGAGTAATCTTAAATAGCCATCTTCAGTTTTCTTCTGTTAGCAAACCCGTTGTTGAGTGCATAAAGAACTGCCTGGGTTCTGTCATTTACCTGAAGTTTCTGGAAGATATTGTTAACATGTGTTTTTACCGTTGTTTCACTGATAAACAGTCTTCCGGCTACACCTTTATAGGTTACACCCTGAGTTAAAAGGTCGAGTACCTCTTCTTCTCTCGGGGTTAAGTACTGAAGCAGATTTCCCTGTTCCTGGTTTTGCATATTGTCTTCTTTGAACGATTTTTGGAAGTATTCAAAGAACCTTGACGATAAGCCCGAAGGAAGATAAATCTTGCCCTGTTTGATTTCTTCAATGGCATACATAAGCTGTGCCGATGCCATCGTCTTTAAAATATACCCTTTTGCACCTATTTTCATCGCCCTGAAGATTAAATCAGGATCGTCATATCCCGTAAGTGCAATAATTTTAACACCGAGGTTCAGTTTTTCTATCTCACAAATTGTCGTCAAACCGTCTTTTTCCGGCATATTGATGTCCATCAGCACAATGTCGGGCTGATATTTCTTAACCAGACTGACAGCAACATCTGCATTTGTCGCCGTTGCAATTACGTCATAGTTGTTTTCCATTGTGAGTAATTCTCTGATACCCAGTAAGTGCTCAACATTGTCATCGACAAGAATAATTCTGGTCTTTTTCCCAAACTCTACTTCACGTCTCATTGTTTAACTCCTTGCATATCCGCTCATCCTATGAGCATATTACAACTAAACGCAGTATTTCTTCATCATTAAAAGGATTTATATTTCCACTTTTCCTTAAATAAATCTATCTAAATCTTTGGATTGATATTTTGGAAAAAAGTCAATGTTTATAAGAAAAATCAGATTGTCAACCATAATTCAAAAAATACTTCGGATGAGATAAACTCCCTGAATTATTGACATTAATTTATACAATAAATGTATTATTGCCACAAAAAATGTCCGTTATAAACGAACGGACATCTTTTTTATATTTTTATTAATTCATATTTTATTAAGGTGCAAGAATGATAACAAGGTTTCTTCCATCCATCGAAGGCTTCTTCTCAAGAGTGAATTTGTCCTCTGACATATCATTTAAAAACCTTTCAGCAAGCTCAAAAGCAAGGTGACTGTGCTGCATTTCCCTGCCTCTCAGCATTATAACCACTTTGACCTTGTTCCCTGCAGCCAAAAACTTCTTTACACTCTTCATCTTGACATTATAATCGTGAACATCGATTTTATATCTCATCTTCACTTCTTTGACATCAACTACATGCTGCTTCTTCTTGGACTCCTTTGCCCTCTTTTCCGTCTCGTAACGGTATTTTGCATAGTCCAGAATCTTTGCAACGGGAGGTTCCTGGTTTGGTGAAACCAAAACTAAATCAAGTCCCCTCTCTTCTGCCATCTGCAAGGCTTTCTCGGTCGATATAACTCCGTGATTATCGCCTTCATTATCAATTAATCTTACTTCTTTTGCCCTTATGTTACGGTTCAAGTTAGGGTTTACTTGGCTTGATTCTCTGCTAATAGTTGTGTCCTCCATTTTCTGTCAATGACTATTTTATCAAATAAATATATAATTTGTAAAGTATTTATAAATTTTTTCTTGATTTTCATTTATGTTCATCCTAATATACTCTCACAACCGTAGAAAACAAGCGGGGTGGGTGCGATAGAAAAACCCTCTCGAGTGGTTACAAAATAATCAATGAGAGAAGGTGCAATAGGAAATAGGGCACGGCGGTGTTCTTTTATAGCCAAACTCCTTAAAATAACAGCTTGTCGAGGTAGTCAGGAAATGAAAAGGCATTTGCCTTGTTATAAGACTATTAGAGAAAATTTACGGTTTGGCGTAAATTTTTTTTTATGCCAAAAATTAAAGGTCGATAACAAACAACAAGAGGTGAAAAAATGTCAACAAAAGCATTTAAACAAGAAAAAATCGAAAAAATGAAATCCGATTTTCAAAAGGCAAAAGTAGCCGTTGTTACCGAATATAAAGGGTTTACCGTTGAAGAAATCACAAACCTCAGACGTGAACTTCAGAAAGAAAACTCTGATTATATGGTAACAAAAAACACTTTGGCTAAACTCGCCGCTAAAGGTTCGGATTTTGAAGTTTTAAACGACACATTCAAAGGCCCTATCGCTATTGCTTTTGGCTTCGGTGATGAAGTTGCACCTGCAAAAATAGTAACTAAGTTTATCAAAGATACTAAAAAAGGTGAAATCATCGGCTGCGCTCTTGACGGTAAATTGCTCTCTAAGAGCGAAACCGAAAAACTCGCAAGCCTTCCGAGCAAACAAGAACTTTATGCGAAAATGCTCGGTTGTGTCAACTCCCCTGCAACAGGTATCGTTGGCAGCTTGAATGCTGTTATGAGCTCGCTTGTCAGGGCTATTGATGCGGTTGCTAAGAAAAAATCAGCTTAGTTAACCCAAAAGTTATTACAAAAAATTACACTAAAAAAATAAAAAAGGAGAATTAAAATGAGTGTACAAACTATTTTAGAAGAAATCGAAAAATTAACATTGATTGAAGCTGCTGAATTAGTAAAAGCTATGGAAGAAAAATTCGGCGTTTCTGCTGCTGCTCCCGTTGCAGTTGCTGCTGCTCCCGCTGCAGGTGCTGCTCCCGCTGCTGAAGAAGCTAGCGAAGTTAACGTAATCCTCGCTTCTGCAGGTGCTAACAAAATCGCTGTTCTTAAAGAAGTTAGAGCTATCACAGGTCTCGGACTTAAAGAAGCTAAAGACTTAGTTGATGCTGCTCCTAAAGCTCTTAAAGAAGGCGTTAAGAAAGAAGAAGCAGAAGCTATGAAGAAACAACTCGAAGCTGCAGGCGCTACAGTTGAAATCAAATAGTTTCGGTTTAATCGAAAATATTAAAACAGTAGGGTAGACTTTAGTCTACCAAACATAAAAGCAGGGTGCATCGTTTGATGCCCCTGTTTTTTATAAATAATACTTTTTTCTGCCCTCTCGGCTAATTTTTTATTTTTTATAAAAATTCAATAATAAATTATATTAAGTAATAAGTCGGCATAGTAATGCCGACCTACGGTTCAGGGATTTCAAAGTAGGTCGGTTTTACTAACCCGACAACTTTTTGAGGAGAATTTTTATGAAAAAACTTGTATTTTTATCAGCATTTTGTTTACTGTTTTCTTTTGTTTCGCTTGTTGCATTTGGTGAATGTTGTCAGGATATGAAAAAATCCACACTTCAAAGAGCGCCGATTGAATCGTGCGAAAACAATGAGGAGTGCAACTTCCTTTGTTTGTGTATAAAAAAGTGCGAACTCTACAAAACCCTTTGCCTGAGCGATACCCAAATCTGCAGAGCCGACAAAATTCAGAATAACTTTGAATTTGATACTCTGAGTTTAAGAGAAAAAATCAAGTGCGAAGAAGAAGCGCTTTCTCAGTTGATGAAAAAATGCGCCTGCGATTTGGAGGTAAAAACCCAAAAGAAGAAAATCAAAACGCTCAAAAAAGAACTCAAAGAAACCTGTGAATGTTACAGAGATGAGTTTGAAGAACTTCTTTCGGATAAACAGGAAAAACAGTTTAAAAAACTCATTAAAAAGAAATGTGATTGCGATGACTAAAAATAAAAGCCGAGAGAAAATCTCGGCTTTTGTTTTAACATTTGAGTTTACCATCCCACGATAAATCATCACAGTGGAGATAATCCATATTTTCATTGTATATTACCCAGCCTGCACATGAGTAACCACTAGAATTACGATTGCAGTCAGTTGAAAATTTCGCTAAATTTGCTGTTCCGCTTTCCATCATTTTTGTTCCTCTAGGAACTACACCATAATCGGATAAGTAAAAAGAAAAAACATCTCTTCCTAAAATGTTAGGCTTTTTGGCTCCGTTTATATCAACAAATATGTCTGCACAAATCTTTGAATTGATTGGAGATGAGCCAAATCTTTCAGAAGTATCAGTTCCACAGTAGTTAAATACTTCAAAAGAAATGGCTTTGCCGTCAACTGTTTGAGCAGAGGTACAGGCATCACTATTTGAACCGTTTATCCAGTTGTCTCCGGCTAAATTTTTGTATTGTGTTTGCGCAAAACAAGTCGGACCTTCATTTGAAGGACAAATTTTCATAAGTTTGAAATATGGTTTTAAAATTTGGGCAAGTTTCGTATGGTTAACGCCTCCTTCGTCAATCAAGCCCCAGGTTGATATTTTCCCGTTTTCACTTTGTGCCAAATTGAAAGCCTGATTAATTTCCGTATATGCTTTTTTTAGGGCAACGACAGTTTGTCTGTCGCCTATTTTGTTCATCAGAGTCGGAACTGTTATTGCTGCAATTACACCGATTATGACTAAGGTTATCAGAACTTCGGCGAGTGTAAACGCAATTTCCCTCCCTGGACGGGGAGGATTAAGGTGGGGTGAATTGTTGGGCAAGTATGCCCAACCTACACTATTTTCTGAATAGTTAGTTCTGTAGGGGGGGGTATGAACTGTTTTATTTTTGAAATTTTGCATAATAAAATCTCTCTTTTTCTAAAATACCTGATTATTATAATAACATATTTCCCAAAAAAATTAAAAATTTAACAAAGTTTTTATTTCCCCGATAATATTTATCTCTTTCATGTTACATTTTGTAAACCACTTTGAAATCAGCCCTTATCAAAATACTTTATATATAAGTAAGGTAAACAGAACGATGGTTTAGGGTTATATGGCTTCACAAAATCTTGATATAAAACAAGAGGTATATGAAATTGAAAACTTTTGGAAGAACTTAATCACCTTCCTCCAGGTTTCAAAAAATCCGGTTTCAAAAAAGAAACGTGAATTAATGCTTTTGCCGTTCAGACTGATTTTCGGCTCACCATATAATGATTAATGTATGTTTATAGTGGCATAGTAAATTTTTAAAGTAAGTTGGGCATTCCTGCCCAACAGCATTCTGCTTGTTTTAGCCCAACCCTTAAAAATTTAAGGAAAATATCCGATAAACGGCAGGTTCCTTAGGTACCCTGCATAATCAAGCCCGAAGCCGACTACAAATTTATCATCGACTTCAAATCCATAGAGGTCGGGCTCTATATCGGTTTTTCTCGCGCATTTTTTATTTAACAGCGATACAAACATCAGCTTTTTGGGGCGGTGTTCAAGTGAGAGCAAGTCAATCAGATATTTTGCAGTTAAGCCTGTATCAACTATATCTTCAATGACAACGACGTTCTTCCCCTCTAAATCAGGCAGAGTAAGGTCTATTGCCTTTAATTTGTTCGATGATTTTTGGGCATTTCCGTAGCTTGAAATTCGAATAAATTCCATTTGCACTTTGCTTTTCATATATTTAACGAGCTCGGCGCAGAACATCACGGAACCCTTCAAAACGCAAACGACATAAACATCATCGCCGTTTTTAAAACTCTCATCAACGGCAGAGGCAAGCTCCTTTATTCTTTCGGTCAGTGTGTTTGTGTCTATCAAAACCTTTAAATCGTCAGTGTTTTTATCTCTGATTTCCATATTAAACCTGCTTTTCAATTTTAATTTTGTGGGTAGGAATATTTCCTGCCCTGAGTTTTTCGCTTACTCCGACACCGACAGCCCATAGCACTTCGTTGCCTTTACAAAGAAGCGGTATTAAATCGCGGTCGTGTGAGGGAATATTTTTGTTAATGAAATATTTTTTGAGCTTCATTTTTCCCTTCATACCAAACGGCTGAATAATATCCCCTGTTTTTCTTGTCCGAAGTGTCAGAGGGAAACCGATTTGGGATAAATCAACATAAACCTTGTTGCTTATTGATTTTGGGAAAACCTTTATCTCTTTTGTGTTTTGGGTGATTTTTACCTTGTATGTGTCTGCGTATGTGTATTCACCTTCTTTTTCAATTTTTAATTCTTCTGCAATCTTTTTCCTGCCTGCTTCAAGATAGATGTAGGTGTATTTGTGTGAGGTGAAAAGCCACGTTCCGCTTGTGATTGAGAGTGTTTTTCCTGTCTTTGAACTCTGGTTTTCAACGATAAAATTCACTATTTCCTGAATTTTGGCATAGCTTGGATCAAGCCCGTATTCGAGCAAAAGATTATATACAAAATGCTGTTTCATGGCTGAATTTAAAATCAGAAAGTTCTGGGTGAGCCATTTGTCGCCTAACGTTATCTGGTCTTTTATTGTCTGCATTAATTCGTTTATGATTTTATTATTCCCTGATGCAATTTCAGCAAGGGTTATCAGCGAATTTTCGATGTTTGAGTTAATGGTTTTTATTGCAGGCATGATGTTGTGGCGGATATTGTTTCTTGCATATTTCGTGTTCAGGTTGCTTGTATCCGAGTTAGGGAAAAGCTCGTGGGTTATACAATAGTTCTCAATATCTTTTCTGGTGAAGTTTAAAATAGGTCTTATTATTTTAACTCCGTTGAGCTCTCTTAATTCTCTTATTCCCTCAAGTCCGTTTAAGCCTGTGCCTTTAATAATTCTGTATAAAATAGTTTCCGCGTTGTCACTTTTTGTGTGGGCCGTGAGGACAACATCAGCCTGAAACTCTTCGGCGCAGTCCATAAAGAAGTTATATCTGTATTCTCTTGCAACCGCCTCCGATTCTTTCGTGTCCTCGGGCAGTGTTTGGGAAACAAAGGTGATGTCGTTTTTCTCGCAAAATTCACGGCATCTTTCTTTTTCGCGCTCGGATTCTTCCCCACGCCAGTTGTGGTTGAGGTGGGCAGCTATCAGAAGAAACCCTTCCTCATCTCTGAGTTGCTTCATAATATCGAGAAGGCACATAGAATCCCACCCGCCCGAAAATCCGACAATGATTGTCGATTCGCAAGTAATATCAATATATTTTGATATAACGGTTTTGACGGTGTTCTTCATTTGATAAACTCCAAAAATATTATATCAAAAATTTTAATTTTTTGTATCAGAAATTTATTAATTAAAGCCACGGATAATCGTCAGGTATTTTCCAACTGTTCGCTTGAATTAATCTTGAACAAAGGTGCCGCCCTCTTTCACTGCCGGGATTGTAACAACCATAATTATTACTTGGGTCTTTAGCACCTTCTATTGTACCATTCCATGTATAAGCATAAGTTTCAAATCCTTTATTTTTGTAGTAAGGATTTGTGCTCCCCGGAAATATTTTGAACCAAAAAGCATTTCTGCCCCATGTCGGATTATCTTTCTTATTACTTCTTGTAAAATACCTGACATCTTTATCACCGTCAATAGAAAATATAGAACCATCTACCATATAAACAACAAGACGATTCATCTCGGTATCTTGTTCGACTTTCATATATTTCAAATGTTTTTTCAGATATTTATCGAAAAATTCTTTTTTGTGTTCATAAGTGCTGTCTATAAGCGACCATTCCCAAGTCGAATAATCGCCGTTTTCAAGTTTTGAACTGAGCATTGCCTGATTCATTACGGAATAAAATCGTTTTAATTTTGTTTCAACTTCTTCCCTTTGCATTTTATTTATCAAAGTCGGAACGGTAATTGCAGCAATTACACCGATAATAACAAGAGTAATCAAAACCTCAGCAAGCGTAAATCCGTCATTCTGAGCGTTAGCGAAGAATCTCTTTTCATACTCTACTCTTGCGATTCTTCGGGCTTCGCCCTCAGAATGACAATTATTAATTTTATAGGGGGGGGGGTAGGAACGAGTTTATTTTTTAAATTAAACATACTAAAAACCTCTCTTAATTCTCTGATTAAATTTATAATACCACAATTTTAAATTTTTTAACATTTTGGATTATTGGCAACTCGAAAATTGAGTACTCCGCTTTTGAAAATCTTCGATTTTCAATCGCTCCGACAATTTTCTCGAACACACGGGCTCGCTCGGACATTCTGTCCTCGACTCCGCCCTAGCCAAAATCCGCTCCCGTTTTTGACAATTTATAACATTCATTTTGTCGTGTTTTACAACACGACCTACAGTTTTACCATATTATTAATATATTTATGATAAAATACTAGCAAAAGGAGAAAAAATATGTTAACGGTTAATTCTGATATTAAAGACATAACACTTGCGGAGCAGGGAAAGAGCAACATTGAATGGGCGGCAAAGGATATGCCCGTTCTTGAGCAGATTAAAGAGAGATACAGAAAAGAACAGCCCTTCAAAGGTCTCAGGTTTTCAAGCTGTGTTCATATTACAAAAGAAACCGCAAACCTTTGTATTGCACTCAAAGAAGGCGGTGCGGACGGTGTTTTAGCTGCTTCGAACCCTCTCTCAACGCAGGATGATGTTGCCGCTGCACTTGTTAAATACTGGAATATTCCCGTTTTTGGCTATGCAGGTGAGGATAAAGAAACCTACAAAAAGCACGTTGATATAATTTTGGAACATAAACCTAATTTTATTATAGATGACGGCTGCGACATTGTTGCAACCATTCATAAATCACACAGAGAACTGATACCCGATATTATCGGCTCATGCGAAGAGACAACAACGGGTATTATAAGACTTCAGGCTATGGAAAAAGCCGGCGAACTGAAATTTCCCGCACTTGCCGTAAACAGCAGCATGACAAAACACCTCTACGATAACAGATACGGCACGGGGCAGAGCGCTATTGACGGCATAATCAGAGCGACAAACATACTTCTGGCAGGAAAAACTTTTGTTGTATGCGGTTATGGCTGGTGCGGAAGAGGCGCAGCCATGAGAGCAAAAGGACTTGGTGCAAACGTTATTGTTACGGAAGTAAACCCGATGAAGGCACTTGAGGCTGCTATGGAAGGTTTTTCTGTTATGCCGATAGCTCAGGCGGCAAAAGTCGGTGATATTTTCCTTGCAATAACAGGGGATATTAATGTTGTTGATGTTCCTCATCTTTTAACAATGAAAGATGGTGCAATGGTCTGCAACGCAGGACACTTTGATGTCGAGGTTAATGTAAACGGTTTAAAGAAGGAAACAACCGAGATAAAGAAAATCAGACCTCATCTCGAAGAATACAAACTCAGAAACGGCAAATCAATTTATGTTCTTGCCGAAGGCCGTCTTGTTAATCTTGTTGCCGCAGAAGGTCACCCCGCCTCTGTTATGGATATGAGTTTTGCAAACCAGGCACTCGGGGCTGAGTTTATTATTAAGAACAGAGGAAAACTGGAAAATAAACTTTATACTCTTCCCGAAAGTACTGATATTGAGATTGCAACTCTTAAATTAAAATCCATGGGTATTGAAATTGATACTTTGACGCCTGAACAATACCAATATCTCAACAGTTGGTCCTCGGGTACGGCAAATTAACTTTACATTTATTGCGGTAAATTTAAAGTTTTGTTAAAATAAAATTGTAAATTTTTGTAACAAAATTTATAAAAAAATCAAAACGATTTAACCAAAATAACACAATATCCGACATAATAATCAGGACATTATCAGCTATTTAACGGCAGGAACAAAAGGTTAAGAAAAACAAACAGTGCCCCTAAACCATGGCAATTATCGGAAATAATTTGTTTTATTAATAATGTAGTCCTGTCTATATAAAAGGATTTACTGACACAAAATGGGCGTAAACTCTATAATACAGACAAAACTACGACAACTTCGGAATTTTCTTATGTTCACGAAGTCGTATTTCAGACGTCATAATCCCATAAAGATTATGAAGGAAAATATTGAAAAGACTATCAAAGATATACTGACTACGAACAAGAAAATGAAGATGATTAAATACCGCTTAAATCTCCAGAAGTACAGGATGAACAAAATGGAGCAAATCATTGCACAGAGTTCGGATCACGTATTTTTGAAGGGGCGAAAGATTAACAAAACAAGTTAACCTAGTAAAGGGGAAGTAAAATGGGCTATATTTTAGGTGAAATGAAGCTACTGATGCTGACAAACGACATCAACAACTACCAGACGAAACTGAATAATCTGATGGCAACAAAGGCTGATATTTCCACACAAATGAGTGCTATCGCGTCTCAGATGAGCGGGCTCGATGCCAATGATCAAGTTGTTAAACAATTAAATGCCAAAAAAGCACAATTTGAAGCTATGGAAAAGCGAATAGACCAGCAGATAAAGCTCTATGAAAGCAAGCTGACACAGGCAAACAACGAACTTCCCCAGGCGGAGCAGATGGTTGCCCAGGGTATCAAAAATTCAACCCCGAAATATTGCGGTCTCAACGCGGCATAAGAAAAAAGAAATTTTCTTTAAATATAACAAAAAACGGTCATTACGGCCGTTTTTTTGTTGAGAAAATACCCGCTTTTTCCCTTTTTTTCGACAAAAATTTTAAAAGTTTTTAATATTGAATGTTAAATTAAAATTGTTTGTGTTATAAAAATATAGTGTGGAAAAATTTCACACGGTTTAAACGTATATTAAATTAGAAAAGGATAATTATTATGGCAGTACCAAAGAAGAGAACGGGTAAAGCAAAACAGGCTTCAAGAAGAGCTAACTGGAAGGGAAGCGTTCCCGAAACAACTATTTGTAAAAATTGCGGTGCAGTTGTGTTAACACATACAGTTTGTACCGAATGCGGACAATACAAAGGTGAAACAGTCAGCAAAAAAGTTACAACCGTAAGCGCAAAAAAAGACAACTAAATGCTGTCTTTTTTTGAATAACGGGATTTGTTTTTTATTGTGTATGGTAGTTTAAGAGGTTAATCAGGGAAGATGACAAGAATAGCAATAGATGCAATGGGCGGCGACTATGCTCCCAGAGCAGCCGTAGAGGGTGCAGTTTGGGCAGCGGTAGAACATAACATTCCTATTGAGCTCGTTGGTAAGTTGTATGATATTGAAAGAGAACTCGACAGAATTGAGCAGGAGGGAATTGTTCAGTCAAGCGGCGGCATACTTCCCGTTAAAAGAATTAAGGTTAATCTCAAAAATCTCGATATTAAGAAAACAAACGCAACAGAAGTTATTGAAATGGGCGAAGCTCCCGGTCAGGCTATCAGAAAAAAACGTAATGCTTCGATAGTTGTTGCGGTTAATTCCGTCATCAGCGGAAGCTCGGATGCCGTTGTTGCGGCAGGTTCAACAGGTGCAGCTATGGGCGCAAGCCTTTTTGGCATGGGCAGGCTGCCGGGTATTGAACGACCTGCGATTGCAACTGTGCTTCCTACAATGAAAAAGCCGTTTGTACTTATTGACTCGGGCGCAAACACTAATTGCAGCCCTCAGATGCTTTATCAGTTTGCGGTTATGGGTGCAACTTATTCAAGATGTATTTTCGGCAACGAACACCCGAGAATTGCTCTTCTCAATATCGGTGAAGAAGCAGGCAAGGGTGATGAGCTCGCAAAAGAAACCTACAAACTCTTTGAAGAAAACAAGGACGAGCTCGATTTCGTCGGTAACGTTGAAGGAAAAGAGTTATTCTACGGAAACTGCGATGTCATCGTCTGTGACGGTTTTGTCGGAAACGTTACTCTGAAAACAATAGAGGGTGTTGCGAGAATGCTGTTCTATATGATTAAACAGGAATTTTCAAGCGACCTCATTTCAAAAATTATCGGTATTTTGGTAAGACCTGTTTTAAAAAGAATTTATAAGAGAATAAATTATGAAGAATTTGGCGGAGCTCTTTTGCTTGGTGTCAAAGGTATCACGGTTATTTCGCATGGCCGCTCTTCATCTTATGCAATTAAAAATGCCGTCAAATTGGCTTATGATGCCGTTGAATCGGGCATAAACAAGAAAATTGCCGCTTATTATCAACACGAACAGGCTTAATAATCAGCGAAAGGTCAAATATGGGTAAACTAGCGTTTATATTCCCCGGACAAGGTGTTCAGACTCCGGGCATGGGAAAGGATTTTTACGAAGCCTTTTCCGTATCCTCAAACGTGTATGACAGAGCGGATAAAATCAGACCTGTTTCAACCCTGTGTTTTGAAGCAACGGAGGAAGAGCTTAAACTTACATATAACTCTCAGGTTGCGATAGTCACAACCTCTTTAGCTATGTATGAAGCCTTTAAGTCGATGTGCGATATTGAACCTGACTATGTTTTAGGTCACAGTTTAGGTGAATACTGCGCTCTTTACAGCGCAGGAGTTTTTGATTTAGAGAGTGCCGTAAAGCTCATTTCAAAACGTTCTGAGCTTATGCACGAGGCTGCCGAAGAAAATCACGGCACAATGGCGGCGGTTATCGGACTCAAGGCGGATATAATATCTGAGTATGTTAAAAACATTGACGGGGTTTATATTGCAAACTATAATTCCCCCGAGCAGGTTGTTATAACAGGGCTTGTCTCTTCGGTAAGCGAAGCCGAGCAGGTGTTAAAGGAAGCCGGCGCAAAGAGGGTTGTTCCTCTCAGTGTTTCGGGCGCCTTCCATTCACCCTTTATGAAAAATGCTTCAAACCAGTTTGTTCAGTATCTGAAGGATTTTGAGTTTAAGGATGCAAAATATCCCGTTATAACAAATATTGACGCAAAAGAAACCGTAAAAGGCGAAGAGTTAAAGCACAAACTTCCCTTCCAGATACACACATCCGTTTACTGGGTTCAGTCGGTAAAATATCTTATCAGTCAGGGGGTTGATACTTTTGTTGAGATAGGCCCGGGTAAAGTTCTTGCCGGTCTTAACAAAAGAATAAGTCCTGATATTAAAACATACAATATAAACAGTCTTGAAAGTTTACAGGAAACAATAAAAATAATGAAAGTGAGTTTATAATGACAGAAAACAGAAAAGTTGCTCTCGTTACGGGAGCTTCAAGAGGTATAGGCAGAGCATGTGCGCTCTCACTTGCAAAAGCAGGATGCGATGTAATCGTCAATTATGCAGGTAACGAAGCAAAGGCAAATGAAACAGTTGAACAAATTAAGGCATTAGGTGTTAATGCCGAGGCTGTCCGTTTTGATGTTTCTTCAAAAGCAGAGGTTGACAGTGCGGTTGCCGAGATTATTTCAAAGCATGAACGGATTGATATTCTTGTTAATAACGCAGGAATTACAAAAGACGGTTTATTTATAAGGATGTCGGAAGAGGCATGGGATGCCGTTTTAAATACCAATTTAAAAGGTGCTTATAATGTTACAAATGCCGTTTCAAAGATTATGATTAAACAAAGAACAGGTGCTATCGTAAACATGGCAAGTATAGCGGGTGTCATGGGCAACGCAGGGCAGGCTAACTATTCCGCTGCGAAAGCAGGGTTAATCGGGTTCACAAAATCCCTCGCAAAAGAGCTCGGTTCAAGGAATATCAGAGTTAATGCCGTTGCGCCTGGGTTCGTTAATACGGACATGACAAAGGACCTTGATATAACAAAAATCGTTGAGCATATACCCCTGAGGCGTGCTGCGGAACCCGAAGAGGTGGCATCCGTTGTTAAGTTTCTGGCGCTTGATGCAAATTATGTAACAGGTCAGGTTATCGGTGTTGACGGCGGTTTGGTTATATAATGTAACATATTTGCAAAAAAAAAATATTGATAGTATAATTTTTTAGTACAATTTAGTAAAGAATACAAGAGGTAGAAAAATATGAGTACAATTTTTGAGAGAGTAAAAAAAGTAGTTGCTAACCAACTCAGTGTTGATGAATCATTAGTTACACCTGAAGCAAGTTTTATTACTGATCTCGGTGCAGATTCACTCGATACGGTTGAATTAGTTATGGCTCTTGAAGATGAATTTGATTGCGATATTCCTGATGAAGAAGCAGAAAAAATCGCTACTGTTCAAGACGCAGTAAACTATATCGAAGCAAATTCATAGTTGTTGAATTATAAGATGAAAGATTAAGAATAATATGAGGGGTTTTATTCAAAGCTCCTCATATTGTCATTTTAGGGGACAAGAGAAATGGGAAATGACAAAAAAAGAGTAGTAGTCACCGGAATGGGGATTTTAAGTGCTTACGGTGTCGGTGTTGATAAGTTTTGGACTGCTTTGAAAAATGGTGAAAGCAGTATATCCCGTATTGAAAGTGTAGAGCATCCCGAAAGCCACAGTGCAAAGTTTGCGGGCGAAATAAAGGAAAGTGTTTTTAACCCTGAAGATTATTTTGATCCTAAGGATGCCAAAAAATACGATAAAGTTATCCTGTATTCCTGTGTAGCAGCGCAAAATGCCTATGAGGACTCGGGTTTAACAAAAGATGATGTGGATGAATACAGATTTGGTGTTATTGTCGGCTCTGCCGCAGGCGGATTTCATACAATTCAGCAAAACCATACAGCAATGATAGCCAAAGGCTATTCAAAGTGCTCCCCCTTCACTGTTCCGATGCTGCTTGCTAACATGTCGGCAGGGAAAATTTCAATTATGTTCGGTGCAAAAGGTATTAATAAAGCTATTGTTACCGCATGTGCTACTTCTGCAAACTGCGTGGGTGATGCCTTCAGAGCTATCCAGTGGGGCGAAGCCGATGTTATTATCGCAGGCGGAAGTGAAGCTGCCATTTGCGATATTGGTATTGCAGGCTTCTGCGCTATGAAGGCGCTTTCAAGACGCGCAGAGGAGCCGGAAAAGGCTTCAAGACCGTTTGACAAAGACAGAGACGGCTTTGTTATGGGCGAGGGCGCAGGGGTCTTAATTCTTGAAGAATTAGAGCATGCCAAAAAGCGCGGTGCTAAAATTTATGCAGAAGTTGTCGGCTATGGTCAGACCTCGGATGCTTATGATATTGTTGCGCCTAATCCTGAGGGAACAAGCGCGGCAAAGGCTATGGAGTTAGCGGTTAAGGACGCTGGAATTGAACCAAGAGAGGTTGATTATATTAACGCACACGGAACTTCAACCCACTTTGGTGATATTGCGGAATCAAGAGCGATTAAGTCTGTCTTTGGTGACAGAACCGAAAATCCAAAGCTGAAAGTAAGCTCAACAAAATCAATGACAGGACATTTGCTCGGTGCTGCGGGTGTTGTCGAATCTATTGTCTGCATTGAGTCTATTTTAGACGGAGTTGTTCCTCCGACTATTAATCTTGAAAACAGAGTTGAGGAAACGGCAGATTTAGATTATGTACCGAATAAGGCGCAAGAGATGAATGTTAAGTATGCAATGACAAATTCCTTCGGCTTTGGCGGGCATAACGCAGCTGTTTTATTCAAAAAATATTCCGAATAACTGATTTTGCTTGTCTTAATTATAAAAAATTGTTATAATTTCGTTATATAAATAATCGACTAGGTATAAAATGGAACTAAATAAAGATCAAATCAAAAAATTATTCGAATTGGCATCGATGGAATACAAACTCAAAAACGAGTCCCTGCTTCCAAACGATATTTCTGAGGCATTAATCGAAATCGAGAGAAAACTTCATACTTTCCAGACTGATTCAAAGACGACAATGTTTGGTGACAGGAAGGTTTTAATTGTCGATGACCTTGAGCTTTCTATTTACCAGCTTAACCAGATGCTGAAGAAAATCGGTATTGTTCCTGTTATTGCAAGAAAAAAGGATGATGCGCTTTCCGAATTTAACAAGGTTGTTTTCGACTGTATTATCGTTGATTTGTTCCTCCCCGACAGCAAAGACGGGTTTGAGGTCATTTCTCAGGCTGCAAAATACCGCAGAGAGAAAAATCCTGACCTCAAAATTATGGTTATTTCGGGCACTGACGACAGATCGTTAATCGAATACTGCTATGAACTCGGCGCTGATATTTACGTTCCGAAAGGTCCTAACTGGCACAATGAGATTTTGAAATACTTTTCACATGTATTCCAGAGAAAATCGAATGATGCCTTTACGAAGTTTCCTCAGGAGCATCCCAACATCGTTGCTTATTCCGTTAAGAAATTTAACGATAACGGTATTTTTGATGAGCTCATTAAGGACATTAACTCAGAGGTTTATGCAGAGAGAAACAACGTTATTCTTGATATGCAGGAGGTTACTCTCTTTGATATTGAGTTTACAAGAATATTTACGGATATTTATAAGACCTGCGCAACAAACGGCGGTTTGCTTGTGCTCGTAAATCCTCCTCAAAAGGTTAAAGACGCGCTTGCGAATGCTTATTTAGAGGGTGTTATTCCGCTCGCTTCTTCAATGGAAGGGGCTATGAGATTAATCAAGAATAAAATCAGAATTTCTCGATTAAATTAATTCTGTTTTTGTGTCTTTCCTCGTTTTCAAATTCGGTTGAGAGCCAGACATCAACTATATCTTTGGCTGCTTCTGTGCCGATTATTCTTCCGCCCAGGCAGAGAATATTTGCGTCATTATGAAGTCTTGAATATTTTGCGCTTGTTGTATCCGAGCAGACAACGGCTCTTATTCCCCTGTGTCTGTTTGCGCTGATGCTCATTCCTATTCCCGTTCCGCATATCAAAATACCTTTGGCGCAGGTTTTGTTAAGAATAGCCGAGACCACTTTATTTGCGATGACAGGGTAATCAACACTTTCAGAAGTGTCAGTTCCGAAATTTTGGGTTTCTATACCTTTTTTCTGAAGGTATTCAATAATTACTTTTTTGAGTTCAACTCCGCCGTGGTCAGCACCTATTGCAATTTTTAAATTTTCCATAAATTTTGCTTCCTTAATGACAAATTTAATTGTAACAAAAATGTAAAATTTATTCAAAAAATATCATGATTTTCCTTTAAAAAAACTTTATTTAATTGTATAAGGTATTAGGTAAATTATGTCTGATGTTCAAATTCAACAACCAATAACAACGAAGGTTACTCACAAACCTCAGGTTTCGTGGAGTCAGACTCCCATGCCTGCCGTTTCGGAGCAAAACAACAATGTTTCGCTTATTCCGGCGCGCTCTATTTACCAGTATCCTCAGAAAAACATTTATCCTGCAACGACCATCTCACAGCAGGATGATGCCATTGTATTAAACCCGAGCGAAAAATCGGCGGTCAATGTTTATATCCAAAACCCTGCAGGCTATTTAGGTCCTAATTATTACAATAATCCAAACTATAATAATCAGACTTCTCAGCCTGCTGCGGCATCCTCCATCGAGGATAAAAAGCCGAAGAAGACAAAGAGAATTGTCGAATTGACTGATGATTATATAAAATCTCTCGAAAATTACCTGAGAAACCCAAATAAAGATATAAGACTTCAGGGCACAAAAGAGCTTATAAAACGATTTGAAGAAGATGACTCAAGATACGATGATCCGGCTCTGACGGCACTTTTGAATATCGCACTTCAGGATAAATCAGCGGCGGTAAGAAGTCTTGCACTTTCTCTTGCGGACTCGGGAGTTGCTAAGGGTGACGAAAAGACTTTGGAAATTCTCAAGAACTTAACAACAGATACATCAAATTACGGCATAGATGCAATGAGTGCAAACAGCGCACTTTTGAAGATGTCGGCGCAAACAAAAGTGGTCGAAGATAACTCGCCCGACAAAAATAATTCAGTAACCTATAAACTCTAAAATCAAAACTGATTGGAGCAGAACATGGCAACCTCAACAAGTTTAATAATACCTACGGCGGCAAAAAGAGCAGTTTCGCTATTGGCGAGAACGGCAGGGCTTGCCGGTGCTGCGGCAATTATTTATGACTCGCATAAATGCGGTCAGGCTGACGCAAAAACAACCGAGTATGTTGAATCGACCGATGTTTTGATTAAACAGCTGAATGACTCCAAAATTTCAAATTCAAGAAGTACGATTTTGGGTAAAATGCAGGATGGTCTGTATGATATTCGTTTAAACAGCGGTTATGACGGGTTTATTGCAAATACTAAGGGTTATCTTTCCGGCTTTGGAAACAATATAGTCAATAATGCTCTTCCTCTTGCACTTTCTGCAGGCGCTTTGTTCCTGAAGAGAGGAAGCAAACTCTGCGCGGCAGGGCTTGCGGTCTGCGGAATAAAGGCACTTCTCTATGACGTAATGGGAAT
>JAFXYZ010000070.1 GCA_017541465.1 bacterium | reverse complement strand
CTCACCCCCTGCCCCTCTCCCGCAAGGGGCGAGGGGAGACTGTAGGGGAGACTTTAGTCTACCGAACATAAAAGACTTCATTCTGTAAAATTAACACGCAAAAAAGCAGAGGAAAAACCTCTGCTCTTTGAATTAATTATTGTTGGGCTGAAAGCCCAACTTACAACTTACAATTTATAATTCTATTCTGCGTAAACGCTGACTTGTCTTCTGTCTCGTCTGTAGGGTTCAAATTTCACTTTTCCGTCGATGAGTGCGAACAGAGTATAATCGCTTCCCTGTCCTACGTTCTCACCTGCGTGAATTTTTGTACCTTTTTGACGTACAATAATATTTCCTGCTTTAACAGCTTCGCCGCCAAATCTCTTGACGCCTAAGCGCTTACTTTCACTATCACGGCCGTTTTTACTCGAGCCTACACCTTTCTTATGTGCCATCTTCTATTTCTCCTTTATTCTTCGGTTGTTTCGGCACTTTCGGCTGCCGCTTTTTTGCCTGCCGTTGTTCTGATTTTGTTAATCATTACTCTGGTAAAGCACTGTCTGTGACCTTGTTTTTTTCTGTAACCTTTTTTTGCTCTTTGTTTGTAAACGATTACTTTCTTGTCTTTGTCCTGTTTTGTTACAACACCTTCAACAGAAGCATTTGCAACATAAGGCTGTCCGACTTTTGATTTCTTGCCGTTTACGAGCATAACAACGTTTTTGAAAACTACTTTTGAATCAACGTCGTCTTCTAATTTTTCAATATCAACATAACGGCCTTCCGTTACCTGGTATTGTTTTCCGCCTGTTTCGATAATTGCGAACATTTTCTATTCCTTTCACTTGAAGCAGTCGTAGCATTAAGCATTTAAAACGACTTGCTTATCTACTCATAAGGATACAAGTATCCCTACAATAAATTATTCTATTTGCTGAACTTTTATTGTCAACATACTTCTTTTGAAAAAGAAGGTGTGCCTGCAAAGTTCTTAGAGAAGGTGCAATGAATTATTAATTATAAATTCCAAAATACTCTTTTATCTTCCCAACCAATGGTTCGACGTTTTCGAGAAGTTCTTCGTAAGTTCCTTCGTTAGGAATAACATAGTCCCAGGTCGTTACGTTATCCAAATCCGTTTCGGTATTGTCATTAGCAGAAACGAGCTGTCCTCTTCTGCTTCTTGCTTCTTCCGATGCTTCCACTCTTATCGCAAAAGCACCGTTTGATTTAAAGAGTTCAAGCTCATGTTTCACTCTTACATCGGTAACAACAATATTACCCTCCTGCGCAATAATGGAATTGAGCCAGTAATCAGGGCTCTGCGCTCTGCCCCAGTCACCAAGGTCAATCAAATCCTGACGATATAGAGGTTTATTTTTTTCAATCTCTTCTCTTGTCAGCCCTGTTCTGCGCGAATACTCGATTTTTATGGCATCGCCTATCCCGATTCTTCTGAAGGAAGGAAATTTTTCAAGCAGAATTTTTCCGACTGTATCCTTCCCGGAAAACTGTTTACCCGATAAAACGATTAGTCTGTCTGCCATAATTAGTCATCACTCAAACTCAGGCTGATTCTTCTGTCCTCGGGCGAGAATTTAACTATT
Source organism: bacterium (assembly GCA_017541465.1). Taxonomy (GTDB): domain Bacteria; phylum Cyanobacteriota; class Vampirovibrionia; order Gastranaerophilales; family Gastranaerophilaceae; genus RGIG6874. Next base: position 9,012 of record JAFXYZ010000070.1, on the reverse strand, counting down.
TTTACCTGAATTTTATCGCCCTCTTTGAGAACAACATCGTGTTTATTCTGGTAATCTACCATTTCGTCATTCTGCAAAAGCGCTTCAACACCGTCATAGACCTCAACAAATGCGCCAAAGTGTTTAATTCTGGTGATTACACCCTCGGTTTTACTGCCCTCTTTTAACTGAGCATAGGCTTCTTCCCAGGGATCTTTTTCAAGGTTTTTAAGGCTGACGCTGATTCTTTGCTTGTCGTTATCAATAACAATAACCTCAACCTCAATAATATCGCCGACCTTGAGAATATCTGAAGGATGGTCAACCCATTTCCACGAAATCTGGGAAAGAGGAAGAAGTGCATCAATTCCTCCGATGTCAACAAATGCGCCAAAATCAGTTATTCTGACGACTTCGCCTTTAACCACCTTGCCGATTTCAATGTTTGCAAGTGTATCTCTCTTCAAATCTTCCTTATCTTCAGTATAAACGCGCTTATTAGAGAGAATAAAGTTGCCCTGCTGAACGTCCATAGTCAAAATTTTAAGTTCGAGAGTAGAACCGATAATATCGTCCATTGACTTCACTCTCAGATGGCTTGAAGGAATAAACCCTCTGATACCTTTAACTTCGACAAGAACGCCGCCCTTAACGACAGAAACGACCTGACCTTCGACAGTTGCATTCGCTGCCTTAGCTTCTTCAAGCTCTCTCCAGTTGTATGCCATAGCAACTTTTTTGTAGGAAAGAGTAAATCTGCCGTCCTCATCTTCTTCTCTGATGATTAAGAACTCATATTCTTTGCCCTTTTCGAGTGTTTTTTCAAGCGATGTGCCTTTGTCAACAATAGCTTCACGTTCAGGAACAAATGCTGCCGTTTTTGAACCTATATCAACGATTGCACCCGTAGAATCATAAGAGCAAACTATCCCTTTGACCAAATCGCCCTTCGTAAAACTGTAATCATAATCAGACAAGAGTTTTTCAAACTCAGAGTCGGAATATTTATGCTCTTCTGCCATATTCAATTTCTCCACACTTCGCCCGCTCGCGCGCACATAAAACTTCTGATTATAATTATACAGTTTTTTATAAAATTGTAAAGCAAGATGAGAAAAGACTTAACACGACTTTAAAATTATATACCTTTACGACTACCCCCTCGCCCGGGCTTCGCCCACCCTCCCCCCTCAAGGGGCGAGGGTGAAAGATAATTTTTACAAAATTTACTCGGTATAATCACTGCCCCAAAGCCCGTGAAGATTACAATAGGCTCTCATGGCAAAGTCCTTATACCTGGGCTTTAGCTCTAACTCCGGCTTTTCACCGGGGGATAAATATTTTCTCTTAATATATTTATTATCGCGCGAAATAACCTCGATATATTCGATATAATGGTTTTCCTCGCTCGGATGGGGCATCGAACCGACCTTCACAAACATTTTGCCGTCAGTTATTTCAACCACGGGGACATGTTTTTCCGCCCCCAAATCCTCCGTTTTTTCGTTTAAGAGTTTCATAGGTTTTCCGCAGCAGACAAGTTCGCCTGCGCCCGAATGAAGAACCTCAGCAACGTTTCCGCATATCTCGCATTTATAAACCTGCATTTTTTCAGTCATTTTCTGCTCCTTTCATTTAAAGAAGAGTATAAATTGTTTTGTTATAATTGAAAATAACCACTATGACTATATAAAAAGGTTATTCGTAAACAGCCTTAATGACCTCATCTTCAAAAGACTTCACGGAGTTTGCATCAGTGATAAAGTTCTGAATTAAAATCGCAACAACGTGAGTTTTGCCTTTTGAGTCGGTGACAAAGCCTGTCAGACCTGAAACACCTGCAAGAGTGCCTGTTTTAAGCCAGACACTTCCTCTCAGAGAATAAAGTCTTGAAGAAAGTGTGCCGTCACCGGGCTGCGCCATATTATCCTTTAATTTTTGGTATAAAGCCTTATTGTTGTAGATTTTAACAAGCGCCTCCGTCATCCAGTCAACCGAAAACAGGTCGTTTCTTGATGCTCCCGATGCGTCTGCTATATGAATACCTTTTGTGGAAACCTTTTTGCCTTCCCAATATTCTCTGAAAAGTCTTTCTTCAAGCGCACTTGTTCCCGTTGCGGTATATTTCTTTGAGGCTGCCGCTTTAAAGAGTGTTTCAGAATTTTTATTATTGCTGTCCTGAAGAATTGAAGGATAAATATCTTCGGCAGAAGTAGTGATTTCAGCTATCTTCTGAGCTCCCGAAGGAAGAAGTTTTGAAGCATAAGACTGGTTTTTGAATTTTATGTTATAAGTTGAGAATAAATCGTTTAAAACGAAGATAAAATATCTTCTCATAGAGCTCAAAGGAATATCTATAGCGGGTTTTCCCTGAACAGTTCCGATGAGTTCAACGACCTCGGGGCTTATCCAGTCATACCTTACCGCGCTATATTGTGACTGAGCGCCGAACGAGAGAAAATTAACCACCGACATAGGATATTTTGAAGTCGGCTTCAGCTTAACATCGCCGTTTGCGGACTCTGTCACATTAACTCTTAACGTATTGTTGTCGAGGTTATAAGAGCTGAATTTCGGCATAAGCGGGTTGGTGTCGTTATCCCACATCCAGCCCGTTCCCCATTCCTGGCGGTCAAAAATACTATCGTCAAAATAAACATTGTTAAAATCTCTCTGCCCCTCAGAGCGAAGATCTTTGATAAGGGTTTTTAAGCCTTCGGTAGTCAAAAGAGGATCGGCACCGAGTTTAATATATAAATCGTTGTTGTGTTTATAGATGGCAGTCGTGAAATTATAGTCATCTCCGAGGGTTTCCATCGCAGCAGCTGTCGTAAAGAGCTTCAGAGTAGATGCTGTGTGAAGAAGTTTTTTAGGGTTGTATTCATATTCAACCGAACCCGTCTGGGCATCTTTTACCGAAATCGCTATCACAGAGGTTTTATCAAGCTCCGATGCGGACTTCATTATCCTGTCCATTCTGACTATCTGCTTCGCTTCGCAGACGTTATAAAATGCAAAAATTATAAATAACGAACACAATATTCTTAAAAATGACTTCATTTCTTCCCCTTTTTATTATGAGCATAAAAAACTGCCCGATATCCATATAATAAATATTATTATAAAAAATCGGTTTATACAAGATTTTAAACAATTCGGTCGTTAAAAACTAAATATAATTTTTCATAAGAAGTCTGTAGGGTACAATTTTTTGCACCAATCTTCAATATTTAAGCATAACTTCTCATAAAAAGTTCAACACCTTTTCCGACTGAAACTTTAGGCTGACCATATCCGTCAATTAATCCTAATCTTCTGAGGTAGTCATTCATTTCGTCTTTATTTTTTGCAATAACAGTTATTTTTCCCTTAACCTGTTTGAGTTCGGGAAGTTTTCCGAGTCTTGAGTTTGTATCAAGAGTTAAATTTCCGCCGACTTCTTTCAACTTCGGAAGTGAAACAATTTCAGTTTTTCTCAAATCAAGAGAATCCTCAACAATATCAACATCTTCCATTAAATACTGTTCGGATAAAACAGCTTTTTTTTGTCTTTGAAGTAAACTCTGAGCCAAAGGAGAAGAATATCTTCCAACCGTCTTTGTTATCACGTGTTTACAACTCGGATAAACCTTTTCTTCTTTATATCTGACTTTTGTTCCAAGTTTTGTCCTTAAAAAAGTATCGCCCTCAGTCCATATATCAGGACACATTTCGCCGTTTGTACCGCCCTGAGGTCCTGTGTAGGCATTTAACCACGGAGTGTTTTCTCTTTCGAGCTCCTCCGCCTTTTCGGTCTGAAATCTTCCTATGTTATCAACCCTGATACCATATTTGCCCTGAGCATCACCACTCATAAGCTGAGATAAACTGTATCTTGTTTCAAACGACATAACTGTTTCCTTTTTCTGATTTGGTAGAATTCGTATCAACATGAAAACCGAACAAATATTTTTTTGCCATTAAAAATTATGATATAATTAAATAGTGAGGTATTTATGGTTTTAGAAAACAAACTTGGAATTAAAATATCATCCGATTTAGCAAGAGAAGAAGAGAAAATCAGCAAAATAAAGGCGGTTGAACTCTTTGAATCAGGCTGTCTTGACTCTCTTGAAGCTGGAAATTTTTCTTCTCTTTCCAAAATTCACAAATACCTTTTTGAAGATATTTACTATTTCGCTGGCGAAATACGAACAGAAAACATCGCAAAAGGGAATTTTCGTTTCGCCCCCGTTATGTATCTGAGCGCAGCTTTAGAGAACATCGACAAAATGCCGCAGTCAAATTTTGATGAAATAATCGAAAAATACGTTGAAATGAACGTTGCTCACCCGTTTCGGGAAGGAAACGGCAGAAGTACAAGAATCTGGCTTGATTTAATGCTGAAAAAAGAACTCGGCAAGGTTGTTGAATGGAGCAAAGTCGAAAAAGAGGATTACCTTCTTGCAATGGAAAGAAGCCCGATTAAAAACATTGAAATAAAAGAACTTTTAAAAAATGCCCTGACTGACGATATAAACAACAGAGAGGTTTTTATGAAGGGCATAGACGCAAGTTACCACTATGAAGGATATAATATTTTCAAAACTGAAGAATTATAAATAAACATGTTATTTTTTCTGAAAAATATGGTATTATATTTATAAGATTATTATAGAGAAAGAGAAAATATTATGTTTGATTCCAAAAATAAATCCGTTCCTACCCCCCCCCACTTCTTTTGGAAAAGAAGTAGGCAAGAAAACTTTCGTAGTTTTTCAAGTTCTATTAATGACTTATTAAATCATTGTGATGATAAAAGTAATGGTTTCACTTTAGCCGAAGTATTAATTACTTTGGTTATCATTGGTGTAATTGCAGCAATTACAATACCAAGTTTAATTGCAAAATACCACGATGAACAATTAAAAACACAGTTTAAAAAGACATATTCAGCGTTTTCTCAAGCAATAAATAAAGTTAATATGCTGGACTTTAATGGGCAGGTTAACTGCTATTATCCTTATGGTCAAGCGTTTACAACTAACCTTTCAGATTGTCAGGAATTTTTTAATTTGATTACAAAAAATTTAGTACTTACAAAATATTGTCAAAACAATGCAAAAGAAGGTGGTTGTGTACCAAAATACAGTCAATATGCTATTGAAGGTTCGGGATGTGGAGGATATAGCGAACAAAAGATTAATAATAACAATTCTGCATATGTTTTGGCTTCAGGACAAATATTAATTAATTATAGTGCATCTTCCGCCATCTTTGTTGTTGATATTAATGGATTTAAAGGACCAAATAAAGGTGGATACGATGTTTTTTCTTTTATTATTCGTAAAATAAACAATTCTGGACTACGATTAGAAGGTGATAATTGCTTCCCAATGGAAAACGGAGGTAAAACAAGTACACAAATGATTAGGTCTGCATTTGCAGGAAGGAATTAGTTTGTAGGTTGGGTTTTAACCCAACAATATATTTAAAATAAAAACCCCGGTTTTGTTTCCATTACCGGGGTTTTTGTTATGTTCGGTAGACTAAAGTCTACCCTACTGTGTAGGTTGGGCATACTTGCCCAACATTACTATTTCATTAATTCACCGACTGATTTATAAACAGACATTCTCTTTGCTGCATCGGATTCAGCCTGAGAATACAGAGCTTCCGCGGCTTCAGGATTTGTCTTGAGAAGTGATTTATATCTGCCTTCACTTCTGATGAAGTCCTGATAACTGCCTGACGGGTCTTTAGCATCCCAAGTGAACGGTGTTTCGCTTGCGGGGTTGTATCTGTAAAGCGGGAAGTATCCTGCTTCAACAGCACGTTTTTGTTCGGTCTGAGTCTTACTCATATCAATACCGTGAGCGATACAAGGAGCATAAGCGAAGATAATTGAAGGTCCGTCATAAGCCTCTGCTTCCTGGAATGCCTTTAAGGTCTGAGCTCTGTCAGCACCTAAAGCAACAGAAGCAACATAGACATAGCCATATGACATACTCATCAAGCCCATATTCTTCTTATAGGTTTTCTTACCGCCTGTCGCAAACTTCGCAACCGCACCCGTAGGTGTTGATTTAGAAGCCTGACCGCCTGTATTTGAGTAAACCTCGGTATCAAGAACAAGAATATTTACATTCTTATTCTGAGCTAGTACGTGGTCGATACCGCCGTAGCCGATATCGTTAGCCCAGCCGTCACCACCGATAATCCAAACCGATTTATCTGTGAAGTAGTCTTCAAGCTCTTTAATCTTCTTAATTGTATCGCATCCGCATTCTTTTGCGTATTTGTCGATAACAACTTTTGCTTTGTTCTGAGCTTCAAGCGCCTCGGGTGTCTTGGAGTTATCCCAGTGAGCCATTGCGTTTTGGAGAGCTTCCTTCAAATCAGCAGGTGCATCTTCCTTAGCAAGTGCTTTTTCAACAAAGGTCTTTAAAGTTTCTCTGTTTGAATCGATAGCAAGTCTCATACCGAAACCAAACTCAGCATTGTCTTCAAACAGTGAGTTAGCCCATGCCGGACCTCTGCCTTCTTTGGTTTTTGTATAAGGAATTGTCGGGAATGTACCTGAGTAAATTGAAGAACATCCCGTTGCATTTGCAACGATTGCATTTTCTCCGAAGAGTTGTGAAACGAGTTTAACATAAGGTGTTTCACCACAGCCTGCACAAGCGCCTGAGAATTCAAACAACGGCTTTCTGAGCATAGCGCCCTTGATAGTCTTTGTTGTGTTTCTGCCCATTACGTTATCCGGAAGTTCATCAAAGAATTTCTCATTAACGAGTTCGCCAACCTGTGTTTCTTCTTCGATAGTTGACCATTTGAGAGCCTGTTTTTCAGGTGCCATTTTCATTGTAGGACATTGGTCGATACAAACACCGCAACCTGTACAATCCATGCAGTAAACCTGAAGTTTGAATTTTTCATCTGCAGCAGCAGGTTTAGCAGCAACTGTCTTGAAGGATTCGGGTGCGTTAGCCAAATCTTTTTGTTCGATTAATTTTGTTCTGATAGCTGCGTGAGGGCAGGCAGAAGCGCAAATTCCACACTGGAGGCAGTTTTCTGCAACCCATTTCGGAACTCTCGGTGCAATACCGCGTTTTTCAAGGCAGGCTGTTCCTGTCGGAATAACACCGTCAAACGACATAGCTGAAACAGGAATGTCATCGCCTTTTTGTCTCATTGAAGGCTCGATAATTTTCTTTGCAAATTCGCTTGCATTGTCAGGAATCATCTTAACTTCGGGAGCGCAGGCAACACCGTCAAGAGAAGAAGGAACAACTACTTCTTCACAGGCATTTACTGCTGCATCAATCAAAGCAAGGTTCATATTAACAACATCGTCGCCTTTTTTCTTAAAGGTTTTCTTTGTCATTTCTCTCATACCCTCGAGAGCCTGTTCAAACGGAATAATGCCTGAAACTTTGAAGTAAGCAACCATCATTACTGTGTTTGCACCTTTGCCTCTCAAACCGGGCTGTTCTTTGATTAATCTTTCAGCATCAACATTGTAGAATTTAATCTTCTTGTCGATGATAGTTTTTTGCATATCTCTTGTTAAGTGAGAGAAAGCCTCTTCTTTTGTATAAGGTGAGTTAAGAAGGAATGTACCGCCTTCTTTGATACCTTTTAAGAGGTCATATCTGCCGATATAAGCATGTGCCGAGCAGGATACGAAGTCGGGTGCAGTGATGAGGTATGTTGATTTAATCTGTTTATCACCGAATCTCAGGTGAGAAACCGTTACACCGAAAGATTTTTTGGAGTCATAAGCAAAGTATGCCTGAGCATCTTTGTCTGTATATTGACCGATAATCTTAATAGAGTTCTTGTTAGCACCAACGGTACCGTCTGAACCTAAGCCCCAGAACATACAGTTTGTTGTGCCTTCGGGTTCCGTAACAATGTGTTCTTCGATTTTGAGTGATTTATTTGTTACATCATCATCAATACCGACTACAAAGTTGTGGAAACCGTTATTCTCAGAGTGTTTATAAACCGCATAAACCATTGACGGAGTAAATTCTTTAGATGAAAGACCGTATCTTCCGCCGATAACTCTGATGTCTTTGTTTTCAAGTGCTGCAACAACATCGAGATAAAGAGGTTCGCCGATTGAACCGGGTTCTTTGGTTCTGTCAAGAACTGCAATTCTCTTAACGCTCTTTGGAAGTACAGCGTTGAATCTCTTAACATCAAAAGGTCTGTACAGTCTGACTTTAACAAGACCGTATTTCTTGCCTTTTTTGGAGTTAAGGTATTCGATTGTTTCTTCGATAGTTTCGCAGGATGAACCTATTGCAACAATAACGTCAGTAGCATCGGGTGCGCCGACATAATCAAACGGGTGATACTGTCTGCCTGTAATCTTTGCAACCTTGTCCATATATTCCTGAACAATGTCGGGAACTGCGTTGTAGTATTTGTTAACTGTTTCTCTGCCCTGGAAGTAAACGTCTGTGTTTTGTGCACCGACTTTACATTTAGGATCTTCAGGTTTTAAAGCTCTTGCTCTGAATTCTTCAATGTATTGAGGTTCAACAAGACTTGCGATTTCTTCATAAGAAATTTCTTCAATCTTGTGTACTTCGTGAGAAGTTCTGAACCCGTCGAAGAACTGAAGGAAAGGAACTTTTGCTTTATAAGTTGAAAGATGAGCAACAAGTGCCATATCCATTTCTTCCTGAACGCTGTTTGCAGCGAGCATAGCATAACCTGTGTTGCGGCAGCCCATAACGTCTGTATGGTCGCCGAAAATTGCCAATGACTGTGCTGCTAATGCACGGGCTGAAACGTGAATAACATGCGGAAGCATTTCACCTGCAGCTTTGTGCATAACAGGAATCATCAATAATAAACCTTGTGATGCGGTATATGTTGAAGTTAAAGAACCTGCCGCAAGAGAACCGTGAACAGCACCTGCTGCACCTGCTTCAGATTGCATTTCAGCAACTTTTACTTCTTTACCCCAAATATTTTTCTTTCCTTGAGATGCCCATTCGTCAATCCATTCACCCATTGTAGATGAAGGAGTGATAGGGT
>JAFXYZ010000069.1 GCA_017541465.1 bacterium | reverse complement strand
GAACGAGTTTATTTTTGAAATTTAACATATAAAAACTTCTCTTTATTCTCTGATTAATAATTATATTATCAAATATTCCCTTTTTTGTAAATTTATAACATTAATTATTCAGTAGACTAAAGTCTACTCTACTATTTTTCAACACCCTACCTTCTGACGAGACACAAGGATAATTTTGTTGGGTTAAAACCCAACCTGCACAAAAACGGCGGGAATATTCCCGCCGTTTTTTATTAATAGAAATTTACCCGAACAACTTTTTAAATCTGTCCATAGCTTCTATGGTTTTTTCTCTGTTGCCAAAAGAGGTCAGGCGGAAGAAACCTTCCCCGTTATCCCCGAAGCCTGCACCGGGAGTTCCCACTACAGCCGCATTCTCAAGAAGATAATCAAAAAATTCCCAGGATTTCATATTATTCGGGCATTTGAGCCAAATATAAGGCGAGTGTTTGCCCCCAAAATACTTGATATTGAGTTCATCAAGGGTTGAAGAGATAATCTTTGCGTTTTCGCTGTAATATTCAATGTTTTTCTTAATCTGAGTTCTGCCCTCGGGCGAGAAAACAGCCTCGGCGGCTCTCTGGATAACGTAAGGAACACCGTTAAACTTTGTTGTCTGTCTGCGAACCCACATTTTATTGAGACTCATATCATCTCTTGTTAAGGCTTTAGGAACGATAGTGTAGCCTGCTCTTGTACCCGTAAACCCTGCTGTTTTTGAAAGCGAACAAAATTCTATAGCGCAGGTCTTTGCACCCTCAATTTCAAAAATACTTCTCGGCAGAGTTTCATCTTTGATAAAGCACTCATACGCCGAGTCAAAGAGAATTATAGCATTATTTTTGTTCGCATACTCAACCCATTTTTTCAGTTGTTCTTTTGTATAAACAGCGCCTGTCGGGTTGTTGGGAGAACAAATATAGATTAAATCAGCTTTTATGCTCTCATCGGGCATAGGAAGAAACCCGTTTTCCTCGTTTGCATCAGCGAAAACAATCTTCCTGCCTGCCATAGTGTTCGTATCAACATAAACAGGATAAACAGGGTTCGGAATCAAAACAACATTATCCTGAGAGAATAAATCCAAAATATTCCCCAAATCACTCTTTGCACCGTCTGAGATAAAGACTTCATCAGGTTCAAGCGATACTCTGTGTTCCTTGTAATAGTCAACAATTGCGTTTCTCAGAAAATCATAACCCTGCTCGGGACCGTAGCCTCTGAAGGTTTCCTGAACACCCATTTCATCAGCCGCTTTTTTCATAGCCTCAACAACTTTCGGGGCAAGCGGAAGGGTAACATCGCCGATACCGAGCCTTATAACAGATTTGTCGGGGTTATTTTTGATGAACTCACTGACTTTTTTTGCAATAGTCGAAAACAAATAGCTGTCTGCCAGCTTTGCATAATTCAGGTTCACCTTCATAACCACTCCTAATCTACTAATTACTGAATAATGGGATTTTTCTTAATCCTTTTCATTAATCTTGATGACTTAACAACTTTTAAAATAAGGGCTTCGCCGAGAGATTTTTTCTCAAACTCTGTCTGCTCTTCAACCGACTCAAACCCGCAGATTTTATAAACACCGATTTTATCTGAAAACATTGACGGCACAACATTAATCTTAACTTCTTTTCTTGTCGTCAGCTCAAGCGCACGTTCAGATGAAATCTGAACAATCGTTTCGAGCATTTTCTTTTCGTCAACGTCAGAATTAATCTTTAAATCAACGATATAAACGCTGTCCTTATAAATCTTGAGAAGAAAAGATGCAACGGGATTACTTTCATCAAACCCGATTTTGTACTTTTCGATTAAATTATTAGCCGACAGTCGTCTGAAAACAGAGTAAGTCTTCGGCACAGAGAAGAAGAAAAATCTTTTACTGCGCAGAGTTACGACATTAACAAACTCATACAAAGGACTCTCCGGGCAGAGAGGAAGCTCCATTGTTCTATTTGTGTTAATAATGTTATTAATCGGTTTTAATTCTTGTGTTAACATGTTTTCTCTCAATACTCAGTATTAAACCCCAAACATCCTGATTTGTCCAGTAGTTTAATATTCGATTCCCTGTCTTGCAAGAACACCGATGTCGAAATAGTGCTTGATAGGCTTCATTTCTGTTACGAGGTGAGCCATAGCGATTAATTCGGGGTGCGCTCTTCTGCCTGTCAGAACAATTTCAAGAGATTCGGGCTTATTCAGAAGAACTTCTTTAAGCTCGTTAACCTTAATCATACCCATATCAACACAGATATTGATTTCATCAAGGATGATAAGCTGATATTCACCGCTCTGAATAGCTTTTTTGGCATATTCAAACCCTCTTTTTGCCTCTTTAAAATCGCCGAGACAAATGTTATGAGAATAAACAACTCTGTCCATCCCAAACTGAACTACGTCAAGGTTGGGAAGGAATTTTGATGAAGAAGCCAGTTCACCATAGCAGGTACCCTGGTCACCTTTTGTAAACTGGATAACAAGCACCTTCCAGCCGTGCCCCAAAGCTCTTAAAGCCAAACCTAAAGATGCCGTTGTTTTACCCTTGCCATCGCCTGTGTAAATTTGAATATACCCATGTTCTAACACGATTAAAATCTCCTGCCAAATCTTTGTTCATATATTTTATTATGAACATATTTTTTCCCCGATTTATCCTTTATTTGAATTATTTGAAATCAAACAAAAAATTAAGTATCGTTCTAATACTATAAACCAAAATTGATTTCGTGTGTAATTTTTGTTTTAAACATGACATTTTTTTACAATTTTATCCTTGTAG
>JAFXYZ010000068.1 GCA_017541465.1 bacterium | reverse complement strand
TTCGTTGTCGTCAACTTCGCCCTCGCTCCCCGGAACTTCGTCCGTCCGTTTTTTCGCTAAAGTCTACCCTACTCCTTACAATTTTTTTCACCCCACCTTAATCCTCCCCGTCCAGGGAGGAATATTTTATTCCCTTATGGCAAAAAAAATATTCAGAGGGTTTTAAAAGAGAAAAACGAAGGCAGAACTACCCATGCAAATTTCTTTTGGACAATTTATTCCCGTCAACATCAAATGCTGCAGCGAAACAAAGGGCAAAGGCAACAGCATAATAAGAGAGCCTTATCAGGACGTTTCCGATATGAAAAAAATTGAAGACATCACCGATTCTTTTGCTCTCAAACTATCAAGACGTGAAGGCGAAAGCATTGATGAACTTGAAGAACAGCAAAGAAGAGTGTTCAGGGCAAATATTAACGATTACGCACTTCCTCCGACTCAAAGATACCCTCTTCCCGAGGGCAAGACTTCTGCCGTTGTCGGTCTGACACTCGGTTCTAACCGTTACCTTGTTACAGGGATAAAAGATGTTGCTTATGTTCAGTCTAATTTATACAAACACGTTAATCCTTATATGTTTGAAAGTGATGTTGTAAACTATATAAACAAAAACAGTGCCCTGTCTGACAGGACAGTTGATATTTTTGTTTCCGAAAACAAAGAAGCTATTGAGGATAAAGACAGATACAAAGTGAATATGATTGATTTCAGAAACTTTTTAACAGACAGAAAAATTACGGGGGAGTGTGCAAGATGAATGTAAGTTTCGGTAAAATTTTTAAAACCAATGTCTATCTCGACAACAAAAAAGTTGAGGACGAAGAAACAATAAACAAAATCACAAACACCCTCGCGCGCGATTTATCCTGTTCAAAAGCACCCGAAAAATACGGCGATTTAACCCACCAGCAGAGAATTATGCTCAGAATGTTCGATGCGTCTTATAAAATTCCCGAGAAAAAGAAAACCGCTGGCAACGATGCTTCGACTGTTTCCGTTCTGACAATTCCTCAGGTAGGAAGGTATATGGTGGTCGGAAAGACCGACAACGATGCTATGCAGACCATCAGGCATGATTCGATAGGTGTTGAACATTTCCACAAAGGGCGCTCGATGGAATCATCTTATCTCGACATCTTTAAAAATAATGCTCTTGCTTATGTCAGAAACCATAAAAGTCTGTATGAGATGAATGTTCAGGCAAAAACAAATTCAAAAGGTGATATGTATATAAGCCTTATTGATTTTCAGAAGAGTTCAAAATAAAAAAGAGGTTTTAAACCTCTTTTTTAAATCTTTATTTTCTGCTTTTAATTTTTATTTTATACTGAACTTTATTGTCTGTATCCTCGTCATATTTGAGCCAGGGGCGGATATAGTAGCCGACTATTGTGGCTTCGCCCTGCTTCAGGGCATCAACCTTAAACTCTGCAACCCCGCCTGCACCGACCAAATTATTTGTTTTTGCGGCAATGAAGTGTTCGTCTGACAGCTCAACAATACCTGCAAACTCCGATTCAACGTAGAGTTTCCAGGTAAATCCCGTTGAGGGGTTTGAGTTCAGCCTGATTATAATTTCATCGCCCTCATAAACCGTTATATCCTCTTCCTGTACGTTATTCAGAATGAACTGGTGAGACTTCTTTTCGGTTAAGGTTTTATTTGAAGGCACCATGTGCATAGTCAGTGTTTCGTGGGGAAGAAGAGGTTTTGTATAACTTCCCGTTATAGTGTTTCCGCTGATAGAGCAGGTGAGATTATCCGTATTTGCAACACCTGAGACTGATGAGATAAATTCGATTTTCTTTCTTATAAGCTCTGTTTCGGGGATGGTTATTTTAAAATCAACCCTGTCGATGTTCCTTTCCCACGTTCCGTCAACTATGTCAAAGCTGAAATCGTCAGAGAAGATTTTTTCTTTTGAGGTCAGGGTGTAGTTAAAGAAATATTCTCTGTCGAGTTTTCTTTTGTTTTCGTAATCAACAATTTTGATTATGGTGTTTCCCAGACTGTCCTTGTGGATAACGTGGATATAGTTTGTTTCAACGTTGTCGAGTTTCTTGTTTCCGAGTTCAAGTTTTCTTGAAACACCGTTCCTTTCGCGGTTAAAAGACGCATCGAGGTTTTCTTTTACTTCAACAGTGTTATTTTTCTTAAAATTTAAATCGACATCAAGTTTATTTATCGAATAATCAAAATCATTTGCGCTTCCTGTTCCCGTGAGCAAAAATGCAACAAGGACGGGAAAAATGGCAGATAGTAGTTTTTTCATATTTTAACTCCGTAATTATTTATTAAAATTATAATACAGGAACAAAAACAAAAAGATAACATTCATTAATAGTAGATTTATGATAGAATAATTGAAGGGAGGCGAAGATGAGCGGAAAATTGCCGAAAATAGAGAAAATTTTTCTTATTGTAACCCTTTTCTTCGGGTTTCTTTTCCTCTTTGTAAACCCTCCTTTTCAGTCCCCCGATGAGCCCGAGCACTTTTTCAAAATGTACGGCTATACAAAAGGCACTTTTATTTACCGGATTAAAGACGGCAAAACAGGACTTGTTATGCCCGAGAGCTTTGTGAAGATGGCAAAACTCTTTAAATATCTTGAGCACAACTTTTTTGCGACTACCTCCCCCGAGATTATGAAAAATGCCGTTAATCTGAAGCTGGAAAAGGACAAAACGACTTTTCATTCCTTTTGCTTTCCCACTTACCTTCCGGTTTCATATTTTCCCCTGTTTTTATTGTTAAAACTGTTGCTGGTCTTTAACCTTTCTCCTTTTGTGATTCTTATCATAATGAGAATATCGGAGCTCTTTTTATATACGGGGCTTATGTGGCTCGCCATAAGAATAACGCCTGTCAAAAAAACTCTTTTTGCTTTTCTTGCAATGCTTCCGATGGCTATATATATGGGAAGTTCAGTCAACACAGATGCTCTTGTTATGGGAACAGGGTTTATTATATGTGCATACTTCTTTAAACTCGCCTATGATGAGAATATAACCGAAATTTCAAAAAAACATCTTTTTATAATTTCATTTCTATCTTTTTTGATTACGATTTGCAAACCCGCCTATGTCCCTCTGTTCCTGCTCTTTTTCATAATTCCGAAATCAAAATTCTCTTCTGAAGTTCAGAGATGGAAATATTTCTTTTTAGTCTTTGCTTCGGCGGTCGGAGCTTTTCTGATTTACTTCTTATATTCTCTCTTTCTTCTGAAGTGTTCAATGGCGACAAATCTGCCCTCCTCTCCGATTTTGGGGGCAGAGCAAAATTCAAATAATATAATTCTGACTATTATTACCCATCCTGTGTATTTCTTAACCAAAGTTCAGGCAACTCTTGTTCTTCAGGCCGGGTATTTCGTTAAAACCTTTGTCGGATGCTTCGGCTGGCTCGATGCCCAGCTTCCCGTTTATGTTATCCTCTTTTATTTCTGTGCGCTTTTAATTCTGGCGGTTTCAAAAGATGAAGATGAGCCCGAGGTTAATATTCCTTACAGGGATAAACTGATATTTTTTGCCGTTTTCTATTTATCTTTTATTATTATGACTATTTGTTCATACCTTGTGTTAAGGCTCGCTGAACCTTATATATTAGGGTTTCAGGGCAGATATTTTATTCCGATTGCGCCTGTCATCTTTATGATGCCGGCCTCTTCAAAATTTAAAACAGAGCATGGAAAATTACTTAAAATAGTTCTTTCTTTTTCTCTGACAGGACTTTTTATCAGTGTTTATTTCCTTATTTTAAGGTATTATTTCCCCGTTTATTTTTGATTTTTGGCTATTCTCTGACAGTCTGATTTGCAAATATTTTAAATTGTTTTAAAATAAACTTATGAATTTATTTGTCTATATTTTAAAGAGAATATTGCAGTCGATACCGCTTCTTTTGCTTGTGTCGGTTATAAGTTTCTTTATTATAAGGCTCGCGCCCGTTGATCCTCTGGCGGAATTGAGATTAAACCCTTCAATTTCACAGGAAACACTTGATGCGGAAACCCACAGACTCGGGCTCGATAAACCCGTCATTTTTCAGTACGGCCTATGGCTGAAGAGTTTTGTGAAGGGCGATTTGGGGGTTTGTACGACAGGTGAGAGGGTTGCCGATAAATTAAAAGAAAGAATACCAAACACCCTTCTTTTAACGGGGTTTGTAATATTTTTCACCTGGGCGGTCGGTATTCCTTTGGGAATTATAGCTGCTCTTAACAGGAAAAAGCCGTTAGACAGGCTTTTAACACTTTTTTCAAGTATCGGGATGGCAATTCCTTCCTTCTTCTTTGCCCTTCTATTGCTTATTTTTGCCGTTAAAACGGGCTGGTTTCCGACAGGCGGCTTAACAAGTTACAACCACTCTTCAATGACCTTATGGGGCAAAATTTGGGATATTTTATACCACCTGGTCCTTCCTGTTCTTGTTCTGTTTACTATTTCTCTTTCCTCACTCCAAAGACAGATGAGGGGAAATTTGCTTGATGTTTTGGGCTCTGACTATGTTAAATTCGCTCGGGCAAAGGGGCTTAGTGAGAATAAAGTTGTCTATAAACACGCACTTCGCAACGCAATAAACCCTATGATAACACTTTTGGGGTTTGAATTTGCTTCACTTCTGAGCGGGGCAGCGCTGACAGAGTATGTCTTTCAGTACCCCGGGCTTGGTCGGTTAATTCTTGAAGCTGTTTTAAAATCGGACATCAATCTTGTTATGGCATCCCTGATGATAGGAACAATCATGCTGGTTGTCGGAAATTTACTGGCGGATATTCTTTTAAAACTTGTTGATCCGAGGGTTGAGGCGGTGTAAATATGGCGCAGTATATCCCTTTTGACAACATAAAAGAAAATATTTTCTCTCAGCTCTGGAGGGATAAATTCGCGAGAATTGCCTTTTCGGTTCTTGTTATTATGTATGCGCTTGTCTTTCTGGCGCAGTTTATTTCCCCTTATTCAAAAGATTACTCAGATAGAGAACACTCTTATGCCCCGCCCTCAAAGATTTATATAATTGACCAAAACGGGAAACTTTCTCTGCCATACACTTATAATTATACAAGAAAATTTGATTTCGAGAATTTTGATATAACCTACAGTGAGGACAGAACCCAGAAATATTATGTTAAATACTTCTCAAAAGGTGAACCCTATAAACTATTTGGGTTTATTCCTCTCGACAGGCACTTTTATAACGTTGAACAGGGCGGAAAACTCTACCTTCTTGGAACTGATATAAACGGCAGAGATAATTTTTCAAGACTTCTCTATGGCGGGCAGATTTCCTTAACTATAGGTTTTCTTGCGCTCTTTGTTTCCTTTCCCCTGGGGCTTCTCTATGGCGGAATTTCGGGCTATTTCGGGGGCAAGACCGATTTTATTATGATGAGAGTTGCAGAGGCGATTATGTCCATCCCCAGTTTTTATCTGTTGATTATTCTTGCTTCTGTGCTTCCTGCGAATATGACGAGCCCACAAAGGTTTGCTTTAATTGTCGTTATACTTGCCCTCATCGGCTGGGCAGGGTTTTCAAGGGTTGTCAGAGGTATGGTTTTATCCGTTAAACAAAGGGAATACGTTATTGCTTCGGAATCTCTGGGGGCTTCAAGATTAAGAACCATAGTAAAACACATTCTTCCCCAGACGATGAGTTATGTTATTGTTGCGATGACGCTGAGTGTTCCTTCTTATATCCTCTCGGAATCAGGGCTCAGCTTTTTGGGTTTAGGGATTCAGCAGCCCGATGCGAGCTGGGGAAATATGCTCAAAGAGGCTCAGGAGTTCGTTAACATCATCTCTCGTCCCTGGCTTTTGGCTCCCGGTTTTTTAATTTTTGTTGCGGTTTTATCATTTAACGTAATTGGTGATACAATTAGAGATATCTTGGATCCTAACAGTAAAGAAAGGTAGATATGCTTGATACTTTCAAACTGATTGTATTACCCGAAAACGATATTCTAATCAGAATTGTATTATCAATAATACTCGGATTTGCGCTTGGTTTAGAGCGCGAATTGACGTATAAATGGGCTGGTTTGAGGACAAATATGCTTGTCTGCTTAGGTTCATGCCTGTTTACAATTCTTTCGATTTACGGGTTTTCAACGGCAGTCAGCCTTTATCCGATAGGCGATCCTTCAAGAGTTGCCGCACAGGTAATTACAGGTATCGGTTTCATCGGCGGCGGTACTGTGCTTCGCCACGGTATTACTGTTTCGGGGCTTACAACCGCAGCTACCCTGTGGGTTGTTGCTTCTATTGGTATGGCATGCGGGTGCGGGCAGCTGGGTGCTGCTATATTAACAACACTCTGCGCTATTGCGGTGCTTGTTTTAATCAGAGTGTTTGAACTTCATATTATGCCGAAGAACCTTAAAAATTTAAGAAAACTCTCTATTATAATGACCTGCACAAACGAAAATTCCGACCAGGTTAAAAAACAGCTCTTTGATGAGTTTAAAGAATTAAACGAGTTTACCAAAAAGAGGGATGAGGTTAATCCCGAATTAACAAAATATATAATAAAAGCTATCATAAACGACAGAAATCCTGTCGAGGTTATACAGACAAAAATCGAAAATATTCAGAATGTTGAGAGTGTTTCTGTTAAGGAAATTTTTGATTAATTGTTTTTTGTGGTATAATCGGGCATGATAAGGGGTAATGATGAGCAGCACCACAGAGACAGAAAAACTATATGGGGATGTGCCTCCTACTAAACTGAGAAACAGGAAGGAGGTCTTCAGAAAGCCTGCCAATAAAAAGTTTTGGACCTGGCTTGCTGATTTTGTGCTCTTCCGTATGCTCAATCACCGCTTTTATGCCCTGAGGGTTAAAAACAGAGATTTAGTTCATAACAGAAACAAAAATTTCCCCGTTATTGTCTATGCACCCCATTCAAACTGGTGGGATGGAATTGTCGGATATACCGTCATGAGAACCTGCTTTACGGGGCTGAAAACGAGAATGATGATTGAGGAAATGAACAGATTCCCCCTATTTGCCAAAATAGGCGCATTTCCCATAAACAAAAAATCACCCCAGGAAGCTATTAAATCTCTCAAATTTATTGTTGATGATTTAAAAGAGCCGAATATGTGCTTCTGGATATTTCCCCAGGGAATAATTAAACCTCCAAACCACAGGCCGTTTGAGTTTCAGACGGGGATGGCTTACGTTATCCAAAAAGTTGCCCAGAAATATGGCGGGGTAAATCTGTTTCCTTTGGCTATAAATTATACTTTTTTGAGAGAGGACAGGCCTGAAGTTCTGGTCGAGATGCCCGAGCCGATTTTTATCGACAGAGAACACGCAAACTTTGACAGGCATGAGTTTACAAAAGAACTCCAGGACGGGTTTACAAAAATCTGCGATTCACAGTTTAAAGACATTTCTAATGGTGAAATATCGGGATATGAATATATATTTAAACAAAAACTGCCCTGGAACAGACAAATTGAGAAAAAATTAAAAAATATCGGGATAGATAAAGAACACGCCCAGATATAATTTATATTTTCAATAATGACATTATCATCAGATAGTGGCAGATTGCACCGAGAAGTACAAAAAAGTGAAATGCCGAATGGTAATATTTTTTCGGCTTTAAATAAAAATAACTTCCCAAAGTGTATAAAAGCCCCCCTGCAAGAAGCCAGGCAAGTGTTGAATGATAACCTTTTGCCCAGAGCATATAAAACATAAACGCACTGAGCCAGCCCATTAAAACATACAAACCTGTCGAAAGGTATTTGAATTTAAGGGTTATACACGAAAAAACTATTCCCGTAATTGCAAGATACCAGATTATCGAAAGAAAAATAACGGAATTTGGGAAATCAACCGTCATAAGCAATAGAGGTGTATAAGTTCCTGCTATCAGAAGATAAATCGCGCTGTGGTCGATTTTTCTCAAAACCTTTTTCGCCGTTTCGTTTGTGACCGCATGGTAGCAGGTCGAGGCTTCAAAGAGAATAAACAAAGATGCGCCGTAAATAGCGGTTGTGCCTGTCTGAAGAGGTGTTTTTGCCGTAACAACCAGCATAATCAGGGCATATATCGCAAAAATAGCCCCTATTGCGTGGCTGAACGCATTTAAAAACTCTTCCTTCGGTGTATAAACTCTTTCTTCTTTGCTCATTCCTTTTCCCTTATTTACAAGCCATGCTATCTTAAATATTTTTGAGTGTCAATTTGAAATGTTTAGGGCGCAATATCAACCAAAACAGGCATTTTCTCTACATAAAGTTTATATATGGCTTCAGCCCCGAGTTCAGGGAACGCAATTATTTCCGCTCTTTTTACGCATTGTTTGACAAGAGAAGCAATTCCGCCCTGCATGGAAAAATAAACACCCCTGTTTTCTCTTATGCACTCTCTTAGCTCGGGGCTTCTCTGACCTTTGCCGATAGTTCCCAGCAGACCTCTTTTGTATAAATCAAAAGAATACCTGTCCATTCTGCCTGCAGTTGTCGGGCCTATCGGACCTGTGATTTCACCCGGTTTGGAAGGGCATGGACCTGCGTAAAAGATTATTTTATTTTTGATTTCAATAGGAAGCGGTTTATTTTCCTTCATTAAAGCATACATTCTTTTGTGCGCTTCATCTCTTGCAACATATATTTCGCCCGTCAGAAGCACCCGCTCCCCTTCTTTTAAAGAGCGAACCTCTGAAGAATTGCCTGTAAAAACTTCTTTTCCGCTTTCTTCAGTTTCTTTTATTTCCTCAAAATCAGTTATGGTCTCATCATAAGTGATTTTGTTTCCGTCAATTTCGCATCCGAGTTCTCTTAACGAATGGCAGTTAATTGTAATTCCTACAGGCATTGAAGCGATGTGGGTTGACGAGGATAGCATTTTAACGTCAAGAGTATAAATTCCTTTGTATTCATTTGGGGCTTTATTGTTTAATTCCTTCTTTATTAACTGAGAGAACTCTTTTTCTTCTTCGCTCATTTCGTTTTTTAAAAGTGCTTTTTTTGATAAAACAGCAGAACCTTCGAGGGTTTGTCCGATTCCTATTCCTATAAATAAAGGCGGGCAGGAATTTAAACCTGAAGATAAGACGGAATTAACTATTAAATCTTTTATTTCCTCTTTTGTCGAGGTTGGAAGCGCCATAATAACGGACGATTTGTTCTCTGAGCCTGCTCCTTTAATCAGGACATCAATTCTGATTTTATCACCCTCAACAATATCTGTATAAATTATTGCAGGGGTGTTTGTTTTGGTATTAGTTCTGTCAAATAGGGCATTTATGACAACCGATTTTCTGAAAAAGTTATCACAATAGCATTTTTGGACTGTTCTGTTTACTCCCTCTTTCAAATCACCGCCCGAGATTATGACTTCCTGACCAATTTCGAGGAAAACAAGCACCTGCCCAGTATCCTGGCAGAGAGGTCTTTTTAAATCATAAGCAAGTTTTGCGTTTTTGAGGATATTTGCGAGAATTTCCTTTTGTGATTTGTCTTTTGATGATTTATATTCAGATAAAATTTTAGAATATGAATTTTTGTTAAGATAAACATTTGCTTTAAAACAGAGGTTATAGACCGCCTCTTCAATAGTCTCTAAATTAATGATTTTATAATTAATACCGCTCATTTTTAAATCATATAATTTGAAGATATAAATGTCAATTTACTTTAAATTTTTTGGGCAATTCTTCATAAAAAAATTTTTTTTAAAAATTATAACACGGGAAAAATACACAGACGGAAATAAGATAAAATCTACCCATATTTTGGTTTTGAAGTAATTTTTAATATCGGAATATTTTGTTTTTAGGACTATTTCTGTGTACGGATAAAAAAGAGGAGTGAAACATGAACAACAACATCAATGGTGATTACCTGTTTAAGGACTTTGACAAAAACCGTATTCTGCAAAACAATGAAGATTTGCAGGGATTTTTTAAGATTCAGGACAACAATTTAGTGTTGTATCCTGAAATTGTATTCCCTCTTGCTAATGAGTCAGAGAACGTTGACGGATTTCAAAAGTCAGACGAAACCGAAAATAAAGAAGGGCAGGCGGTAAACCGTGAGGATCTGCCGGAAGGCTCAACGGTAAAAGACGGCAAGATTTATGATAAAGACGGAAAAGAGATAGGCTATGTAGAGGTCTCTCTCAAAGATTATGACGGTGACGGAGTTCAGGATAAGGTGGAGGCATACTTCCTCTACGAAACGCAGGCCGCAGAGGAAAAAGCGAAGCCAGAGCATGCAGTTGCTCCCGATGAACTTCCCGAAGGTGCTGTTGTTGAAAACGGCAAAATTTATGATGCAGAAGGAAACGAAATAGGAAGAATTGCCCAGAGTGTTGCCGATGCAACAGGTGACGGGAAAACAGATACTATTACTCAGTATTATTTATATGATGAAGAAGAAAATCCTCTCCCTGATGGCTGGGAAGTCGCTGAAGACGGAACTATCACAACAGAGGACGGCAGAAAAGTCGAAGCCGTAAACGTTGAAGATTTGCCCGAAGGCTATAAGGTTGAGGATGGCAAAATTTTTGACAAAGACGGAAAAGAAATAGGCAGAGTTGCCTCGCAGGAAAAAGACACTGATGGCGACGGTGTAGCAGATACCGTTGATTCTTATTATCTCTATACGGAAGAACCCAAACCCGAGCATGCGGTCTCAAAAGATGAACTGCCTGAAGGTTATGAAATTAAGGATGGTAAAATCTTTGATAAAGACGGTAACGAGATAGGCAGAATACAGGAAAGCGTTAAAGATGTAACAGGTGACGGGAAAACAGATTCCATTACCCAATATTTCTTATATGATGAAGAACCTGAGCTTCCGGAAGGCTGGGAAGTAGCTGAGGACGGAACTATTACAACCGATGACGGCAGAAAAGTCGAAGCCGTAAACGTTGAAGATTTGCCCGAAGGCTATAAGGTTGAGGATGGCAAAATTTTTGACAAAGACGGAAAAGAAATCGGCAGAGTTGTCACTCAGGAAAAAGACACTGATGGCGACGGCGTAGCTGATACCGTTGATTCCTACTATCTTTATACCGATGAACCATCTGAATATGCTGTCGCAAAGGCAGATTTACCCGAAGGTTACAAAATTGAGGACGGTAAAATCTTCGATAAAGACGGAAATGAGATAGGAAGAACTGAAGAAACCGTTGAAGATGCAACAGGTGACGGCAAAACAGATTCCGTTACAAAATATTATCTCTACGGCGAAAAACCCGAAGAGGAAAGAACGGCTTCTGCAGTAAATAAAGAAGATTTGCCCGATGGCGCAACCGTAAAAGAGGGTGTAATCTATGATAAAGAAGGAAACGAAATAGGCTATACACAGGTTAAGGAAGAAGATACAAACGGCGACGGCAAAGCAGATACCGTTGAGTCTTATTTCCTTTATGATTAATTGTTGTTCATAATCCGATAAACACAGTCCAAAAACCCGCTAAAGATATTTAGCGGGTTTTTGCTGAATAATAAATTAAATCACAAAGCTCACGGACAGCGCCTTTTCCCCCGCCTTTTTGTGAGATGAATTTTGCGCATTGTCGAACTTCTTCAACCGCATCAGAAGGGCAGGCGCTGAGTCCTATAGTTTTCAGAATTTCAAGGTCGGGAAGGTCATCGCCAATGTAGGCTATTTCAGAGCTCTGAAGGTTATATTCCTCCATAAACTCTTTTAGTGTTTCGAGTTTGTTCTTTTTGTTTAAATAAACCTTTGTTATACCGAGCATTTCGGCTCTGAACTGAACTACCTTGGAGGCTCTGGCTGAAATAATAGCCGTTAAATACCCTGCTTTATTCAGCATAACAATTCCCTGACCGTCTTTTGCACTGAAGGTTTTATATTCAACCCCGTTATCATCAAAGGTTAAAGAGCCGTCCGTTAAAACTCCGTCAACGTCCATAACGAGCGCTTTTATCTTTGATGCGGTGTATTTTAAATCAATATCTGTCATTTTTAGGCAACTCCTGCTCTGAGCAGATTATGGATATGAATTATCCCTTGAGGCATCATATCTTCAGAGCATACCGCAAGAGATGTGATAGAGTGCTTTTCCATAATTGCGAGCGCTTTAACCGCAAGGCTGTCTTTTGAAATCGTCTTTAGGTTTCTTGTCATTACCTGTTCATTTCTTAAAACTGAAACATCAGGGTATCTCAGTAAAATTCTTCTTATGTCGCCATCCGTCAAAATACCCGTTAATTTGTTATCGTCATTGACTATAATTGCCATACCGAGCTTTTTCTTTGAAATCAAATCGACTGTTTCAAGGAAGGTGTCGTTTTCGTGTGCAACAGGCAGAGTTTCTTTGTCAGAGAGCATCAAATCCTCTACCTTATATAAAATACCTTTGCCGAGAGAACCCGAAGGATGGAAAAGAAGAAAATCTTCTTCCGAAAATCCTCTTTGTTTTAAAAGACAGATAGCAAGCGCATCTCCCATTGCAAGAGTTGCTGTTGTGCTTGCGGTTGGTGCTTTATTTAGAGGGCAGGCTTCTCTTTCTACCGATACATCAAAGAAAATATCACTGCTTTTGCCTAAAGTAGAGTCTTTTTTACCGCTGAAGGCGATAAGAGGAACACCGAACCTCTTTATTAAGGGCAAAAGATTTAATAATTCGTGGGTTTCACCGCTGTTTGATATTGCGATAACAACATCTTCTCTTGTAATTATCCCTGAATCCCCGTGAGTGCTTTCCGCGGGGTGAAGGAAATAAGAAGGTGTGCCTGTTGAGGTCAGGGTGGCGGCAATTTTTCTTCCGATATGTCCCGATTTGCCCATACCCGTTACAATAACTCTGCCTTTTGCCTTTATAATCGTGTTTACGGCCTCTGACAGGTTATCCCCTATTCTGTCCTGAAGTTTTAAAACAGAATCGGCTTCAATCTTAAAAACTCTCTTTGCAAGCTCGACAAGCTCTGATGTTTGCGCAATATTCAACATAAATAATCCTGATAATAATTAATAATAATTATTATATAACAAAATAATATTTATGTTCTTATATAGTCGAAAAACTTGTTTACATCCTCGCTTAACCCTGCCTCCTGCAAGACTCTTTGTTTCAGAAGCGAATTTAAAAGGTTTGTTAAGAGTTTTGGTACAAAACCAGCCGGAAGCGAACTGAAATCAATAACAAATTCGTTTATTCCGAGTTGTTCAAGTCTTGAAATGTAGTCAAAATTATCCAAAATCTCATCTTCAAACATGTGCATTCTGCAAAAACCGTCAACAATAAAAGGATAAACCTTGTTTAAAGAGGGATCTTTAAGCGCATAATTACCCTTATGGCAGGGGGCTTTACAGGAAAGTCTTGAAATAATCGCAGAGTCGTTGTTGAGCGGGCACAAGCCCTGGCTCGGTACTCTTATTCCCCCCGCAACCGTAAGTTTGGTGTTGGGGATGACATTTTTTAAACGCTTTAAACACTTTGTCAGGTTTTCAATATCTTTAATCGGTGTTAAATCAATAGTGTCAATTTGCTTCAGATTGTTTAAACAACCGATGGACATACTGTTTATAAGATTCAGTCCCTGACCTATTTCTATGGGAAATCTGGCGAGGTCTGAGTCGTTAATCATTGCCCAGAAGAAGCCGATGTTATTGACTATGACGGAATTTGGGTGAGGTTCTTCGAGGCAGAGCCTTTTTACATGCTCATAAACCCTGTCAAAATCTCTTTCAATTAAGATTCTTGTTGTACTCAGCTGGAAAATAATTCCGTTTTTTCTGCAAAAATTTTTAACTTTTTTCGTAATCTCATCAAAACTGCTTTTTGATAAGTCTGCGGTATTCAGTATTTCGCCGAACTCTATCGAATAAATCAGGTTGAACCCTATCTTATCAATAAACTTTTTTAACTGCTTTAACTGCGCCAGAGAAGTTAATTTAACATTAATTCTCGGAATTTTGAGTTTTGTATAATCAAAATCGGTTTTTAGTTTTGAGCGTTTAACAGTCCATTCAAAGGTCTGAATATAACGGCTGAACTTGAAGTCCTGCCCATGTGCACTTATGATTTCACCCGAGAAATGGTTTGTCTGATATAAACTTTTTCTTGTGTGTTTAAAGGGAAGTTTCTGTTCTTTAAACATCTTTGGGCGGGCGAGAATTTTTTCTATGAGCTTTATTCCTTCAAGAATTTCCTCCGGTGAGAAGAATTTACCCTTTATTACAACCGCATCTATAGCTTTAATTTTCTTAATATCCTCCGCGCACCAGGGAAGATTATCGGAATCTATCGCAAGGGCGAGGTTTGTATATTGTTTTAATTTAACTATATTTTTTAAATATATTTCCTCTGTAACAATAAGCATATCAATTTTGTGGAAGTTTTTGATAAACTCTATACCCGAGATGTTATGAAGGTCAAAATAAGAGTCAATGATGACTTTAAAGGGAAGAGAATGGGTTTTTATAACCTCAAGTACAGCATAAGTATTAACAAAAATACCGTCAATCTTTGTGGATTTTAAATAATTAATAAACTTTTTGATTTCAAGCAGTTCTTCTTCTTTAATACTGTGCTTAAAGTTTACAAAAATTCTTGCTCCGTTTTTTCTTGCTTCTTCTATAAATTCATCTATATAATTAAAATTATTGTTAAGGAATTTATGGTGGTAAACATAAAAATCACGGCAGGAGGTTTCCGATACAAACTGACCTATATCGGATGGAGTTTTAACGGGAGATATAATTTTTATGTTTGACATGGATAAAACTTTATATTTTGTTACAAAAATATATTACAAATTTTTGAATTATTTTTCAAGTCTGAGACAAAAAATATAATTATTTTACGAAAATTGAAGGGCTGAAAATGTCCGTTATTAAAGAACTAAAGTAAAAATATCAGGAAAAAATAAAAATATACTACATTTAATTGAACACAAAACCAAAATTAAGAAATACAATTTAAAATGATATTAATGTAAAATATTTGCCATATTAAAAATAAATATATACAATAAGGGAAATGATAATCTTGAAAAAGAGAGAGTACTAAACGATGTATGATAACGAAATGAACAGAAATCCGAGAATAGACACTGAGACCGGATATGACGATGATTACGGTTATTATTGTCAGCCGCCTCAAAACAATTCTCTTATGAAACTTGTTGTTGCACTTCTCGTCCTTTTCGGTGTAGCAGGTGTACTTGCTGTCCAATATCCGAAATTAGTCAGTAAGATAGTCGGAAACAAGCAGCCTAAGATTATGGATGTATCGGCAGCAGCCAGGATTAATCCGGATGGCGAACTTTTGGCTAACAATCCCGATGAGAGCATGGGAGATTACTTCTATAACGAAGCAGGCGGAAATGAGGAGGAAAATCAGGAACAACCTCAGGAACAAGCCGCTCAGGAAGAAGAAAATAATGATAATTATGAAAATGCACTGAACTTTGGAAGCGGTCAGGAGGATAACTCCATGATGGTTTCTCTCGGTACTCCGAGACGTCAGAACCCGTTTGTTCCGCACAAAAGAGCTACTATAAACAATGCCTCTAATGCGGAATTTGACAGTGTTCCTTTTGAAATTATCGAACCGCCGACAAGTGTTACGGTTGATTCAAATATTAACAACCTGCTTGAAGCAAAAATCACGGGTATTTTATATGATGCTCAAAGCCCTTCTGCAGTTGTTGTTATAAATGGTGTTGATGAGTTTGTTAAGACCGGGGATAAGATTTTCGGTTATACAATTACTTCCATCACCAGGGATAAAGTTGTTATATCCTACGGAAAGAATACCTTTACCGCATCTATCGGTCAGTTGTTCTCTCCTGAAGATATGACTTCAGGTAGGGTTGTTCCGAATTTAGAGAAAAAATTCGCGGGTTCAAGAAGATAATTAGAGGAGATAGGTATAAATTATGAAAAGAAGTAGAACATTTAGAAGCGCCATTTTGACAGCATCCTGCTTGTCACTGTTTATGGCAGGACCAATTAATGCTGCTCCTCTGGAATATTCCTTGGACAGCCCGTTCGTAAGAGATGAAATCTCAGCTCCCGATTCAATTAAGTTAGAGGGACAGATTTTATTCCAGAATCGTCAAAATCAGCCGATTACAATAAGTCTGCGTGATGCTGACGTAAAACAGGTTTTGAGAATGTTCGCCGATAAGGCAGGTTTAAATATCATTCTTCATAACTCTGTTGCAGGTACGGTTACATTAGACCTTGTAAATGTAACTTTGGAGGATGCCTTCAAATACGTTATGAAAATGAACGATTTAACCTACATTGTCAACGACAATACAATGATGGTAGTTGCAAAGGGTGCGGCTGAAGCGGTCAATATTTCAAAAGGCAATATTGACATCCTTCCCGTTAAATACGTTGATGCAGGTTATGTTGCACAATTCCTTAACTCAAGTATTTTTAACCTCGGTACTCCGGGATTAACTTACGGACCTATCGTAGTTACAAACCCTGCAAAGAATGAGCTTATGATTTTTGGTACCGACAATGATACCAAAATGGCAAAAAGAATTTTGGAAAAACTCGATAAAAAACCGACAATGACAACTTATAAGGTTAACCATACAACACCAAAACAAATGGCTGCATTGATTTGCGATACATTGTTCGCTCAGCCTGCAAGTTCACCTTCATCAGGTACGGGAACAGGTTCAACTCTTAACTCATCTGTACAGGCTGGCAGCAACTCTTCTGCTGATTCAAGCGGAGTAAGTCTCGGTGGTGGTGTTACCTCATGTGTTGTCAACAGCACGGTTACAACGGATAACATTTCATCTTATGCCGTTGCGCCTTCTCTTACCATTATCTCTCAGCAGGAGCTCGGTACTCTGACTGTTATCGGCGGTTCTGATGAACAAATTCAGATGATTAACGAGTTTATTATCGCAAATGACAGAAAACAACCCCAGGCATATCTTGAAGTTTCTATCATTGAGCTTAATGAAGAGGGTTCAAAAGAACTTCAGAACGAATGGACTTTGACTACAGGAAACATCAAAATCTCCTTCTCGGGTGATTATGATAACGGTACAACCGATTTCGGGACCATTCCTTGGGACAGAAAGAGCGGAACAGCTTACGGATTTTCTTTATCACAAAAACTTGCTTATATAACTCATAACAGCAAAGGCAGAATGTTATCAAATCCGAAAATCATCTTAACAAATGGTGAAAAATCAGTTATCGACTTAACTTCTGACTACATCGAATCAGTTGATGCTCAGGTTTTGACTTCTGCACAGGGTATTGCAGGAAATGCAGTTCAGAGAACATATAACATCGCCAACGATAACGGTATCAAAATTGAACTTGAACCATTCATCAGTCCTGACGGATATATTTCTCTTACAATCAAATCAGATTATGCTTCCATCTTGAGACCTGTTACTGCAGAAATTTTACCTGATGTTGTTGAACAGGTTGCAACACTCCTTCAGAGAAGAAATTTTGAGCTTAAAAATGTAAGAATTAAGGATGAAGAAACCTTAATGTTAGCCGGATTCATTACTGAAGAAGAAGCAAAGAAAACTTCTAAGATACCTGGCTTGGGTGATGTTCCCGTCATCGGTGCTTTCTTCAGAAACAGTATGGCTAAAAAGGAAAAGAAAGAGCTTGTTATTCTTTTAACTCCGAGAATTATCAAAGACTCTGAAGATGTTGTTGAATTATAAGGAATAGCCGGAAAGAACAGATTAACAAATGGCCAGTAATATATTAGAACAATTAAAAAATATTCTTGATTACACAGTTATCGGGAAGTTTAATAACAAGGAATTTGCCAAATACAATTTTATACCTGCATTTATTAAAGATTCGGATGTAATGATTGTTACGGTGGCAAATTCCGACCACTCGGCCATTACCTCGGTTGTTTCTTCAACACTGAAGTTGTCTTCAGCAAGATACAGTGTTGTTGAGCCCGCTGTTTTTAAACAGTTGCTTGAAATCGTCAATCAGAATACAGGAGCTTCATCATCATCTTCTGAGGATGATGATAATTTTGATGATATTGGTGATGTTGACGGACTCGAAAACTTCGATGATATTGACGGATTTGATGATGATCTTGATTCTGTTTCAGATTCACCTGTTCTTGATATTAAGCCTGCGGCATCTCAAAAACCTCTTCCTCAGCCTGCTCCAAAAGCGGTTGAGCCGATTAATCTTGAGGAAAAACAGTATTCGGATAAAGCGGCTAAGTTTGCTGCTTCTTTAAACAATTCTATTTCTAAAATTCAGAAACTTGAACCGATTGATGATATAAAACTTGATATTGATGAAAAACCGGCAGATATTTCACTTACTGCTGAAACTCCTTCAGCGTCTGCTAAGCCGGAAACCCCGCCTGCACCTTCGCAGGAGGAATTACATATTGAACAGCCGGCACCAAAGACTCCTGTCGGTCCGGATTTGAGCAATATCGATGTTAAAGAATTATCAAAGAAGAAAATCGGTGAAATTCTTGTTGAACTCGGTTATGTTAACCAGGATAATTTGTTTACAGCCTTAATTGAGGCAAAGAAAACACATATTCCTCTCGGTACAATTCTTGTTCAGCGTAAATTTGTTACTCTTGATAACCTCAAAAAAGCATTATCTTTGCAACAGGGTTATGATTTCGTTGATGAAGAAAAACTCAAAATTAACGCAAACGTTATCAAAATGCTCCCTGAGGACTTTATCAAGTTAAATAAAGTTATTCCTATTTCTTTTGAGGACAATACATTAACAATCGGTATGATTAACCCGAATGATAAAAAGGTTATCAATGACGTTGTTTATTTGACCGGTATTCGTCCGAGAATTATGTTGATTACGCACTATGAGTTCAATAAGTGCGTTGATACATATTTCAGCCAGTCGAAGAAGGAAACAGATCAAATCATCAAGAAGATGGAAGATGAAACCTTGCAGATGCAGGGCAGTGAAGAAACCCTCTTTGAACAGGCCGAAAGAGAACTTAAAGACGATTCAAGTACGACCGTTAAGTTTGTTAATAAAATCGTATCAGATGCTATTGATATGAGAGCATCCGATATTCACATCGAGCCCCGTCTTGATTGTTATGTTGTAAGATACAGAATTGACGGTATTTTGCAGGAGGTTTTAAGACTTCCCGCCAAGACAGAGTCTGCTATCTTAACACGTTTAAAAGTTATTTCAAAAATGAACATCGCAGAGCACAGACGTCCTCAGGATGGTTCATTTACAATCAGATACAAGAATAAAGATTATGACTTCCGTATTAACACTTTGCCTGTTTCAGACAAAGAGAAGATGGTTATAAGAATTTTGGCTCCTGCCGTTTCCATCGCTGCTAAGAAGGAAGAGATAACTCTTGTAGGTGCTACCAAAGAGGATATTGATTTAATCAAAAAGATTAACAATGTTCCGAACGGTATCATTCTTGCAACAGGTCCTACCGGTTCAGGTAAAACGACAACACTTTATACTTTGCTGAAATCAGTAAACGATGAAGGTGTAAACATTACCACGATTGAGGATCCTGTTGAAATTAAGATTGAAGGTATTAACCAGTCGCAGATTAATACCAAAGCGGGTATCACATTTGCTTCATGTTTGAGAGCGATTTTAAGACAGGACCCTGATATTATACTTATCGGTGAAATTCGTGACTATGAAACACTTGAAGCTGCGATTTCAGCAGCCTTGACAGGTCACGTTGTATTGAGTACACTTCACACCAACAGTGCTGCAGCTACTATCACCAGGTTGATAGAAATGGGCGCTAAGAATTATCTTGTTTCTTCAACTGTTGCAGGTATTGTTGCTCAACGTCTTGTCAGACACTTATGCCCTGACTGTAAGGAAAAATATTTTGCAACCGAAGAGGAAGCAAAACTGGTTGTCTCAACACCTGATGAAGTTGCAGCCTTTATGAAGATGCCTATATACAGAGCCAAAGGTTGTGATAAATGTAAGTTCAAAGGTTATACAGGCCGTATCGGTGTTTATGAAATCCTGCAGGTTACTAAGGAAATTAAGAAACTTATTGCCCAGGGGGCACATGATATTGAAATTGAAGAAGCCGCAGTCGGTCTGGGTATGAATACACTTCAACAGTCCTGCCTGAAGCATATTATTGCAGGGGAGACCACAATTCAGGAATTTGTCAGAGTCTTAGGACCGGTTACCGATTAAGGAGTAGTTAATGGCTATATACGAATATCAAGCAATAAATAACACCGGCCAGAAGGTCAAGGGTAAAATAGATGCGGATAACCCGAGAAGTGCCCGTGAGAAAATCAAACAACTCGGCTATACTCCCGTAAAGGTTGAGGTTGAGGGTGCAAACAAGAGTAAGATGCCTTCTTTTCTCAGTGGGCAGCCTCAGGAGCATAAATTACATTCTTTAAGTTTAAAAGAAAAAATTGATTTTACAAAAACTTTCCAGACTTTGAACAGAGCAGGTCTGCCTATCATAGAGAGTTTAATTTTTATGGAAAAGGATGCTTCAACAAGACAGATGAGGCAGCTTGCAAAGGAAATTCGTCTACAGGTTATTTCAGGTTTAACTTACTCTGATACGATTGCGAAATACCCCGAAATCTTCGGACAGGTTTATATAGGTCTTACAAAAGCCGGTGAAGATACCGGAGAAATGGAAAAGACCTTAGACCGTATTATCGGTTTGCTCACTAAACAGGGCAACATCAGAGGGAAGGTAATTTCAACACTGACATATCCTTGTATGGTTATTATACTTGCAATTTGCGTAGTTTTGGTCATGTTGATGTTCGTATTTCCTGCGTTTAAAGATATGTTTGACCAGACAGGAAAACAACTCCCCGGAATTACCCAGTTCTGTATGGATGCCGGCGATTTTCTGAAGGATAAATGGTACTTTATTCCTTTGACGATTATTGCTATTATTTTCCTTATCAAATACTTATTAAAGAACGAATATACAAGAAAACGTATTGATGAATTTGTATTAACAGTACCTCTGTTGTCTGATTTGATTAAGACGGCTGCATTTTCAAACTTTTTGACGGTATTGCAGGTAGGTTATGAAGCCGGTATTCCGATTATCGATTCTCTGTATCTTGCAAATCTGACGTTTGAAAACTCAGTTATGAACAATGCTATTAAGGTAACGATTAAGAAGATGCAGCAGGGTGCTCATTTATCACTTGCGATGAAGGCATCAAAATTGTTTCCGAAGATGATTTTGTTTATGATTTCAACAGGTGAACAGTCAGGTCAGCTTGGTGAGTTGATGGGACAGTGCGTACACTTTATCGACCAGCAGTTAGATGCTATTATTGATACATTAACAAAGATGTTAGAACCGCTTTTGATGATTGTAATCGGTACTATTGTATGTTTCCTGGCTTTGTCACTGTACTTACCGTTGTTCCAATCATACGCACAATAGAATATAGAGGTTTAAATGGCTGTAAAGAAGAAAACTACAAAACTTGATATAGATGATGAACAATTTAGCTCTGAGGATACTGCTGGTGCAACCTCTTTTCTTGACGGCATTTGGTCAGAGAGAATTTTGGTAATCACGAAGGACTATGAGATTAGAGGAAGTGTCTTTATGCCAAAGACAGGCAGAAAGAACAGAATTTTATCGGATATTTTAAACGGCGGTAAGAGATTTGTAGCAATTAAAGATTGTGAGATTATCCACAGAGATTTTCCGAACAGAAAAGTTGAAACACATGACTTTTTGCAACTTAATCTGAATGCAATTATTCTTTTAAGACCATTGAAACAGTAGTTTTCAATAATTTTTAAAATTTTTTGTTGATTTTAAATTATGTCTATGTTTCAATATAATTTGTTGAGGGCTGCTAGCTCAGGTGGTTAGAGCGTACGCCTGATAAGCGTAAGGTCGATGGTTCGAGTCCATTGCGGCCCACCATAAAAGACAGGATAAGTTTTTATCCTGTCTTTTATTATATTTATTGAGTTTTGCAAGTTCGAGAAGTTGAAAATGAATAAACTTCTAATTTAATTATATGAACTAAAATTCTAATATGGCATACAAAGGCAAATGGTCACTTTTAAAATTATTTCCTAAATAACAAGAATTAATTTTTATTTCTTTGTTTACAACGATATGTTCTAAAGGAATACGCATAAAAGGAATATAATATGTTGCCCAACTTCCTGTATGCAAACCTTTTGAACTTTGAACATCTATCATTCCACTTTTTGCTATATATTGTTTATAAGCATTTGAATATATTGTAGTATTCCAATCACCTGACAAAATAAGATTTGTTTTTGTAGTTGTAACAATTTCCTGAATTTTATTTAACATTTCATTTCTTATTGTTATATATTTTTTACCGACAGGAGGAAGTGTATGAATTGCATAGAGTTCAAATGGAGAATTATTATATATTGACCGGATTTTAATAACGGGAAGTTGATGTTGTGTCCAAGAAAGTATTTCTGAATTTTCGAATTTAAGTTTTGAATAGAGTGCTATTCCAAAATTATCTGTTCTTGGAAATTCAACGAAATAAGGATATTCCGATTTAATTTTTTCAATATGTTCAAGCCATTCCCAATCAACCTCCTGTAATATAACAATATCAGGATTATTTTGTTCAATTTCTTTTAATAATAAGTCATAATTCACATTTTCAGTTAAAACATTGAACAATCCAATTTTTATACCTGTATCATTGTTAGAAACAGTTTTAGCATAAAATTTATTTATATCAGAATAATTAATCAGACAAATTATAAAAGATATTATAAGAAATATAATTGATTTTTTGTTAAAAAATGAAAAATATATAAAACCAAAAATAAAACAAAATGACAAACAAAAATACTGCCATTTATAGTGAGAAATAATATCGACACAAAAATTAAATGACGGCAAATTTGCTATAATATTGATAATTGCAAAAACAACAAACAATAAAACAATTCGTTTATAAGTAAAATTATTAAAACTTTCAATAAATTTCTTATTCATATTTTCAAGCAACCTGAAGGCTGAAACCCAATTCTTTCAATATTTTTGCAACAGTTTGAATTTTAGGTTCTTTTTTTGATTGAAAAATATTATATAAATTAGTCCTTGAAAGACCTATTTTATTTGCAAATTCAGAAAGTGTTCCCTGTGCTTTAACAACATATTCAAGGGAACGATAGAACGCATTAAAATCACCTTCTTCTATATAAAGTTCCAAGGCTGCATTGAGATATGCTTTTATATCTTCAGGTGTTTTTAAATATTCTTCCATTACTTTTTCTATTGATGTTGAATTTTTATATTTAGCCATTTTGGTTTTGCCTCCAAATTTTAAAGTATTCTTTTGCTTTTTTGATATCGTTGGTTTGTGATTTTTTGTCTCCTGCGTTGATTAATAATACAATGACATTATCAATTTCAGAAAAATAAATTCGATAACCGCTTCCAAATTGAAAACGGAATTCGGATATTTCACTATCAAGTTTTTTAAAATCTCCAAAGTTACCTTCTTGTATTCTTGCTAACCTTGCATAAATTCTTGCCTTGTTAGTTGAATCAAGAGAATTTATCCATTCCTGAACAGGAATTTTGCCATTATCTAATGTATAGAACAATATTTCTTTCATATCTATATTGTAAACTATAGTGAACAATAAATCAAGTAGAAAGACATAAAAATGTTTTTAATTCTTCAACATTTTCTTGATTAAACAAAAAAGTTCTAAATTTGTCTATTTGCTCCCACCATAAAATCGGGAATGACTTTTGTCATTTCCGATTTTATTATGCTTTGAAATCGGATAACGAGAACAGCGAAACGGGGTTTTAAAAATCAACTTTAAATTCTTTTCCATCTTTTTCAAAGGTAAAGTTCAGAGGTTTTGGGTTTTGTTTGGATTTTAGAGTTAATATTCTTAGTTTTTCACCCTGTTCTATTGTTATATTTTGCGGCAGTCCTTTTGTATATCGTTTCGCCTCTTTTGTCATTTTCAGTATTCTGAGATAATTCGGAATCTTCAGCGCAAGTGCCGTTCCTCCTGTCGGAATTGCAAGGATTGTGCCTGCCGTGTCAAGAAGATTTAATCTGTCTAAATCGGCAAGTGCTGATGTCGCAACATCTCTTAAAGACTGTACGCTCTCTCCCGTAACTTCTTTCAGGGTTATCGGCTCAGCGGATTCATTATAAATATTATACTCAAACGAGTGAACGTATTTGTTTGCTTTTTGTTTTAGTCTGTATTCATTTGAAACTATTCTTATTCCATCTTTTTCATCCTGATATTCTTTTGTATCGAGAAGTGTTAAATAAATCTCTTTTTCATCAGGTGAATATTCTGCAAGTGTCTTTCTTTTGTGATTTTTGTTGACATAACCGTTTACATTAGAAACGGTTGTCTTTAAAGGTTTTATGTAATCGGGAAGAAGGAAGAAACCATCAAATGCTCCCGAGCGGGCAAGTTCTATGAAATCCTGTTTATATTCTCTGAGCGCTTTTTTGTCGATTAATATATCATAGGAATAAGAAAGCGAATCAAGAGTTTTAGTTAATTTGTTATCAATGAGGTCAAAAGGATCCTGAGATACGATATAAATATTCGTGTCGGGCATAGCAGGGTAAAAACGAACGTAGTAGTGTTCACCCTGCGGAGTTATTTCGTAGTAAGCATTCGGGACATTTTCTATTTGTTTTGTCGTGATTGAATATTCCTTAAATTTGCTTTTTATCCCTTCTTCAACAGCTTCAAATCTTTGGTTTTGAACAACATAACCCTGATAATTGTTTTTAATGTCGAGAGCATTTGCTTTTAACGGAATAAGCATTATCAAACTAACCGATAATCCTATTTTTATATAATTCTTCATACCAATCTCATATCACCAACAACTTTAAGATTATCATGGTTAAACATAATGCGCAATTATTGTTCATTTTGATTAAATATGATAGGATAAAAAAAAAGACCGACAAGTCGGTCATTTAAACAGTTTACGAGTGAGAGTGGAATATGTATAGTGTTATAATATTTTTTTGAGCGGTGTTTGTATATTCCTCTGTCGATTAGTTTTTGAGTTATTTATGATTAGCCTGAGAGTATAATTTATGTTTTTGTTTATATTGTCCTTTTTAATGATTTTTATATCTTCATACCTTTTTTCGTCAATGGCGGAGCATTATTCCCCGATAAAGACCAAGCCGTTTTTATCTTACCTTCTGTTGTTCGCATTTTCAGAGATTATTTTGTCGTTTGAAATATTATCTTTGTTTAAAGGTATTTCAGAGATAAACTGTTTGGCGGTTAATTTCTTATTTTTGCTCTCTTCCGTTGTCCTTTTAAGAGTTAAAAACATTCCTGTCTTTGTGCCTGATTTAAAGGGCTTTTTTTCTGATATAAATAAGGCGGTGAAGCGGGATAAAACATTAATTATAGGGCTTGTTGCACTATCCTTTTTTATTCTCCTTGCGTTTATAATTTCTTTGATTTCGCCTGTTGCAATATCAGATGCGATGGTATATCACGTTCCCCGTGCCGTCAGCTGGGTATATCAGGGTTCTCTTGAGCATTTTTCGACCATTGATCCCCGTATGCTTTCGATGCCGATTAACTCTGAACTCTTTTTTGCCTGGGTGATTTTGTTCTTAAAATCAGATGTCGCTTTAGGGATGCTCCCGTATTTCGGGTATATAAATCTGATTACCGTTCTCTATTGCTTTTTGGGTGAACTCGGGTTTTGCGTGAGAAAAAGGCTCTGGACTGTTTTTATTGCCTCCGCTTTTGCGTTTATAGTTATTGAGACAACGAGCCTTGATACGAATATGTTTGTCGGCTCTTTGCTCTTAACCGCTATTTATCTTTTCTATGCAGGAGTTAAACATAATAAGAATTTGCTTTTGTTTATTTCCTCGCTTGCGCTTGCGCTTGACTGCGGGGTTAAAACAACCGCAATAATTGCACTTCCTTCTGTTGCACTAATTATGCTTTATCTTTCATTTATTTATAATAAAAAGAATTTTTATAAACCCATTCTGAAATTTTCTCTTTTCTTTTTCCTTAATTTTATTGTTTTTTCAGCTTATAATTACATTTTAAACTATATTCATTTTAATGATTTTGTAACGACAAGCGCCCAGTATGAGATAAACAGGTTCAGGGGCGGAATAAAAGGGTATTTGTCAAACCTTATAAAATATTTCTTTATGATAGTCGCCGATTTTTCGGGGATAAATTTTATGGGGGTTTTCAATGAATTTGCAAGACAGTTGTGCGAAATCTGCCATCTTTTAATAGGTGTTCACACTGATACTTTCACCTCCATGCAGTTCCCCGATACCGATATTATAAAGACAAATATCTTTTTGCTTGAAACAAAAGTCGGTATGGGAATTTTGGGTATTTTAGCCTTCTTCCCCTCTCTTATCATTTCGTTTCGCAGATTTAAAAAGAAGAGCAGAAATAATAAGTCGCTTATAGGGGTAATCGGGCTTGCTTATATCTTTAATATATTGTTGTTTGCGGGAGTGATGATTTATACAGGGTATAATTCAAGATACTTAACCACGTTTGCGGTTATGAGCATGCCTGTTTTGGTGTTTACATATCTGAAATCATATAAAAATGTTTATAAATGGCTTTTAATTGTAGTCGCTTCTTATTATCTGATTTTTGTTTCCCAGCTGAGCCCCTACAGAGACGTTAAGAAGATGTTCAATGCGTTTCGTGAAACCCCGAATATTCATATTCTTCGGGATAAAATGCGTTCGAGTGTTCTTACGTATTCGGGTGACGAGCTGAATTTTTGCAGGCTGAGGAAGTATCTTGTTCAGACAAAACCAAAAAGAACGGCATATTTTTCTAACTATGGTGATTATATCGTTCCTGTTGATTTATTAAGACTTTACGGGTATAAAATAGATTTTCTTGATTTTGAGGATTTAAAAGGCATTAATCTGAGGGATTATGACGCAATTATCGTTCATACTCTTCACCAGATTTCACCTTATATTAAAAAATTTAATTCAAAAGAAAATTCAGCAGTTTTGCCTTCAGGGCTGAAGATTTATTTTGACAGGGAAAACGGTGTCGGGTGTTTTTACCAGAATTACAGATATTCCCCGATAAATATTGATTCAGATGCAATTCCGACACTTGTGAAGTGCCAGACACCCATTGAACAGCTTGATGAACTCGGGTATTATATTGATGCGTTTATTCCGAGTAACAAGTATTACGATTTAATTCCCGAGGCAGAAAGAAAAAAAGATAATGCGGATTTGATAGTTTACCGCAGGCGATAATTTTTTCTTATGATATAATATTTTTACTATGGGCAAGACAATTACGACAAACAGAAAAGCCTTCCACGAATACCATATCTTCGACAAACTGACCGCAGGTATGGTCTTGACGGGTACTGAAATTAAATCAATCAGACAGGGCGGAATAAACTTAAAAGACAGCTTCGTTAAAATCGAAAACGGCGAAGCACTTCTTTATAGCTGTCATATAAGCCCCTATGACAAAGGAAATATTTATAACCACGAGCCTGAGCGGGTTAGAAAACTTCTTTTAAAGAAAAAAGAAATCGAAAAATTCCAGATAAAAGTCAATAAAGAGAAATATACGATAGTTCCTCTTTCAGTCTTTATAGAAAGAGGTTTTGCAAAAGTTGAAATAGCGCTTGCTAAAGGTAAAAAACTTTACGATAAACGTGAAGATATTGCCAAAAAATCTCAGCAGAGAGATATTCAGCGCAACTTTAAAAACAAGAAAATGTAGGTCGTGTTGTTAAACACGACAAAACTTATGCTTTCTTCGGTGCTCTTGGTTTAGAGTGCATATAAAATGCTGATTTAGCGGTAACACCTTCGCAAACACCCTTTAATTTATTACATAGAGTAAGCATATCCCGTTGCATTTGGGCATAATCATTCATTGTGTCTAACATCTTTTGTGCATCTACCATTTTGTTGGATTCGTAGTTATCCATCTTAACCGATGCATACTTTTTCACTAACATTCTGTCAATCTTATCTTTCGCCCCAATAATAGCCATGTTTTGTCCTTTGTATTTTTCTCTTTATGTCCCTGTATTATATAAAAGTTATATTTTTTTTATAAATTGCTTTTTTGTGAAAATAATTATTAAGGATTTGTTACAGATAAGGGGGAGTAAACAGGGTAAAAATAGTAAAAAATATTTGTGTTTATAGTACAATTATTTTGTTGGTAGAGTAGGGTGCAATTTTTTTGCATCATTATAACGAAATAATTTTTTATTACATAATTGGAGGCAAAAATGCAAATAACAAAAGAAGTTCAGGAAATGTGCCCCGTAAAAAGAGGGGTAAAGGGTGAACCTGCTCCTATTCCTCAAGAGGGACAATGGACAAAATGCAAAGAAATTAAGGATATTTCAGGCTTAACACATGGGTGTGGCTGCTGTGCACCCCAGCAGGGAACATGCAAATTAACTTTAAACGTTAAAAACGGAATTATCCAGGAAGCACTCGTTGAAACTATCGGCTGCTCAGGGATGACACACTCTGCTGCTATGGCAGGAGAGATTCTCCCGGGAAAAACTCTTCTCGAAGCACTTAACACAGACCTTGTATGCGATGCTATTAACGTTGCAATGAGAGAACTGTTCCTTCAAATTGTTTACGGAAGAACTCAAACCGCTTTTTCTGAAAACGGACTTCCGATAGGCGCAGGCTTAGAGGATTTAGGCAAAGGACTTCGCTCTCAGGTCGGAACTATTTTCTCAACAAAAGAAAAAGGCCCGAGGTATCTTGAACTTGCAGAAGGGTATATCCTTTCTTTAGGTTTAGATAAAGACAACGAAATCATCGGCTATAAGTTTGTACACTTAGGCAAGGTTATGGAGCAAATCAGAAAAGGTGTTGAGCCGAAGGATGCGTTTGAGAAAAATATCGGTAAATACGGCAGATATGATGAAGCCGTTAAGTACATTGATCCGAGAAAAGAATAGGAGAGTACAAAATGGCTACATTTGAAGGACAAGACAGA
Organism: bacterium; assembly: GCA_017541465.1. GTDB lineage: Bacteria > Cyanobacteriota > Vampirovibrionia > Gastranaerophilales > Gastranaerophilaceae > RGIG6874. Next base: position 110,393 of record JAFXYZ010000068.1, on the reverse strand, counting down.
AGACAGGAAAAATTAAATATTACTTTAAAAGAATATGGCTTCAACAATATTGATGAAACAAGAGAACTTTGTTTATCAAAGGGTATCGATGTTGAGCAAATCGTTAAAGGTATTCAGCCGATTGCGTTTGAAAACGCAGTTTGGGCTTATACATTAGGCTGCGCTATTGCACTCAAAAAAGGCATCAAAACCGCAGCCGAGGCAGCTGAAGCTATTGGTTTGGGCTTGCAGGCTTTTGCAGTTCCGGGTTCGGTCGGTGACCAGAGAAAAGTCGGTCTCGGGCATGGAAACCTTGCTGCAATGCTTTTAAGGGAAGAAACACAATGCTTCTGCTTTTTGGCAGGTCACGAATCTTTCGCAGCTGCTGAAGGTGCTATTGGTATTGCAAGAAACGCAAATAAGGTCAGAAAAACTCCTTTGAGAGTTATCTTGAACGGACTTGGCAAGGATGCCGCTTATATTATTTCAAGAATCAATGGGTTTACATCTGTTGAAACTCAGTATGACTATAAGACAGGCAAACTCAATATCGTAAAAGAACAGCCATTCTCAGACGGAGAAAAGGCAAAGGTTAAAGTTTACGGTGCCGACGATGTTTCAGAAGGTGTTGCTATTATGATTCACGAGGGTGTTGATGTTTCAATTACCGGTAACTCAACAAACCCGACAAGATTCCAGCATCCTGTTGCAGGCACTTATAAAAAATGGTGCACGGAAAACGGCAAGAAATACTTCTCTGTAGCATCAGGCGGCGGAACGGGAAGAACACTTCACCCCGACAACGTTGCGGCAGGCCCTGCTTCCTACGGTATGACTGATACAATGGGAAGAATGCACTCAGATGCTCAGTTCGCAGGTTCAAGCTCTGTTCCTGCCCACGTTGAGATGATGGGTGTCATCGGCATGGGTAATAACCCGATGGTAGGTGCTACCGTTGCGGTTGCCGTAGCCGTTGAAAATGCTTCAAAATAAGGAGATTTCAATGGGTTCAAGAGCTGACAGAGCGAAGGAACTATTTGAACAAGGATATAATTGCGCCCAGGCTACTCTGGGCGCTTTTTCCGATTTAATCGGTTTGGATTTTGATTTGGCTATGAAACTCAGTTCCTCTTTTGGCGGAGGAATGGGGAAACTGAGAGAGGTCTGCGGTGCAGTCAGCGCAATGTTTATGGTTGCAGGAGTTTTAAAAGGATATTCCTCGCCTGAGACAGGGGAAATTAAGGCTCAGCATTATAAATTAATACAGGAGTTAGCGAAAAAGTTTAAAGAAGAAAACGGTTCGATTATTTGCGCTGAGTTGTTGGGTTTGGATAAAAATGGCAATAAAAAAGATGAATGTCACCCTGAACTTGTTTCAGAATCTCAGGGTTCAACCCTCACCCCAACCCTCTCCCTAGGAGAGGGAGAACAATATTCCTATATTCCCTCAGAGAGAACGGAACAATACTACAAAACCCGCCCCTGTTCAATGCTCGTCTATAGCGCAGCGAGAATTATTGAGGAAGAGTTGGTAAAATAAGAAAAGAATTTATAAAAAATTTTTCTAACTTTCTTGTGCCGACAAGAAAGTTGCAAAGAAACTCTCGACCTGAACTCCGTTCGCACGTAATTTGTAAATGTTTTGTATAGAGTCCGCAAACTCACACAAAGCGATGTTGTTCAGACAGTGCGGACTAATCGTCACAAAACATAACAATTACGGCTCACTACGTTATGGTCGAATTTTTAATATGTTAATTTTAAAAAAAATGTGGTATTATAATAAATATATTAGGTAAGAGAGGTTTTTTTGTATGATATTTAATAAAAAAAGTTTAATTTCTACCCCCCCCTATAAAAACGGATTTACGCTCGCAGAAGTATTAATTACTCTTGTAATAATCGGTGTTATTGCTGCAATAACAGTTCCGACTTTGATAACCAAATATCAAAAAGAACAGACTGTAACGAGATTAAAGAAAGCATATTCCTCTCTTGCTCAAACAACAAACAGGGCTATTGCTGATTATGGACAAATAAAAACTTGGGAAACATCTGATGAGATAACTGCTGAAACAACAAAAGTTTTTGTTAATAAATACATTACCCCTTATCTGAATGTTGCAAAACCTGCGAGTACAAGAACTGAAGCAAATTGGAATCCTACTTATTATTATTTGAGCGGTACTGAACAAACTTATGATCCTTCTGTCTTTGTTCGTTTTTATTTATCTGATGGAACATCTTATACTATGAGCCATATAAATAATGGAACAATAAACAGATATCAGGTTTGGGTTGATATTAACGGAGATAAAAAACCAAACAAAGAAGGTAGAGATATTTTTCTTTATTATTATACTATTAAAAATAGTTCCTCTCCTCATCTGGAAGGGAAATTTATTCCTGAAGGATATGGTGACGACAGAGATACAATGCTTGAAGCTGGAAATTGGAAATGTCATAAAAATTCAGACGGATGTCGTTGTGCTGCAGTTATTATGGTAGACGGTTGGCAAATTAAGGATGATTATCCTTGGTAAATTGTATTGAAAATGTCGGGCTTTAGCCCGACATTTTCATTGAACCAAAATATAAAAACCCAAAATCTAATTAAACACAACAGGGTATTTATTCAGTAATTTTATAGCTTCTGCCGTATTATTTTTGAGTTCAGAGTAATATTGTTTATCTTCCTGTGTTTGTGCGAACTGTTTTCCTTCTGTCGCCATTTCGGAAATCTGGCTCAGAAGGTCTATGGTCTGGGTTACCGAGCGGAAGAGTTGACCTTCATCAAAGTTCTCGTTTATATTCCCGAGGTCGCCGACAACCTGGTGCCAGTTAGACATTGAATCAGGGTTGATTTTATTGAGTTGCGCAAAGTTATAAACGAGCTGCATCGAGGTTTTTCCGTATCCGTCAGGCTTTGTCTGAAGTCCTGAAGCTACGGAATCAGAATAAATCTGCGCACTCAAATTTACCATTTTATCCATTGTATCCTTCACCATCGACATATTATATTTATCTTCCTCTTTAACATCGTGGCTTTCAAAATATTTTTCGAGCTGTTCGCAGCCTGTAGCGGCAACTTTAAGTGCTTCTAAGTGTGATGCGGTATCGAATAAATCGGTGTATTTCTTTGCAAGTGCTGATGTTGCGCTCAGGTTGTTTGCCTTGATAAACTTATCCGCTTTGCTCATCTCGGAGGGCAGGTGTTCGTCTAAATACTTAATCGTTTCAAGCAGTTCGATTTCATATTTTAAGTCCTGAGCTTCAAGCCTGAATTTTCTTTTTTCTTTGCCCTTCTTTGAGTCCATATCAAGTGAACTGAGTTTTCTGGTCAGTTGTTCTATTCTTGAATCAATCCTTTCTGCTCCCTGATATTTTCTCATATTTTCCTGAACCTTTTTCCAGCAGCCGTTCATCGCATCAACGGAAACGGTTTTGCCTTCTTTCAGCGATTTAGCGATACTCTGAAGGCTCCAGGACTGGTATTTTTCGGTCAATTTCATCAGTTTATCGAGGTTATAATTATATTTTGCCTTCTTTTGCGCTATTTCCTCCAAATCCTCTTCGGGCTCTTCTATTGTGTTTAAATACTCCGTAATTTCGTGCATATCTTTAAAATCGCCGAATTTTTTATCCCCGACATAAGAGAGATTTGTTTTTAAGGAATTAAGCATTCTGTAATAGAGCTCTGAAACACCGTTTTCGAGTTTTGAGGTGGGTGCGCTCCCGTTATTTTCGGAAACTCCGTAAGCTGTTTCCTTTGAGTCCGCGGGGTTTGCCATTGAAGCCACAACTGAAGCGAGTGCAACGGGAGTGAGCTTATCAAAGTATTTATTATAAACGGCTTCTGAGAGAGGAAGCTGGGAATAGCCCTTTATAACAGAGAGCAGATGTCCTTTATCTGTCGGTTCAAAGAATTTGTCATCATAATTCTTCAAAAACCCTCTTTTTACCATTAAATCAGTCTTTTTCATTGCATCAGAATAGATTTGAGAGGTGTCGCCCCCTAAAGAGAACGAATAGAAGGATTTATCGAGAATTTCCTTTAACATTTCGGGCTTTTGCGCGTAGTCATAAACACTTGCAAGAAAAGCATAGTCAGGGTTCAGTTTGCTTGAAATCGGCTCTGAGGGTGAAGAAATCAGTGTGTCAAATGCCTGTTTTCCTTTGATAGAGGACGGCATAACATAGACATATCCTCTTTCGTCAATTCCCCTTCTGCCTGCCCTTCCTGCCATCTGGTGAAATTCGTTTGCGGTCAAAACTCTCTTGTGCCCTTTTCTTTCGGGCTCTTCCTGCCTTTGTGTTCTGTCTGTTTTTCGGTCAAATTTCTTGTAAAACGGCTCTTTTTCTTCTGTCTTTATTGATTCTCTGTCGGCAGGCTTTGTGCACTGTGAAATAACGACTGTTTTTGCCGGCATGTTTATGCCTGCACCGAGGGTTTCGGTTGCAACAACAACCTTGACGAGTTTTTTCTGGAAAAGTTCTTCTATCATCGCCTTCTGGTCGGGCAGGATGCCTGCGTTATGAACGGCATAGCCGTTTAAAAGTGCTTTTGTGTCAAGTGAAGAGAAGTTTTTAGCCTGGTATTTTTCCATAATACTTCTGATTTCGCTCTTTTCATCGTCAGAAGTCAAATCTTCCCCTTTTTTGCCGAGGTATTCAACGAGCGAAAAAGAGTTTTTTCGGCTAAAAACAAAGTAAATCGAGGGGAGTTGGTTTTTGTTTTTTAAGAGAGAAGTAATATTTTTAAAATCGATTTCCTCGGGGTTATCCTGAAAAGCGCCCCTCATCATTGCTTTTACTTCGAGCGAACGAGGGTTTTTGTCAACCATTTTCTTTTGAATATTCAGGTTATTTGTCTGAAAAGTCTTAAATTCAAGAGGAACGTGCCTGTTTTCGGGCGGTACATAGACGAGCTCACTTTTCTTATTCTGAAGTGAATTGAGCCAGTCGGTCAGTTTTTCCGGGTTGCCTACGGTTGCACTGAGAGCAAGGGTTTGAACATCCTTCGGGGTAAAAATAACCGATTCTTCCCAGACAGGTCCTCTTGAATAGTCGCCAAGGTAGTGAAATTCATCGAAAATAACCGTTCCGAGGTTGTCCATTAAATCTGCCTTCTGCCCGAAGTATCTTGACATTGCCATATTTCTGAAAACTTCGGTGGTCATAATGAGGATGGGCGCATCGGGGTTTTCTTTTCTGTCCCCCGTCAAAATTCCGACATTGTCTTTACCCCAGACCTCCTGAAATTCCCTGTATTTTTGGTTGCTGAGTGCCTTTAAGGGGGTTGTATAGAAGGTCTTTTTCCCTTCGTTCATATTCTTTGAAACGGCATAGTGCGCAATGGCAGTCTTGCCTGTTCCCGTAGGCGCGGTAACAAGAACACTCTTATCGTTGTTCAGATGCTGACCTGCTTCCACCTGAAATTTGTCGGGGTGAAATCCTTCCCCTAATTTGTAGTAGTTTTCTTTTACAGTGTCATAAAATCTTCTTGCTTTAAACGACAATAAATCCTTCCCTAAAAACCCTGAGGGAAGAGTGTTTAAACCGAAATTCGAGATTTGTTTGTTTTCGGATGCTTTAATCTTTGGTTGTTCCGTCCTCTGAAGCTTTAACGGAGTAACAGGTAAAATTTTCATACTCATCTGACTTCTCTTTGCTAACAATTCCTTGACTGTCTGCTTTAAAACCCGAACAGGAAAATATTCGCTATTTTTCGGTCAAAACCTTATATTATTTTACATTTTGAAATATAAAATCAGTGTTCTCCCTCTCCTTTGGGAGCGAAATTTCGGACGAGTGAAACTCGGGTAGCGAAAGCAAAAGTCCGATGTGGACGAAGTCCAAAAAGGACGACTGCTTGAGCATGAAGAAATTTCAAGACAGAGGGTTGGGGTGAGGGTTTTCCCGTAAGGGCAAAGTATATGAATATAAACTTTTGTAAATATATTTCTAAAAGATATATCGTTTAGAAATAAATTGTGTTATATTAAAATCAAGATTTGAATTAAGACTTTAGTAAAACAATTTTGTTTGAAGAGGTGACTAAATTCGCTAAGTCGGGGGAGAGAGTGCGTGATTTATTGCTGTGGTGCGTATCATACGCCATCGAGGGTGATTATTCCTGCGGATAGTTTTAATTATACAGACAGGAAACTTGAAATTTTGATTTGTCCGAACTGTAATTCGCTTGTTGCGGAATTAACCCAGTATTCTCTTATAAAACAGGAGTTTGAGAGAATACGTCCAAAGCGGAAAAAGACTTTTCAGTTTATCAATTCGATTGAAAACGGGGAGTGGAGAGAAGAGGAAATAATTAAATTCGGAACAAAGAGCAACTCTTCCTTCATCTACGGTGTAAACGAACAGGACAAGAGCGGCAATATAAAACAGTTTGCGGTTGATTTTAACGGAGTAAAAAAGTTAGTTAAGGTTATTCAGAATGCCTCGTAAAAAGAAAAAAAGTGATAATACGGTCAAATATTCCAAGCAGGATTCTTTTGATAATCTTGAAACTGTGCAGGAGCTTGCGCTGAACAGAAAAGGAAAGGATGACGAGCTCAACCCCGATATTTCCGTTTTTCTCAAGGCGGAGGAACTTAAAGGAAAACTCTGCGGTTTGTATTCCGATAAAACGGAAGGGAAAACAACACTAAACAAAATGGGTGCGGTTAAAATTGACGGCACGACAATAAAGCCGAAGGTCGGAGAGGACGTTAATAATTCTGAGTGAGACTATGATTGAACTGCCTGAAATACTTGATTTACCCTTAAAAATGCTTAGTGTTATCAAAAATATCAATGATTATAACTATTTTTTAATTGAAGGGGGAAGAGGTGGTGGCAAATCACAAAGTATAGCAAGGATTTTACTTTGGCTCGCAGAACAGAGGAAGGTGCATATCTGCTGCGGGCGCGAAATTCAGATGACTATCTCTGACAGTGTCTATAAAATTTTTGTTGATTTGATTGAGGAATATTCCCTCAATTTTACGGTTATGTCAACGAAAATTTACCATAATATAACAGGCTCTGATATTATCTTTAAAGGCTTTCGTGAGCAGGGCAAGGTTAATATTAAGGGGCTTGAAGGAATTGACGTTCTCTGGATAGATGAAGCGCAGGCGATTACCAAGTCAACGCTTGATGTCATTATTCCGACCATAAGAAGAAAAAATTCGATAGTGCTCTTTTCTATGAACAGGTTTGTCAGAAAGGATGCCGTTTATTCTGAGTTCATAACAAGAGATGACTGCCTTCATATTAAAATCAACTATTATGACAATAAACACTGCCCCGAGAAGCTTATTGATGAGGCTAGAAGATGCAAATTAAGAAGCCCCGGGGATTATGAACACATCTGGGAAGGAAACCCCAAAGAGTCCTCAAGCGAATTTTTGTTTTCTTCTTCTAAACTCGATAAAGCCCAAAAACTCGTTTTTCCGCTATCAAACCACAGGGAAATTTCCTGTTTATCGGTTGATTTGGCGGGTGCAGGCGGTGATTTGTGCGTTGCCTCCGTTATTGAAGCAAGAGGCGAAAATGCCTGGGAATTAACAAAACAGGTCGGCTGGTCCGAACCCGATACCGATATAACAAAGGGAAAAATCATTTCGATGTACTCTGAAATCAAGCCCGAACTCCTGATTTTAGATGCTGACGGGCTCGGCTATCCTATTTATGTGAGTATAAAAAACATAATAAAAAATGCCATAAAGTTCAATGGAGCAGGGCAGAGCAAACGGGAAAACGCAACAAACCAAAGAGCTGACGGGTATATGACCTTAAAGGAATATATTGATAACGGCTGGCTCAAAATTACTTCCACGGAAGTCATAAGCCAGCTCGAATACCTCAAAAAGACCTACAGACCTGACGGGAAAATCTTTATTGAAGCGAAAAGGGATATAAAATCAGAGCATGGCGAAAGTCCCGATTTTGCGGACAGTCTGATGATGGGTATTTACGCAATAAACTATTATTCCTATCTCATTTACCGCGAAAGCGAAGGAACGGTCTTTTTAGAGAGCGATTTTGATCCTTACGGCTGATTAAAAGTTTCTCAGCGAATTAATCATACAGTCAAGACCATATCCTTTCGTATCACTTTCGATAACTTCATAAAGCGCATATAATCTGTGTTTGTCCGTCTGTATCCTTATTAATTGTTCGGGGGTAAGTGATTTCAGGAATTTCATGTTCCTTAATTTCCCTTTTGCGTGGGCAGGACTGAATAAAAGATGCTCAAGAGTTTCATCGCTTAGCGCATTTATCTGATTATTTGAAAGGGTATTAAGCTGAAGGCTTCTCATTTTTGAAACCGCAATATTTGCTTCCCTCTCAGCACCGCTGTCTTTAAGGGCTTTAACTCTGTCAGAGAGCCTGAGACCGTTGTTTATCCTGTATTGATATTCGTCTGTCGCCTGAGCTACTTTTTCACTGAACTCGTTTGACATTCTTTCTCTTATTTCCCGAACTGCTCTGTCATCAGACTTTTTTTCTATTGTAAATTCAAAATCTTCAAAAAGGTCTGCAGAGGCTTTTTTAGTTTTCTCTGTTGCATTTTGGGAGGTTTCATTTATACTCTTTTGAAATTCTTCAAAGGCATCTTCAAGAGTATCCTGAATTTTTTCGGGTTTGACGTCAACGGTTTCTGTTACTTTGACTGCAACCTTGTTTTGAGTATCTTCGGCAACCTCCTGAATTGTTCCCGAAACTTTATTCTGGAGGTTTTCGGTAACCTCCTGAACGACTTCTATGGCTTTTGCCGCGGTTTTAGATGATGAGGCAACGTCTGAAATATCATTTCCTGCCTGAACTATTATTTTTTCAGCCTGTTTTGCATTTCGTTTTGTTGCTGCCATACCGATGCCGATACCTGCGGTCATTATAACTCCCAGCGCAACTAATACTTTTGAGAGTTTACGGGTATTATCAACAAGGGGCTCGTTTATTTCTCTGTAGCCCTTATAACTTCTTTTCATACTTGGGGTAGCTTTGCTCTCTAATCTTACAGGGTTTACAAACATATTTTATACATTCCTTTCACCATTTATTATCCTTGTAATATATAAATTTATCATTGTTTTTTTTAGTCATTTTTATAAAAATTTACAAAATCATATATTGCGGGACTAAAAATTTTAGGAAGTTTTTTCATGCAAAAAAGGAACTGATAAAATCAGTTCCTTTTTGAAAAATCTGTGACCCTCCTCTTTCAAATTGTCTTGATTCCTGTCTTTCAGACCTATCCCCTTTTTCTCCTTCCGTTCGTCTGCAGTCGCTGAAAGAACTTTTGTTTTTGTTTTTGTTGATTCTCTTATGTATTAATAAAGTATTTTATTTTTTCAAAATTGCCCCTCTTTTTTTGCTTTGTAAATTTTTTTAAATTCAAATTTTTGAAAGGAAACATTATGTGCTCAACACCAAAAGTAACAACGATTACGACCTCTTCCGAAGTTATTAAAAATGCGGTTCAGGCGAACGCAAATGCAACAAAAGGTTCAAAAGACATCAGAAGAAATCTTGGCGGAATTGTATCTGAAAATACCAGGACATCCGCTCTGGGATTGACGGATGAACCATCCTCCGAGAAAAAGAAACTTCTTGGAGAATAACGGCATGGAAAAATCTTCTTATACAAAACAGTATTTTAACGCCCGTCTTGCTGAACTCGAGGATGCCTACCTTGCTATAAAACCCGACTGGCAGGATCTGGCGGATTATTTCCTCCCGAGAAGTGTGAGATTTCTTGCAAGGAACGTCAACAAAGCTCCTGCAAAAAATAAAAAGATTAAGGATTCAACTCCGCTTATCGCTCTCAGGAATTTTTCCTCCGGCATGATGTCGGGAGCTACAAGCCCTGCGACAAACTGGTTTAAGGTTAAAGTCAGAAGTTTTGAACATGAACCCTCCTTTACAGTCCGTACCTGGTGCGCAAAAGTGGAAAAGATTATGAGGGATATTTTTAATTCCTCAAATCTCTACCGCATTTTACCCTCTGTCTATAAGCAAATCGGGGTTTTCGGAATTTCCGTTGTCGCACTTTCGCCTGACGAAAACTCTGTTTTTCGCTGCTACCTCCTTCCTGTCGGCTCATACAGAATTGCAAAAGATGAAAAAGGCACTGTTGATACCATAGCAAGAGTGTATATGGACAGCGCGAAGAATATTTATAATACCTTCGGGCAGGAAAATGTCTCTGACGATATAAAGCAGGCGATAGCTTCAAACAGATTTGAAGAAATGTTTGAAATAGTCCACTTCGTTGAACCGAATAAAGATTATAACCCGTCTTCCCCCTGGGCAAAGGACAAAAAGTTTATTTCCGTTTATTATGAGCAAAACTCAAAAGACGGAAAATTTCTTTCGGCAAGCGGTTTTGATAAATTCCCCTATGCCGTTTTTGAAGCCGAAGTCAACGGGGAAGATGTCTATCCCTCTGATTGCCCCGGGATTAATGCCCTTCCCGATGTTAAGCAGCTTATGAGCATGGTCATTGATGAAGCTAAAGCGGTCAAAAAGATGATAAGTCCGACTTATAAAGGACCTGCCAGCTTAAAAAACAAGAAAATGATTGATGCTCCTGCTGCTTTCATCGAGGAGGACGAGAATGGGCGCGGGTTAAGTCCTATTTATGAAGTTAATCCTCGTGTTTTAGAAGTCGATTCTATTATTGAAAAGCTCAAAAGTTCAATAAAAGAGATATTTTATAACGATTTATTTGCAATGATTTTAAACACTGCCGAACGTTCAAGAACGGCGACCGAGGTAAACGAGCTCAAGGAAGAAAAGATGGTACTTCTCTCGCCACTTTTAGAGCAGATACACAACGGACTGAACCGGATTATAGGCTGGCTCTTCGCTGAATGTATGAAAAATTCTGTCCTGCCCGAACCTCCCGAGGCAATAAAAGGCAGAAATCTCGAAATTGAGTTCGTTTCTACCCTGGCGCAGGCGCAAAAGGCGGTCAAAATTTCCGCTATGGAGAGATTTACCACCTTCACGATTAACCTTGCCCAGACACTTGATAAATCGCTTTCGATGAAGCTCAATGCTTCAAAGATAATAGACGATTATGCCGATTTCGCAAATATTTCGCCCGAGCAGTTAATCTCAGACACAGAACTTGAGAGATTAAAGCAGGCTCAGAAGGAGGAAACCCAAAGAGCAGAGCAGATAGAAGAAATTAAAAAAGGCTCTGAAATAATAAAAAACATAGCAGGCTCGGATGCCTACGGTGCCGAACTCCTGCAAAGACTAGGAATAAGTTAAAGAGAAAGGATTTTTTATGGAAGAAGAACAACAACCAATCTCCGCTCAGCAGCCAAATGAAGCTGAATTGCCGAAAGACGGGGGCTATTTCGGTCGCCCTGAAGCCTACGACTACAAAGACATAGAGCTTGGCGCTGATATGGAATACGATGAAAATTTACTCAAGGATTTTAACGAACTTGCCGCGAAATACGATTTATCGCAAAAAGGGGCAAATGAGCTTATGACAATGGCCGTCAGACTGACAAAGCAGACGCGAGATAATTTTGCGAAGGCGCTCAGCACAACTACCCAGAGTCAAATCGAAAGCTATAAAGAAATGCTCAGAAACGATAAAGAAATCGGCGGAAAAAATCTCGATTCTTCTCTGAAGGTTGCAAATATTGCCTATGAGAAATTTGCCGATGATGAGGTACAAACCCTGCTTTCACGCTCAGGGCTTAACTATCACCCCAAAATCGTCAAAATGTTTCTTGAAATCGGCAGGCAGATGGACTCTGATAAAATCCGTCCTTCAGCCTTTGCACAGCCTGTCAGAGAGGCAAGGGAAGATATTCTTTTCCCGAGTATGCAATAAGAACTAACGAAAGGAGAATTTAATGGCTACTTTAGGCTCTACTTACTTAAATTTGGCAGATTCCTTTAAACGTACCGAAAATGGTAAAACTGCCGCAGAAATTATCGAAATGATGTCGGAAACAAACGAGCTTTTGCAGGACGCGAATGCTCTTCAGTGCAATGACGGAACTAACCACATCACAACTATCAGAAGCGGGCTTCCGAGTGCAACCTTCAGAAAGCTCTATGGCTTTGTGCCCCCTTCAAAATCTGTTACCACACAGGTTAAAGATGTAACGGGTATGCTTGAAACCTATTCCATTGTTGATGTTGATTTGGTGGATAAGGCTGAAAACCCTAAGCTCTTCAGACTGTCAGAGTCCTCGGCATTTATTGAGGCGATGAACCAGAAGCTTCAGGACACCATTTTTTATGGAAGTATTAAGGACAACGCGGCTGCCTTTGACGGTTTAGCGGTCAGATACGGCAAAAAATCAAATGATGACAAGAAAATCGGTTATAACATTATCGATGCGGGCGGTTCCGGAACAGATAACACTTCTATCTGGTTTGTTACCTGGGGCGACCAGCATACCTCTTTAATCTATCCTCAGGGCTCTCAGGCAGGTGTTCAGCACAGAGATGACGGTGTTATGACTGAAACAGACTCCGCAGGCGGAAAGAGAAAGGTTTATCAGGACCACTATAAAATGGATGTCGGCTTGTCTGTCCGTGACTGGCGCTCTACCTGCAGAATTGCGAATATAGATGTTTCTGACCTTGCGGGTGTTTCCGCTGCCGATATTGAAAGCCTTATGAACCAGGCATACTACAGAATTAAACGTTATTCAAAAACAGGCAGAACGGTTATTTACTGCAACTCTACCGCGCTGATGTATTTTGAAGCCCAAATCAGAGCAAAGAACAATGTCAACTTTACGGTAAAAGAGTATCTGAATGAGAATGTACTTCACTATAAAAACATTCCTATAAGAGAATGTGACCAAATTCTCAATACGGAAGCTCAGGTTTCATAGAAAGGAAAATTGAAAATGATATTAGATGAACAGGCACTATTTTCAAATAACCAGGCTGTTACAGCCGATGCTGCTTCAACAAACATTGTTGAATTAGGTTCAGGTGAGTTTGCGAGTGCAACTCCCATACCGATTTTTATTCAGGTAACGGAAGCATTTAATAACCTTACTTCACTTGAAATCAAGGTGCAGACGGCAACTGATGCCGCTTTTACAACTCCCGTAACCCTGGCATCGCAGACAATACTTTTGGCAAACCTCACGAAAGGGGCGCAATCTTCTTTGATTTTCCTCCCTAAAGGCAACTTAGGGTTTGTCAGATTATATTATGATGTGACAGGTACTGCGCCGACAACCGGCAAAATTCTTGCCGGTATTGTCGCAGGACACCAGGAGCATCATGCGTAGAATTTAACCATTCATTATTTGCTGCAACTATGTACACCCGGCTCTCTTTGAGAGCCGGTTTTCTTTAAAGGTCAGAACAGATGAACTATACAAAAGCCAAGATTTTTAATATTGCACTGAAGAATTTAAGGATAAGCCAGAGCCTTCAGAGTGCACAGCAGACGGACAGAAACACCGTCATTCTGAACGAATATTATGAAAGCGCAAGAGATGAAGTGCTGAAGGACTTTGACTGGAATTTTGCCAATGCATACAGAGAATTGACACCTACGGGGAATGTTCCTCAAAACCCTCATTTTCTCTATGAATATGACTATCCTAACGATTGTTTGTTCGCAAGAGAGCTGATTGACGGGTATTCTGAGAGGATAATCGAGTTTGAGGTTTCTGCAACTCCGACCTTCCAGAAGGTAATAACCACGAATGTTTCGCCTGCAATACTCAGATATACAAAGGTTATCACGAATGAAAACTTTTTCCCTGTTGAGTTTGCCATGGCGCTGTCGTGGTATCTTGCGTTTCTTGCTGCGCCCTCAATCAGCGCAAACAGAGCGCTTCAGAATGACTGCCTTAGTGTTTACAATGCCATTTTAAAGCGCGCAAAGGTTTTAAATGCTCAGGAAGGGTTTCTTGAGACAAAAGAGGATAATAAGTGGATGGAGTTAAGATAGCTTACGGAGTCGGATTTACATAAGTATGCCAGTACATTTTATGGTGTATTCTGCTGGCAGAGGTATAGGGCTGTTTGTAATGAACAGCGATGTCACGTCTCGGAGGTCCCTGGTACTGGACAAAAGAACCGTAATCAGTTGCCTTAAAGTAGTTTTTGGGCATTTCCGTCTGAGTATTTTCCGCTTTTTTCATATATCTTGATTTTTCGGGATCGGGATACATCGTATCGCTCATTTTCATTCTTTCGACTTTATCCACGACCTTATCTGTATAATACGGGGTATGCTTTTGCAGAATTTGGGAATTGACATAGTCCTGCGTTCTGTAGGTTATGTTGTGCTTTTCGTCATCTTCCATATAGCAGGCATATTTGTCATTTTCAAGGTCGCAGACCTCATAACCGTTGCAGCCGTTGGTGTTTTTGTAATGGCAATACCTGACTTTTACACAGGAATCGTTGACGTATTCCATACAATAGCCTTTGGTCTGGTCTAGTGCAAAGGCATCAGGGGTAAGAAATATTGCGCTTAAAGTCAGCAAAAATAAAATTCGTTTCATTTGTCTGTCCTATATTAGCTTCTATAACTTATTTTACCATATTTTTTATAAAACTTAAACGGGGAAAATAATTTTTTTTGTTAAACCGATAAAAGAAAGGTTCTGTTTTTATGACAAGAGTAACACAAAAATCCTTTACGGGCGGGGAATTATCACCCTCTCTGTATTCAAGAAATGATTTGGTTAAGTATTCTGTCGGACTGAGAACCTTAAAAAACGGGTTTGTGAGGACAGAAGGGTGTGTTTCAAACAGGAGCGGGCTCGAGCTTGTATGCGAGGTTAAAGATTCCTCGTCACAAGTCAGAATTATCCCGTTTTCGTTTAATACCGAACAGACTTATATTATTGAGCTCGGGGATAAATATGCCAGGTTTATAAAAGACGGGGGAAGGATAATTTACCCCGATGACTATTCCGATCCGCTTCTGAGGGGGCTTCCCGTTGAAATTACCACCGCATACCTTGAGGACAGTCTTTTTTCGCTTAAATATGCCCAGAACGCCGATGTCCTGACGATTTGCTCAAACGATTACTGCGCAAAAGAGCTTTCAAGACTTTCGCACTATAACTGGACTTTGTCGGATATAACTTTTTCTTCTCAGATTAGCGCGCCCGAAAACGTCAGCGCAAGCTGGACCGGAGGAAGTGCTAATCCAAAGACTTATACCTATCTTGTAACAGCCGTTAAAAATGAGACTTATGAAGAATCAGAGCGCTCAAGTGAAGTCAGTGTTACGGGGGAAATGGAGTCTGCGTGGGGTACGGGTGAATATATTACCGTTACCTTTAATGCGGTTTCAGATGCCTGTGAGTATAATGTTTACAGGAGTGTAAACGGAATTTTTGCCTATGTCGGTACAACCGCAACGACAACTTTTGTCGATGATAAAATAGAACCTGATTTAACTGCGACCGCACCGATAGCCCAAAATCCGTTTGATAACAATAACAACCCCGCGTGCGTAAACTATTTTCAGCAAAGAAAGGTCTATGCCTGCCTTAAAAACAGCCCTCAGACACTTGTTGCTTCTCAGACCTCGACAAACAATAACTTTAATATTTCTAGACCGCTGAATGCTTCTGACAGTATAAATATTACTCTTTCAGAGAGAGAGGTTAATGAAATCAGGCATATTGTTGCCCTGAACGATTTGATTTTGCTTACCTCGGGCGGAGAGTGGAAGGTAAACGGCTCTGACGGAACTTTCAGCGCATCTTCCAATCTGAGTGCGTTTCCCCAGAGTTTTTACGGATGTTCTCATATTGCGCCTGTTGTTTCAGGGAATATGATTTTATTTGTGCAGTCGGGTGGAAACATAGTCAGAGATTTAGGATATACTTATGTTTCGGACAGTTATGACGGCGATGAGCTCACAATTTTTGCAAACCACCTGTTTGAGGGGAAACAAATTGTCGATATGGCTTATGCGAAAGAACCCTATCGGATTTTGTGGTGCGTTATGTCTGACGGAACGGTTAATGCCTTAACCTACAATAAAAAGCAGGAAGTTTGCGGCTGGAGCAGGCATGAGACGAAGGGTGCGTTTGAATCGGTTGCCGTTGTGAGGGAAAATAATGAAGATGTTCCCTATTTTGTCGTGAGACGAACGATTAATAACCAGACAAAACGGTTTATTGAGAGAATGGCTTCAAGAATGGTTTCAGAGACTGAGGATGGAGTTTTTCTCGACTGCTCGCTTCAGTATTCGGGCTCGCCTGTCACGACTGTTTCGGGGCTTTCTCATCTTGAAGGGGAAAAGGTTAATATCCTCGCTGACGGCGGACTTGTGGAAGGGGTAACGGTCGAAAACGGCTCTGTATCAATTCCGCTCGCGGCTTCAAAGATAACAGTCGGGCTTCCTTATGAGTTTGAGATGGAAACTCTTAATATTGAAGGGGAAAATACCCACGGGCTCTTGAAAATTGCAAATAATATCTCTATTTCGGTTGAAAAATCGAGAGAAACCTTCAGGCTTATAGGTACTGACGGAGATGTTGAAATAAACCTCAGAACTATTGAAAGTATTCAGGATACAAACTATCTATACACCGGAAATATAAATTCCTATTCATTTTCCAACTACACGGATGAGGTTCGTATTCACATAAAACAACCTCATCCTTTTCCTTTGACGATAACCTCTGTTTCGGCGGATGTGAGTGTTGAGAATTGATTTTAAGGTTATTATGCTCAGTCCGTAGGTCGTGTTCGTTGATATTTATTGAACACGACAAATTAAACAAAATGAAAAATATGTTGGGTTCACAAAAAAAACTACGAACCCAACCTACCTGTTGATTGTCGTGTTGTCAAACACGACCTACTGCTTGTTTCAATAGATAAATATTCTTTTATTGAAAACGCAGTAAAGGATATTGAATATTCAATATCTCTGACAGAGTTTAAGATAAAGTAAGATTATTGAAATCTTGCTTTTCTTTCTCTTTCTTCCATTTTAAGCCCCTCGTTGAAATAATATTCGGCTTGTTTTAACTGCCATTCCGGAACTAAAGGATAAATTGTTGAGGTGGGTTTATATTGAGAATTGAAACAAGAAATGCTTTTTGAATCATATAGACCAAATCTGTTTAAATCGTCATTTGTTCTCGATTCTTCCGGCAGAGAAAAATAATAATCAAGATATTCTTTATTGTAATTAATTAAGAGTTCTTGAGGATATTTTGGATAAACATTATTATTTTGAACAGGTGAAATTGTTGCATTGACTGGCTGACCTGCAAAGCAAAGCGGACAGATTAAAAGAACTGATAATAATAAAACTAATCTCTTTAACATAAATCACCTTTTTTACAGTATAAAACATTTTTTTTGAGTTTTAAAGATATGTATGATTATTTCTTAACAATAGATAAAACGTTTTTGGGACAGACAAGGTTCAGATATGCTAAGAAAAAAACAAAAAAATCTGAAGGATGTTGAATACATTCTCTCTCATCTCAGAAGTGAAGATTTAGAAGAATTAAAAGCGCTCTGGGGTGAAGAGTGGAGAGATGAAACCCTCAAAAATATTATGAATACCGATTTTTATGTCCTTCTTGGTGTGAGTGATAACCCCGTTGTTATGGGCGGAGTCTGGGGTGTCGGCGGTAAAAATTCGGGGATAGCTTGTGTCTGGCTTCTTTCAACCGAGGAGGTTAAATATCACAAACTTTCTCTGATTAAAAACCTCTCAGAAGAGATAAATAAGGCAGAAAAGGAATATTTAATTCTCTATAATTTCATCTATAAAACAAACCATAGCGCCAAAAAATGGCTCAAAATGCTGGGCTTCAGATTTGATACCCCCCGCCCGAACGGAATAGAAGTGCCCGAAGGCTTTGAATTTTTCTATAAAATTTCGGGGTGAGTGATAAAAACGTAATGAAAGAAAGGTAAAATAATATGGTAGCAGAGGTCGTTCTTCAGGGAGGTGTTGAAGTCGTCAGAGGTATCGGACAAGCTTTGGGTGAAATTTTGAAAAGTGCGGGACAGGCTGCAGGTGAAATTGCAGGTCAGGTCGCTATCAACACTGCTGAGGTCGTTTCAGATTTTGCAAATATCAATACTGATGATATAACCCAAAATAACAATACGGGTTTGGGTGGTGTCAATTCTGATATAAAATCTTTGGGGCTTGGAGGTCAGCCAATAAACCGAAATTTGAAATATTCTGATTTATACGGCTTTGATGTTCAGGGAAGAAATGGTGTTGCGAGAGGGAATGTAAGTACTACACAAAGATTTCCTAAGGGAAATGTCGATTATATAAACCGGCAATATTCAAACTCTAACGGACTAAAAGCGCCCGAGCAGACCGAACAAATTGAAATGACAACAAGAAGGTTTGAGCCAAAGAAGAATTATGAAGAAATTGCAAATGTGATGTATCCTTCAATGTCAGAGGAAAGTCAAATCAGAACTTCAAAATATCCTTCTTTTGAGGATATAAGACCTCGGGTAAATTTACAAAATCAACAACCTACAATTGCCGACAGAGAGTTTCTTTCTCAAAATGCGGAAAACAATTTGCTTAAACAGGAAAACAAACTTTTAAAAGATGCACTTGAAAGAGAAATACAATTCAACAACCGTGCCGCAATTTTGTTTTCATCAATGCAGGATAAAGGAACAATGACAGGCGGGGCCGGGAATATATTAAAAGGAAAAATTGAAATGAGTGTTCCTGAAGAAACAACTCCACATAAAAAGTTTGAATCAGTAGATAATACAAAATTTACTGATGCTACTTGGGAAAAAACCAGAATATTTATAACTGGTGCAGAAGGTTTTATTCCTGTTGCAAAAAGACCTTTAAAGGATGATGTATTAACAATAGGATATGGACATACAGAAGGAGTAAAAGAAGGCGACACTATAACAAGAGAAGAGGCTGAGAAATTATTCAAACAAGATTTTAGTAAATATAGTAAGCCATTAAAATATGTTACTGTACCACTAAATGATAATGAAAAAGTTGCACTAACAAGTTTTATATACAATATAGGTCCAACTGCTTTTAAAAATTCCACATTATTAAAGAAATTAAATAATGGTGACAAACAAGGTGCCGCCAATGAATTTGATAAATGGATTTACAAAAATGGAAGAAAAGTAGATGGATTAATAAAAAGGCGGCAAGAAGAAAAGAAAATGTTTTTGAGTCCAATTTAACAGATAATAATTATTCATCAGGATTATCAATATAGCATCCTAAAGTACCATTTTTTTTAATGTTTTTAGGATTGCAGCCCTTTCTTGGCTTTATACCTTGCGCACCAAATAAAATTTTTAATTCAGTAGTTGTATATGCGGTATTTTCATTTAATGGTAGTCCGTTGCTAGTTAATATGATTCTATTTTTAAAGATAACATCGCCATTTTCGTTTAATTTAAGAGTTTTCCAATCTTTACGTGATTTTTTTATATTTAAATATTCGTCAAATGACATTGTGTCTGCATAATTGTATATGGAATTTCCTAAACACATTTGAAAATTAGCAAAAATTAAAAATAAACAAATAATAAAAAGCTTTTTCATAAGAATATTATAAATTATTGAATATTTTTTGGTCAAGTTAATAGTATTTGTTGAAATTATTTAATGTCAGGCGGTGCCTGACCTACCTGCTAATAAAGATTGATGTTTACAATTCATTATTATATGTGTTATAAATGGCTTTTAAAAATTCAGCACGTTGTTTTTTGTCCTGAACATAATAATCAGACGCAATTTGATAATACATTGTACCGCCATGGTTAAAAACAAATTGGGTTATGATTTCATTGTTACTTTTATTTTGGGTTATCCATAAATCCTGATTTGTCTGAATTTGTTTATATTCTTCATTTGTCATTGATTGTTTTAATAAACCAAGGTATTTTTCAATTTCACTATCCCATTCTTTTAATGATTTATTAATACATTCTAAAGATTCAGAAGTAGAAACGGCTTTCTCTAAACATTCTTTTTCATTTCTATCTATGGGGCTAGTATTGTTTAATATTTTATTATTTACATCACTTATAAACTTGTTTTCTTCTTTGATATTGTTTAACTCAGTATTGAGCAGCTGAATTTTGTTATCATAAATAGATTTTTGGATAAAACAAGCAACAAAAAATAATAATAGAAAAATAAAAAATACAATAATTCGTTTCATAATCAATTATTATAAATAATGAAGATACAAAAGACAAGATTTTAAAAAATTATAAAATGTCAGGCAGTGCCTAACATACCTGCTTGATAGTATAGGAATTAATGGAAAATATTTAATAATATCGAGTTCGCATAATATTATCGGCGCAAAAGAAAAAGTTAAAACAAAATTAAAATATATTCAAGAAAATTTGTAATTTTATTTAATCGCCAATATCACTAATACGCCCGTTTGAATAATTTACTCTCATATTGCCAATGCTGATAATTTTTCCGTCGCTACGATAGTAAACATGCAAATCGCCAATATCACTAATACGCTCGTTTGAATAATTTACTCTCATATTGCCAATGCTGATAATTTTTCCGTCGCTACGATAGTAAACATGTAAATCGCCAATATCACTAATACGCCCGTTTGAATAATTTACTCTCATATCGCCAATGCTGATAATTTTTCCGTCGCTACGATAGTAAACAGGCATGCTCATAACAGGCATTGAAAAGAAAAATATTAACATTAAAATCAAAACTTTTTTCATTGACGACATCATCATATTTATTATAACGCATTTTATTTAAAAAAGTTCATTTGGGGTTTGCAGAGTGAAATTTTGTAATTTTAATTGTATGAAATCTAATCAAATATAAAACTGTAAGGAGTAAATCATGTGCGTTGTAGATTCAACACCTCTATCTTCATCCTTTTCAACCTTTTCCTCGTTTTTTGAGGGTTTGTTTAATATTTATTCAGTCGTGCAGACGATTAAGGTTCAGAATGTTCAGGCTGAAGAAAATGCAAACGCAGCAAAGCAGAATGCCGAAATAGCAAGGCAGAATGCTATGCTCGAACGTCAGGAGGCTCTTGAAGAAGCAAGACTTCAAAGACTTAAAACCCTTCAGGGTATTTCTTCTCTGAAAACTTCCATAGCCTCGGGAAATATTGACCTTAATTCGGGAACGGCGCTCGATTTAATCGACACAGTCTCGCTCTCGGGTGAGCTCGATGCCCTGAATATCTTAAAAAAGGGAGAGGAAAATGCCCAAAAACAACTTCTCGCTGCCAAAATGTACGATGACAGGGCTGATTTATATATCTCTAACGCAAAAAATAATATGAAAAATATGGCTATTTCACTTCTCGGGCAGGGAATGATTAACGGCGCAAAGAAGTTTGAAGAAAAAATGAATGGTGAAATAGTATTATAAAAGGAACGAACAATGGAAAATATCATAAAATCACAGGCTGAAGGCGAACACTCATCTGTTTTTGACCTCGCAAAAATACTTGAAATATCTAATTTTATTGACGACTGGGAGCAAAGTGTTTTGTTTTCCCCGGGCGGGTTTTATTCTCTTAAAGGTAAATCTGTCCTGGGCAAAACAAAAGAACTGCTTCAGGTTTTAAAAGGTGATACCGAAAAAATTCTCTCGGAAACAGTCTTTGATTCCCAGTTCTCTCTCAGAAAAGCCGAAGAGATAATAAAAGTCAAAATTAACACTATACAATCCAAAATGCTCGGCTTTGAAGAGAGCGAAAAGAAAAGCTGGGAGCTTCAGACCGTTGAGAGCGCCATCGAGCACTCAAAAACAAAGGCGAAGGAATACAAAAATTATCCTGATATGCTTGAAACCTGCTATATGAACGGCTTATCCGCGCTCGGGGTTAAGTCTGAACTCACAGGGCTTTCAAAATCAGGCACAAATAATCTGATAACTCAGTTTAATTCCGATTTTTTTGAAGAGGTGGTCTGGAGTTTTGTTGACGATAACTCTGCTTCCGCCCTGTCTTTTTATGAAAAAAACAAAAAATATATCCTTGAAGAAAAACGAAACCAAATTGAACCTGTTTTATCCCAGCTCGGAAACAAACTTCAGGCGTTTGAAACGGCAAAGGAGCTCTTAACCGATAACGATGCCGAAAGTAAGCTCTCAAAAATAAAAGGGGAAGAGCTCAAAAAGTACACAAAGCTCTATTTTGAAGGCTTTAAAAACTCAAAAGATAACCTTTTAAAAGAAAAACGCGCAGAGTTAACCCGCGCCACCTGGGAAAACATCGACAAATTATTAAAGGAAAACTCTGATTTAGCGCTCTTTGAGGTCGATTTGAACCAGGACGAGAAGGCAATAAATTCTCAGATTAGCTATATAAAAACAATGATAAAACAGGGGAAAACCGAGACCGATAACAAAAAATTCTTTGAATTATTCAAAATGCTCTTTGAAGATTTTGAAAAATTTGAAAAAGAAAATCTCTATAACTTTAAAAACACCCTGAGCAGTTTTGATTTTGACTATTTTACGGGGTTAAAAAACAACTTAACCCCTGAAAAATACCTCGATTTAAAAAACGAATACGATTTGATAAAACAATATTTCGGAAAAGACGACAATTTCAATGTTTTACTGATTAAAACACTGAACAGAGAAAAAAGTATATGGGAAAAGAACAACAACAAACAAATATCTTTAATCCAAGCCGCTCAGCTCATTGAGAGCGTCACGGCTCAGATAAAGAAGCGAAATTCGTAGTTAGAAAGAGAGGTGAATTCCGCTTTTGAAACTTATACTTGTTTTGCCTGTTTCTTTGCTTTCGCGTTTCTTATTGCGTTAGAAATAACTTCCACACCTGCAAAAACGATACCGAACATCAAAGCGCCTTTGAGTGCGTTGATGCCGATGGCTTTAAGGTTGATTTTGCCTGCCTTGATAAAATCTGTTGTTGCCTGTGCAACTTTTTCTGCCTGTTGCTTCAGCTCGGGCTCTGTAATCTGGGCGATTTCTTCCGTCATATTTTTAATAAAGGCATCGCCGTTTTTAAGCAGTTGTTTTTGTTGTGAAAAACTCTGAAACCCGTTGATAGCTGCGCCGATTCCTGCACCGCTGAGGGCTGAGGTCAGAATATTATTGCGCTTAACCTGCTTTTGATGCTGCATTGGGGAATTTTGAATTGCGCTTACTTCCATATTTTACCTTTCAACTTATCACAACATCTCAAAACTTATAAAAACAAAATATTGCTATATTGTATCAGATTCTTAACAAAAAATAAAGAAAGGACCGGGAATTTTATGACAATTTCATCTGTCGTTCCTGTAAATAACTACCTCGGAAACGGCTCTACTACAACTTTTGACTTCGATTTTCTTATTGAAAACGGCTCTGAACTGGTCGTAACAAAAACTGATTCAGGCGGGAATATTGTTACACTTGTTGAAAATCTCGACTATTCGGTTCACGAAACCGGGAATACCTCGGGAAGCTATATTACCTTTCCTCTTGCGTCATCAGGTTATTCCGTTTTGTCTTCTTCAGAAGTCTTAACACTTGCGCTTGATTTGGATATTAAACAGGAAAGCAGTTTTCCGACCGATATAAAACTTAGTCTGCCTGTCATAGAGCGCACTTTTGACTATGTCGTGAGGTTAATTCAGATTCTGAGCCGAAAACTCGACAGGGCAATTAAGGTAAAAGAAAGCCCGACCATAGACACAGAGAGCCTTGTTAATAATATCGATAAAATCGGGATAAATCTGCCTTCTCTGATTAATATTAACAGTAATATTTCAAACATTAATGCCGTAAATTCCAACGAAACAAACATAAACACGGTTTCGGGTATTGCCTCCGATGTTTCGGCTGTCGCAGGAATTTCCTCTGATATTTCAGCCGTTGCAGACAATGAAACAAATATTACTGCGGTAAACTCAAACAAAACAAACATTGACACTGTCGCAGGTATAAGTTCTGACATTACGACTGTTGCAGGAATTTCCTCTGATATTACTGCCGTTAAGAACAACGCAACTGATATTTCAACCTGCGCAGCTAATATTTCGGACATCAACAATGCCTACACAAACGCACAGAGTGCTTTAACAAGTGCCAACAATGCTCTTGCATCCGAAAATCTCGCAAAAGACTGGGCGAATAAAATGGGCTCAACCGTTGACGGAAATGAATACAGCGCAAAATACTATGCCCTTCAGGCAAGAGATGAGTCCGCGATTACCTTTGCTCAATTAAACGCAAATTTAGGCTATGAAAGAACGGAACTTCTCTCAGATGTGCATTTATACAATGATGTCTACAAATATGCACATTCGTCTTTTGACAGTACAAAGTTTACCGTAGTCGGCAGTCCTAATATTACGGCTGACGGGGTTGCGAGTGGATTTACTCTTAGTAATTATTTAACCCTACCATATATTTATTCTGATAATGTGGTTAATTATACTGAAAAAATTAAATTCACAACAGGGAACGATATTACTACAAGACAAGCCATAAGGGGAATAGGTGAGAATGTACAAAAAGGTATAGGTATCACAATTAATAATGGGGGAATTAATTACAGAATAGGTACAGGCACAGGGTGGAATCAGGCAAACTCTATTCATATTTCTGCAAATACAACTTATACCGTTGAGTTTACACAAACAAATACAACAAGTACATTTAAACTATATTCAGAAAACGATACATTATTAGACACTAAAACTGCAACTTATACTGGTTTGTTATACTCTCAAATTGTCTTAGGAAGAAATTTAATATGGGATGATAGTAATTTCTTAGGTTCTATCGACCTTAAACAATTCTCTGTGACAGTTGACGGCTACCCTGTATTTTCGGGGAATAAGACGGGGACAGACACTATAATTCCGAATAATTATACCGTAACAGGTACACCGACCATATCTTCAAACTATATGGCGAGTGGGTTCTCGGGAGCAAACTATATCGGAATAGGCGGAGAACTCGATGTAACTGGCAAAGATTTTGAGATAAGTTTTTCTTTTATAACTCCGAGTTCGATAACAAACAACATCAGGGCAATTTTGGGCGGTATAGACAAACCAAAGACAATGAACTTTATTTTGGCTGGAAGTAATGGTGTCGGTCGTTTCGGTTTAGCAAGTTATAACTCTCATTTTGGGACATTTTGGACTGATTACATAATTACATCAACCTCCGCAAGATACTATGTAAAAGTAGGTGTGGAAGGTAATACGGTTTATTTTTCGTATTCAACCGACAAAATAAACTGGACTACAAAAACAAGCACGGTAATAACCCCGTTCACAAGCATAAATGAGATTTTAGGCTGGACAATAGACGGAACGGCTTATAACGGCGATGTTGACCTTAACTCAATATCGATAAAGATAGGCGGGAAAGTTGTTTATATGGCTCGTTTAGCCGTTCCTTACACAGAAAGCGCGGAAAAATACGGCACAAAAGTTGTTGACAGCGCATATCTCGACAGGGTTATGGCGGTTTATGATTATAACGGCAAAGCTATATATTATGTGATAGATGAAGCAAATCAAAAAGCTATGTTGCCCCCAGGCGAAATATACGGGCTTATGCAAAAGGCTTCCGATGATAAACAGGTCATAGGTGATTGGTGTGTAACCGAGCCTACAACGGACTCAACGGCAACACTCAATAAGCCTGCGGTGGTTAAAGAAAACTATTTGAACGGTACAGACGGGTATAAAGTTTACTCTGACGGGCTGATTGTTCAATGGGGGCAGGGTTCAACGGCAAATAATTCCTGCAGTTTCCTAAAACCTTTCTCTGATACAAATTATTGCCTGTTAATCCGCCCGAATTATAATCAGTCAGTCGGTATTGCAAGCGGATATTATTATGCAGATAAATACACGGACAGATTTGAGAAAACTTTAGATACAGTAACTATGGCTTTTGACTGGGTTGCTATCGGATATTAATTGTAGGGTAGTAGCAGGTCAGACTGTAGGTCGGGTTTACTAACCCGACAAAATAAAAGAAAAAGAGGTTTTAAATGATTAAAAAATATACGGATAAAGATTATGCCGACAAAGCTGTCGAAGCAAACAGAGAGGGCAAAAGGCTCTATATTTGGGTACACGAGGAAGAACGTGAAATTCAAGTACCTGATTATGATGAGGATGGCAATATTATAGGCTATCATACCGAAATAATTAAGGAAGAGGTTGCTGAACTCCTGATTGCCGAACCGAATTATTATATCTGTTATGCGGCTAATTATACGGATGGAACTATAAATCCTGACTTTGACACAGACAGAATAAATGCTCTGAGAAATCAGCTGAATGATGAAAACACAAAAAGCGCAAAAATGGCGGTTGAAAAGGGCTATGTAGAGTTTAAGGATGCACAATTTGAAACAAATGCGCAGACAGTAGGCGATTTAACAGCGACAATGTTATTAATGCAGGCAACGGGCATGGAAACTTATTCCTGGCTCTCAAAAGATGATAAGGTTGTCGAATTAACACTTGAGGACTTTGGAACTTTGGGCGGTTTAATTGCAGGGTTTAAAGCGCATATTTGGAATGAAGAATATTTATCATACAAAGAACAAATCGCCGAGGCTCAGACGTATGAAGAGTTAAAAGAAATTGTGATTGAATATTAAAAAAAGAAAGGACAAGAAGAATGAACATTTTTAAGGGGTTAAAGGTTGTTATAATTATCAACAAAGTCAAAAAATACTTTGATAATTCAAGAATTGATGAAGAGATGAAGGAAATCATCGGTGCTATCAGAGATGATTTTGAAAGGTTAATTAAGAAAGCGCCTGAGCTGAAGGACACTTACATTAACCTTAAAAATCTGATTATAGAGGTATTCAGGGGATAAAAATGGATACGTTTATCGAATATGCTCCCGTCATAATCGTTGTGCTGGTTTTTCTGTTTCAGCAAAAACTCATTATTACTCCCGAACAACTTGAAAAGAAACACCGTGAAATTATTTTTGATATAGAAAAAAGGTTTAAGGAGCTTCCTAAATTATACGTTACTCTGCCTGCTTACCTGAGCTTCAGGGAGCAGGCGCTTGACGATTTAAAAGAAGTAAAGGAGGGGATAGACTATATCAAAAAACTTCTGATAAGTAAGGACAATGATTTTTAGAGCAAAGAAATACTATATTTATTGAAAAAAATGAAAAAAGGTGATAAAATCATTATAGAAGATTATATAGAGAACACAAATGAACAAGGCTTTAATCGATTTTATTACAAAATTAACTCTGTGCGGGATTCTCGTATTAATATTTGTTGTGCTTTTTAACATAATTAAAGAGCCGTATTCACTCCAGACAAACGGTTTTGAAAATGAGGCAGAGGTTAAAGCCGCATATCAAAAGACTCAAAAGGTCGGTGAGGAGCTGGATAAAAACTTCATGGATACTTATGTTGATGATTTGAAGGCAGCAAAACCGCAGACTGTTGAAGTTCAAAAGCATAATTATTATGTTCCTCTTCCCAAGGAATTTTCTATTGTTCGTTATGATAACGGCTCAAACACGAATCAATCGGTAAAAAAAAACAAACATTAGGAAATGATGCTCTTTTAAATTCTTTTTTGGAACTTCCTCCAAATACCGACCAGACCGCAAAAACCATTGTTGAAAAACTTTTGGTTTCAATGGGGTATCCGAAAAATATTCTTCCTCTGAATATTGAAAATCTTTCGATGACGGGTGCCAAAACACAGGCATCTTTCCCGATGGGTGAATTTAATATTCAGACGGGAAAACTGACTTTTAACAGACAGGCAATTCAAAGAATAGATACTCCGACACTTGTTGCTATTTTGGCGCATGAACTCGATCACTTTGATAAGGCGATTAAGGTGGCAAGGGGGGTTGGTGTTTCCAGGTATGTTACGATTTTTCCCCAGAGGTCGGCTTCAGATTCCGTTTTCTGGACAAAAAATATACAGTATGCAAACATAAATAATTTTGATGTTCAGAAATATTATAATGCCATTTACCGCCAGGCAAATCAGCTTGATATGGATCTTGTCAGCAGTTATGCCGATTTCTTCCGCTTTTCGGAGCCTATGAGAAATCCGCTTGAACTCAGTGCTTATGCCGTTTCCGACAGAATTTTGATATATTATTACGGGAAACCCCAAAACAGAGGGGATATGGCGAAAATATCCTCTATTTTTAATAATATAGATAATGCGCTTCAGACTAAGGCAAAATCAAAGCCGTATCTGAAGAACTGTGTGCCTGCACTTTTTGATTATTACTACAGAGTTGCAGGTCTGAAGCTGTTTCCCCAGTATCAGTCGGCTTATGACTATTGCAACAGGAATAAAAAAGGCGATTTGACGGAGTTTTGGATTAAATTTGAAAATAATATCTCTGATTTTTATCATCAGGGGAAGATGTCTGCCGAAACCACTTCAAAAGTATATCAGCTTTTGTCCGGCACTCTGAAGGAAACCTCCGCCCAGCTCACAAACGATCAGATTAATGAAATCTTTAAACAAAAAATCATGACCATGTCATCTAATTTGTATTCTTCTAAAGCCTTAACTTACATGACAGGTTTGACAAATGATTATATAACCTTTTTAACCCAGACCGGAACAAAAGACAGCACAGGAGAACTGAATGTTCTTATCGCTTCAATATGTGCAGAAAATGGTGTGTTTACCGATAACAGAGATAAGGTTACCTCTGTAAATGCCCTCAAAATAAGACCTTTATACAAACAAAGACTATATATGAACCCTGAATTTCTTAATCAGTCGAAGAGGTTTAGTTCAAAAGAAGAATACCTTGTATATCTTGTCAAATCAAGTGCTTTAACCAGAAGGAAAAATTAATTTTTCTGATTAAGGCAATTTTTATTCCATGAAATACTTTATATATATACGAGAGTACAAAAGTATATAAAGGAACAACCAATGGCAAGAGTTTTAATTTCAATGCCCGAGAAATTTCTGGGTGAGATTGATAAGGTAGCGGATACGGAAAATCGTTCAAGAAGCGAATTGATCAGAGAAGCTTTGAGAACATACATTCATAAAAACAGGGTACGAGAAAATGCGCTCGCATCAAAGAACGCAGCGATATTGGACAGCTTGCTGGATTAGGGAATAAGGAATAAGGAAACTAAAGAGGGATGACATTTGTCATCCTTTTTTGGTATGTAAATTGAAATAACCTCTTGACATTTGAGTGCCCTCTTAATAATATTAAATAAGCGATACTCAATGGGGTGTCGCCAAGTGGTAAGGCACCTGGTTTTGGTCCAGGCATCTCGGAGGTTCGAATCCTTCCACCCCAGGATTTGAAAACTGAATAATTTAAAACGAATATTCTCAGCTCGTCTAATGGCAGGACGCAAAACTCTGGATTTTGCTATGGTGGTTCGAATCCATCGCTGAGAGTTTTTTAATGCTTATTTTTCTGCCCTTTTTATTTTGTAAACAATTGTAACGAATTTAAGAATTTCTGCAATTTTTAATCGAGTATATACTTTATATATACATAAGACATACGCAAACAAAAAATAATCACGAAGATATTTATACTTACCTTACATACTTACACCTTACCTAATTTTATCCCTTTTCTAAAAGCAATGCTCCATCTCGGAGCTTTTTTTTTGCGGATTTTGCGTAGTGCGAAGCGCAGAGTAGACACGAAGTAGCAAAAAACTAATGAGCGGCAGCGCAGCGAAGCGAATACAGTTTTTTGTGAAGCAAAATCCAAGACAGCGAAAAACCGGACGGACGGAATTGCATTTAATTTTTGCGTAGGCAACTTAAACGAAATATGAGAATGCCGTTATCCAAACACAAAAGCCGAACATTTGTTCGGCTTTTTGTTTATTATATTTAAATTAAATCATTTATGATGAGAGGGCTACAAACCTGTAGTATTCATCAATGTTGTCCGGAACACCGTCACCGTTGACATCAGCGGTTGTTGTTTTGACGATACCTATTACCTGATTTGTTTTCTTGTCATAGATTAACCCGTCTTTGATGTAGTTTTCGGGGAAGGCTGAAAGTTCTGATGCAACACCCGTTCTTCCGTCAACGTTGATGAAGGTACTGCCCGAATCATAGAGGAAATACTTTGTAACACCCTTGATGTCGCCGTTGCCTAAGTCAATATTCATCACTTCGGTTCTGCCTATTTCATACCCGTCTTTATCAAGTATTTTTCCGTTTTTAATTCTGGCATTTTCAGGCAGATTCTTTTGGGCTACGGCATGTTCTTTAGGCTTATCGTAGAGATAGAATGATTCTATTGAATCTTCGACACCGTCTCCGTCTATGTCTTTTTCTGTTGAATGAACTTCGCCGATTTCATTACCGTCTTTATCAACGATTTTGTTGTTTTGAATTTTGTAGCCTTCAGGAAGCTCTGATTGTTTAACGAGAGTTCCGATTTTGCCGTTATCCATCAGAACGACTTTGTCGATGACAATATTCATATTTGTTCCGTCAATGGTCGGAGTAACCGACGGTGTTGTTGAAGGAGTTGTCGAGGGAGTAGTTGAGGGTGTCGTACTCGGAGTTGTAGAGGGAGTGGTGTTCGGAGTAGTCGAGGTTGTTGTACTCGGAGTAGTTGACGGAGTGGTCGATGGAGTTGTAGAAGTAGTTGTTTCATCCGTTCCTGTTGGTGTGGGAGTTGCAGGAGCTTCGGTCTGTTCTTCTTCGGTGTTAGCCTTATTGCTGATTGCATTCCCGTGTTTATCGTATTTTGCAACAGCCTCTCCGGTTTTATTTCCCTGAACGTCATAAGAGCTGGTTGTCACGGAATAAGAACCGTCAGAGTTAATCTTTTTAGTTGTTTTTGTTTTGATAACACCCGAGTCATAATATTCATTTGTCACTTCTTTTGTAACGTTGCCGTCTGCATCTTTCGTTACCTTCTTTGTATTTTTGCCCAGCTTATCATATTCAAAAGTTGTTGTTGAGATAACTTTGCCTGAAGTATCTTTATCCGTTCTGACCATAGTTCCGTCAGAATTGTGCTTGTAGGTGCTGGTTGAAACAAGTTTGTTATCTTTATCATAGACGTTTCTTGTCGCCAGGTTGCCGTTTTTATCGTAGGAATATGTTTTTGAGCCTGTTCTGTTCCCGTTATCATCATAAGAATATGAAGTTTTTGTTTTTGGCTTACCTGTTGTTTTGTCGTAGATGGTTTTTGAGGTAACCTCGTTATTTTTGTTGGTAGTTGTTTTAGAAGTTTTGTTGCCTGTTTTTGCATCATACTGAGTAACGGTTGTATTTCCGTTTGTTTGTGTCTTTTTGGTTTCTACCAGTTTTCCGTTGGCATTATAACGGTAGTTCGTTGTGCTGAGTTTGTTTCCCTTTGCATCTGTAACGACCTTCTGGCTTTTTTTGCCGTTTTTATAGGTCGTTTTTGTTTGTGTTGCCGTTACTTTTTTGCCGTTTTCCTGAAGAACGGTTTTCTTTGTTTTTGTTTCTTTAACATTTCCTTTGTCATCATATTTATATTTGGTGGTTTTTGTAACACCATCGTCTGTTTTTGTTACTTTAGATGTCTTTTTTCCGTCTTTGTCGTATTTTGTTACGACTTTTGTTCCGTCATCTTTAACGGTAGTAACTTTTTTAGAGCCGTCTTTATTGGTTTTTGTTGTAGTGCCGGCTTTTTGGTCACTTTTATATGTCTTGGCATTTTTAAACAGCGCCTTAATATCAGAGCTGTCGATTTTGCCGTCTTTTGATTTCGAGCCTAATTTTGCGAGATTTTTTGCCTCAGCCGAGCTGATTTTTCCGTCACCGTCAGCATCAATAATTTTAAATACCTCCTCGAGCTCTTTTTCGCTGAAGGATTGTTTTAATACCGATTTTTTGAAGGCATTTAAATCACCTTCAATTTTCTTTGGATCATAGTCCTTTTTGAGCTTGTCCGCTTTCTCGTCATAATTTCCGCTTGCGAGTTTTTCGAGAGCTTTCTTCTGAGCTTCCGTACCGTGTACTTTCAAATAATCCGCGCTGAGTTTGTCTGTCATACTTTTCTCCTAAATTTTAATGCTAATTTAATTTTTCGGAATTGAGAGAGAAAACTTTATACATTTTATTCAAATATGAACTTTTGTAACAAAATATTTAATTTCTGCAATTTTTAATTGAGTATATACTTTATATATACATAAGACATACGCAAACAAAAAATAATCACGAAGATATTTATACTTACCTACTTACTTACACCTTACCTAATTTTATCCCTTTTCTAAAAGCAATGCTCCATCTCGGAGCTTTTTTTTTTGCGGATTTTTGCAAGGCTGAAGTGAGCGAATGCGAACGAAACGCCGTCCGGGTGAAAAACTCGCTGAAGTGGAGCAATTTGCGAATAGCAAATTGTGAAACGTAATGCAAGAGTTTTGAACCGCCAAAATTCAAGACAGCGAAAAACCGGACGGACGGAGAGAACAACGTGAACGAGTCCGGTGAGCGAGTGCGAAGTTGACGACAACGGAGTGAAGTCAACGGCAGCAACGAGCGAGAAGGTTTTTCAAGAGAGCAAATTTTGCGTAGTCTCACCGAATGAAATGAAGCAATAATTTGTATCGGACATACACAAAAAAAGACGGGAATACTTTAAATTCCCGTCTTTTTTATTTAATAAAAATTCTAATTTGCTTCGTTTTCGTGTGTGGGCAGGCTGCCTGAATATTCGGCTAAAATTCTTGATATATCAGAGCCGTTGACAACTACTTCCAGGATAAGCTGAGCATTTATGAGGATTTTATCCGTAAATTCGAGTTCGTCAGCATCAAAAACTTCAAACTCGACAAAGTCATAGCCGACATAATTGAGCCTGCCATAACTTTCATTTACACCCCAGCGCATAAATACAACTTGTCTTTCAAATGTTTTTAATTTATCAACTAGTTTCATTTTTTATCCCTAACCTGTATTTTATCATGATAATTATTTAAACATATAAAGTCAATTTTTTAATTCAAGAGTTGTATTATTAGGGTGTTTAATTTTTTGAATAGCAAAAATATTCTTTACAATTTTTAGTAATAATGTTGAAAAAACTGTGTTTTTGCAAGACAATCATGGAAACAGTTTATGAGGTAAAATCGTGAAAGATACCCTGTTAAAAGATAATATAAAAACTCAAAATGTGAGAATTGTTAATAACCCTATTATTGATTCAAGATATAAAACGATTGAGCACCGCCTGATGAAGATTTTTCAGGACGAGATGAGCAAGACGGAAAGTGCTATTGTTCGCTATAACCCTGAGATTATTTCAAAAGCGGCGATGTTTTTGTCGGGCATGATACCAAGAAGCGCGGCTTTAGGTATTGCAGGCGAAACCGCAAGCGGTAAATCGACCGTAACTTTTGATATTATTGAAACTCTTGAAATGTTTTCAAAAGAGTTTGAGATTAAAAATATCGTAACCAGGGTAAACACTGACGATTATTATTATGACCGCTCTGAAATGGTTAAGGCGGCAGGCGGAATGGCGAATTTTTCAAAGACCTATGACTTTGATGTTCCCGAGGCGCTTGAACTTTCTCTGATGAAAAAGCACATTAAGGAACTTTTAAACGGTAATCCTGTAATGCTTCCTGAATATGATATGTCTGGAACTACGATAAGAAGGGATAATGTTAAACCCGCTTTCCCAGCTAAGATGATTATTTCAGAGGGTTTGTTCACTCTGACAGAGGACATAAGAGACGCGTTTGATTTTAAATTATATGTCCATGTAAATAACGATATTCAGAAGGAAAGATTTTTCATTCGTGCAAACGAAAGAGGGCTTGGAGAAGGCGCAAAGGCAATTTATGAAAACGCGCTCAATAAAGCAAAAATCTATATCCGTCCTGCTTTTGAGACTGCTGATATTGTAATTGACGGAAACGCAGACAGAAAACAATATAAAGACTTCCTAAACAAAATTCTATCCATGGTTCAGGAAGTTTCTTTATAATAGGGTGAGAAAATGAAGCTCTGTTTGTTTCAGGGAACTTTTAATCCTGTTCATAATGCTCATTTGAGGCTTGCGGAGTTCGCGCTAGATTATTTTAATTTTGATAAAATACTGTTTGTTCCTGCTCATATTCCGCCCCATAAGAAGTTTGAGGGTGAAGAGAACGCAAAACACAGATTAAATATGGTCAGACTTGCAACGGAATATAACGAAAGGTTTGAGGTCAGCGATATTGAATACAGAAGAAATATTCCCTCTTATACCTTTGATACTGTCTGTGAGCTCTATAAATCAATGAATTTGCTCGAAAAACCGTATTTTTTAATCGGTACCGATGCTTTTCGGCATATTGAAAGCTGGCATAAGGCGGAGTTGTTAAAAGAATTAATAGAGTTCAGGGTTTTTGTCAGAGAAAACAATTTTAAGGAAACGGATTTTTACGGTTTGAAGGAAAAAGGTTATTCATTTGAATTTATGCCGCTTGAGTTTGAGGATATTTCCTCGCGCGAGATAAGAGAAAAAATCGGACGCGGTGAGAGTGTTTGTGGTATAATACCTGATAGAGTGAGAGAGTATATTGATGAAAACGGATTATACATTAATAAGCCTTGAAGAAATCGAGATGAGATTAAAGGAGTGTTTGAGCGAAGAGAGGTTTGAACATTCTTTGGGTGTTATGGAAAAATCGGTTGAGCTGGCGCAAAAGTTTGGCGCTGATACAGACAAAGCAAGACTTGCGGGGCTATTGCACGACTGCGCAAAATGTATCGATAAATCCGAACTCAAAAAAATGATAGATGAAAATAATCTTGATGAGGATAACTGCTGCGCGGGGAGTTATAAGGTCTGGCATGCGCCTGTCAGCGCGTTTTTGGCTCAGAAGGATTATGGGGTAAAT
Organism: bacterium; assembly: GCA_017541465.1. GTDB lineage: Bacteria > Cyanobacteriota > Vampirovibrionia > Gastranaerophilales > Gastranaerophilaceae > RGIG6874. The sequence continues at coordinate 75,582 of JAFXYZ010000068.1, read as the reverse complement.
GACAAAGAAATTCTGAGCGCAATAAAATGGCATACAATGGGCAGACTAAATATGACTTTGCTTGAAAAAATCGTTTATCTCGCTGATAAAATCGAGGAGAGAACAAGAGAGATAGAATACAGAGTTCCCATTGATAAGGTTTTAAAGGAAACCGGCGACTTAGATATGGCAATTTTAAAGAGTTTTAAGATGACAATATGCTCTCTGACCGAACGAAATCTTCCCATCTGCCAGACAACCATTGATGTTTATAATGAACTTTTGAAGAAAACTACTCATTAAGACTGGAAAAACTCTCAAAAAAGTTGTATGATAAGTAACGTTGGAGAGATAAATGTCAGAAAACGAACTTTTTACATCGTTAGAGAAAATTTTGAAGGAGCAAAACACTCCTGATGAAGATATAAAAGAGATTTATGAGGCTTTTAAATTCGCCGATGAGCTTCACAAAGGGCAATACAGGGTTTCTGAAGAGCCCTATATCATTCACCCTGTTGAAGTTGCAAAGATTTTGGCGACCTTGAGGGTTGATAAACACACTCTTATGGCGGCAATGCTCCACGATACCATTGAAGATACGGGAATTACCCCGGAGGTCATTCAGGAAAAATTCGGCGAGGACGTTCTTAATCTGGTTTTGGGGATAACCAAACTTGATAAACTTCAGTTTAAGTCAAAAGAGGAACGGCAGGCGGAAAACTTCAGACGTTTGTTTATTGCTATGGCAAAGGATGTCAGGGTTATTTTCCTGAAACTTGCCGACAGACTTCATAACATGCGAACTCTTAACTATATGACACCCCAAAAACAGCAGAGGATAGCAAGAGAAACACTCGACATCTTCGCCCCGCTTGCTAATCGTCTTGGTATCGGAAAAATTAAGGCAGAGCTTGAGGACTTGTCTCTCAGGTATCTTGAGCCCGAAAAATATTTTGAAATAGCGCAATTAGTCGCTCAGAAAAAGGCTGAAAGAGATTTAACGGTTCAGCTTTTAATCGATAAAATTTCTTCTATTTTAAATACGAACAATATTAACGCAGAAATAACAGGCAGAGCGAAGCACTACTACAGTATTTACAAGAAAATGCAGAAGCTCAATGTTCAGTTTCACGATTTATATGACATAACTGCGGTTCGTATCATTGTTGAGGACGAAAAGGAGTGCTATGAGGTTCTCGGTATCATTCACTCTCAGTTTAAGCCTATCCCGGGGAGGTTTAAAGATTATATCGCAATGCCGAAGGGAAACGGGTATAAATCTCTGCACACTTCGGTTTTAGGTCCTAAACAAAAGCCTCTGGAAGTCCAGATAAGAACAAGAGAGATGCACCAGGTCGCTGAATACGGTATTGCGGCGCACTGGAAGTATAAGGAATCGGGCTCGGTTAAGGTCGATTCTGATGCAGATGTGAAGTTTACATGGCTGAGGAAAATGCTGGAGATAGACAGGGACTCGTCTGATGCGAGCGAATTTTTTGAAAATGTCAAACTTGATGTTTTTGGCAACCAGGTTTTTGCGTTTACGCCGATGGGCGATGTTATTGATTTACCGCTGAATGCTACCCCTATTGACTTTGCGTTCAGAATCCATACGGATGTCGGGTACAGGACTACGGGTGCGCTTATTAACGGAAGAATTGCCCAGCTCGATACCAAACTCAAAAATGGTGACATTGTTGAGCTTTTCACCTCGAAAACAGGAACTCCCAAACTTCACTGGCTTAATTTCTGCGTGACTAAACAGGCTCAGACCAAAATCAGACAATGGTTTAAGAAGCATAAGAAGGAAGAATACACTGCGGTCGGCAGGAGTATGCTCGAACAGGAAATCGGCAAAACTGCGTTTGATGAGCATGTTAAGTCAGGTGAAATTCTGCGTGTCGCGAAAATGCTCAATTACCAGACTCTTGATGACTTGTTTGCAGGGCTCGGAAGCGGTGAAACGACTGTCGGCAAGATAACGAGCAAGATTAAAAAGCCCGAACCTGCCTCGCCAAAACTTACAGAGCATAAAGAAGCAACTAAATCAAATGAGATTATCGGCTTAGAGGGAATGATGTACAGCTTTGCAAAGTGTTGTACCCCGCTCCCGGGAGAGCCTATCGTGGGTGTTGTTACAAGGGGTAAGGGAATTACAGTCCACAGGGTTGACTGCAATTCGCTCGATGAAGTGCCTGAAGAGCGTCTGATGGAACTTTCTTGGCGCGACAGTGCCTCGACAAACAGAACCTATGTAACCTCAATTAAAATAACGGCAAATGACAAGATAGGTGTTCTGAAGGATATTCTTGTTAAGGCATCGGACTGCGATACAAGTATTACTTATGCGAATGTTAAAACCATTCCTGCCAAAAAAATCGGTATTATTGAACTCGGGGTTGAGGTAAACAGTATTGATAAATTAAGAACGGTTATAACCGCGCTTCAGTCTCTTCCCGATGTTAATTCGGTTAAGAGAATACCGATGAACTCAAAGACAAAACGTGCCCCCGAGAGCGCACCAAAATCAAAGAAGAAAAAGAAATAATTCGATTGTGTGTGGAATGAAGTCAGACTGTAGGGTAGACTTCAGTCTACCGAATATAAAACATAAAAATAAATTACGGGATAATTTATGAACCTCAAAACCGAATATGAAAAGATGTTTTCCTCTGAGCAAAAGTCTGTTTTGGCTCAGACTGGCGGTTTTGCGCGGAAAAAGGGGATAAATGCCTATTTAATCGGTGGAGTTGTAAGGGATTTAATTTTAAACCGCCCTTTGTTCGATATTGATATTGTTGTTGAGTGTGACGCGGTTTTGTTCGCTCAGCAGCTAGTAACCGAGGTCAAGGGCGAGATTTTGGGGGTTCAGGAAAATTTAAGAACGGCGAAGGTCTTGTTTGAAAACGGGGTTGAGGCTGATTTTTCCTCGACAAGAAAAGAGTTTTATAAGTCTTCGGGGCAGTTGCCCGTCTTGAGTGAGTTTGGTTGTCCTTTGTCTGAAGACGTCAAAAGGCGCGATTTTACTGTAAATACTCTTGCTTTAAAGCTTGGAGACTATGAACTCATTGATTTTCTTGGAGGGGAAGAGGATATAAAGAATAAACAGCTGAGGGTTCTGCACGATAAAAGTTTTATTGATGATCCCTCCCGCTTGGTCCGTATGCTGAAGTTTGCGGTTCGCTTTGGCTTTGATACAGAAGCCCATACAAAAAAATTAATGACGGAATATCTTAACGATATTGATACTTCAATGCCTTTAGAGAGAATAAAGGGCGAATTTCGGCAGTTGTTTTCTCTGAATAACCCTCTTTCTTATACAAAAACTCTCCTGACGGGTGTTTATAAACTCATCGGGGCTGAACCCCTTGAATTTTCCCAGGACAGACTTGATTATTGCCTTGATAAAGGTTTTGTTTCTTCTTCGTTTTCGTGGTTTATTCCGCTCGCGTGTCTGACTGTTAATTCAAAGGACTATTGGGAAAGACTGAACCTGACTTCTCAGGAAAAGAGGTGTTTATCTGATTTTTCTCTGCTTCTGAACAGCGAATGTCCTTCATGTGAAGCTGAGGATTTTGAGATTTATGAAAGATATTCAAAACTCTCTGAAGATGCGGTTGTGTGTGAATATACGGCTTCAGGAAGCGCGGGCGCAAAAAAATATCTTGAAACGATAAAGGATGTTCGTATTTCAATAAACGGAAATGATTTGATTTCTTTGGGCTTTGTACCCTCTGAACAGTTTAAAATGATATTTGATGAGGTTTTAAAGCAAAAACTCTCGGGGAAACTCAAAACAAAAGAGGAAGAACTGGAGTTTGTCAAAAGGTTTTTGTGATTACAGTTTATAAAGTTATTCCTCTATAAGTGAGTTCTTAATTCTTTCAACAGAGCCTTTTTGGCTGTTGTACCATTCTCTAAAGGAAAGTCTGATAACCTTTAACCCCGAGCGCTCAAGTATAGCCTGCTTTTTCATATTTGATGTGCGAGAGGGCGGGGTATCTTCAACCCCGTCAAGCTCAACCGTTATTGTATTTCCTGTCTCATCTGATACCGTCAGGTCTGTTGAAAAGCCTGCAACATCAACCCCTGCAACAACTTTTAAACCACCTTCTCTGAGTGCATTTGCAACGGTTCTTTCAAACTTGTTCTTGTAAACATTTTCATCAACCTCTTCTTCGCTGAGGTTATCCTGCGCCTTATAGTTTTGGATATATTCGATATAATCTCTTAAAAGTCCGTCAGGCAGTGATTTTGCATCTTTTGAGAGGAATACATACTGCTTTTTCTTTGCTCTTGTAATTGCAACGTTAAAGAGGTTTGCTTTCTGAAGGAACATAAGGCTTTGAGAGAAACTGTTGTTCGCAATCGTCCAGGAAACAAGCATAATATCTCTTTCGTCACCCTGAAATGCGTGCGCCGTACCGACTTCTATTCTGTGTTTTCTGACCTGGGTATCGGAAATAACCTGCGCAATAGCCTTTTTAATTAACTCAACCTGACCTCTGAAGGGCGAAACAATACCGATTGAAACAGGCGGGTAGCCTTCCTGCTGGCGCTTTTCATCGTTCAGAATTATCTCGTGGAGTTTTTGCATAATAGCTTCACACTCGGGAACGTTTCTCGTTACTTCAAAATCGACTTTTCCCTCAGGCACAGTCACTAATTCCAGTACGTTTTTGACCTTCGCTCGCGACATAACCCTCATTCTAGAGCCGTAAAATTCTTTATTGCTGAACTCTACGATAGGCGCATAACTTCTGAAGTGTTCATCGAGCAGAACGGGGCTGGTGGAGTAATAATTTGCCAAATCAAACATTGAGTTCGTTCTGAACCTCCACATAAGCTGGTATTTATCGGGAATATTGTATTGAGAGAGGAAGGACTGTTCTTTTGCCTTTTCCAGGAAGGAAAGGTGGGGAAGTTGTTTGTCGTCACCCACAATAACCGCCTTTTTTGCTCTGAAAAGTATCGGGAAACAGCTTGCAATATCGCATTGTGATGCTTCATCGATAATTGCAACGTCAAACAGTCCGGGCTTCATCGGAAGTGAGCCCGAAACGGCATAAGTCGTAACGCACCAGCAGGGGAAGGCTTCAAGAAGCGGTTTGAAATCTTCATCTTCAAGCAATCTGTTCTGAAGATTTTTCTTCCTCTCAACGAGTGCCTTTGTATGAACGATAAGTCTCTGGCGCTTTACCTGGTCTCTTAACAGTCCTTTTAGTGCTTCTCTTCTCTTTGATCGCAGAATTTCTATGGCGAGTTTCTTTTGTTTGCGCTTTAAGAGATGTATTTGTTCGGTCAAGTTATGGATATTTCCGATTTTATAGATTTCCGTTTCCGTATTTCTCGCGTCAGCAAGGAATTTAAGGGTATTAACCTCCTGCTTTAAAGTCTCTAGAGTGTTCATATCTATTGCCATATTGCCGAGATTAAGCATTTTCTTAAAATTAAATTCCGCGAGTTTTATCTGAATATTGCTGAAAAATCCTGATTTTTCAAAGTGTTTTTCAAACGCGTTTATTGAATTTTCGAGGTTTATCAATTCCTGTTTTGTGAGGGTATTTTTGATATATTTTGGTTCACCGAAGATTTTAACCTGCTCATCATACTGCTCAATATAACTGTGCCAGCTTTTTTCAAGTTTAATAATGCTTTCACACTTGTCCTCGAGCTTTTTGATGTTATTAAGTAAATCCTCCATATCCTTAATATCAACGAGGATTGAATCTTCAAAACCCGTGTCCAGATCGACTTTGTTCGAAATTAAATCCTGAAGGTCAAAGGATAATTGCTTTTGATAGTTCATTCTTCCGGCTCTCAGCGCTAAATATGGTGCGGTCAGTTCATTGAGCCTGTCTGCGATGACATCGGTTGCCTTATCCATTTTTGATGCAACCAAAACAGTCTTGCCGTTTGCAATTAAGTGCGCAACGAGATTTACTATTGTTTGTGATTTACCTGTTCCCGGAGGCCCATAAACAGCAACAAGCGGATTTTCTTCAACTTTTTTTATAACGTCAGCCTGAGAATCGCTCAGGGAAAGCGGTGTTACCGCAACAAAATCTTTTAATTCTTTCCTGGGTTTGTCTAAAATTTTGCCCTTTGTCTGCATATACTCTTCATTAATGACACCTAAGGCAGTTTCTCTGAAGATACCGCTTGGTTTTTCTGAAATCTGTGTTAATTCATGCAGTACTCCTGCCGTAACATCGGGGCGTTTTGTGAGAATAATTGCGCTCTGGGTTGTGATAGACACCTTATCAAGTTTTACTTTTTTGGGCTTTTCGTCCTCCAAAACCTCGTCTAAGTTGTCGTAGGTTATCATTTTCTCTTCGTCATCAGTCTGTTTAACGTCATCGAGCGAAAGAGAATCAGAGATTTCAGAGTTAAATTCAACTTCAATATCGGGGATGAGTGAGCGAAGTGTGGTCAGGAAAATTTGAAGCTGCTCTTCCTTCATCGGAAGGTCGGGCACGACCTCGAGAAGTCCGTCGAGCATACATTCCATCTCATCTTCGTCATCGTTTTTGTTCATAAGCGCAGTCAGAGCGCCAGTATTGAGAGAAAGCACCTCGTCCTGAAGCACGCAGTTAATGTTTACCCCGCTTCTTTCGAGTTTGCAGGGTGCATAGAGAAGCGGTGTCAGAAATTCATTCTGCCTTTTACCTTTTCCGCTTTTTCCGACAAGAAACATAAAGCCGTAGATAAGGTATTTATCCTTTTGGCTCATTTCCGTCTGAATCATCAGCTCGGTTAAAAATCTGTCCGAGCCGTCAAGTTTTAACGGTTCGGGAAAGTTTACAAACATCTTTTCGCCGTCAAGAAGCGAGTTTGATTTGTTTTCGTCTGTTTTTAAGAATATCCACTTGTTATCTTTATCCTGTTTGAGGTTTCTGAAGGTTGAACTTTTAACCTCTTCTCTCACGCAGTCGTGGAGATACAGGCTCAGTGACTTGATAAAACTGTTGTGAAATGCCGAATTAAGTATCTTTGTTGCTTCCTGAAGCATTAATTTCCCCTCTGATTAAGTATGATTAAGACGATTATACCACTTTTTTATCAGGTAAACAATGCTTTTATGACACCTTTCAGAGTATTTTTATCAAAAGAGAAGATAATTTTTTTATAAATTAACATAAGATTAGCTTCGTTGAAGTTTTCTTTAAAATATTTTCTGTTTTTAAAGATGAATTTGAACATCTGGGTTCTTATTCTTCTGTTGTTACGGTAGTAATTTCTTTGGGTGGAGGGGTGGAAGTATTTTTTGTTTCCCATAACGGGGTTTGCAAGTGAGAAGTTTGAAGTGTGCCTTCTGTAGGCATAGAGCGGTTTATAGATGATAGCGCTTGAGCCTATCAGGTGGGCAAAGGAAAAAATGAATTTGTCCGCCGTTATTTTGAGGTTTTTATTCCTGTTGAGGTTTAAAAGTATGTCGCAGACCGATTTCCTCATAACCCCCGAGCTTGAAGGTCCCCAGTGCCAGGTTGCAAAACTGTATTTTGAATTATCCAAAACCTTTACCTGAGATGATTGGCGATAAATATTCTGACCGTTTCTGTATTCCTCAAACTCGTTTAAGGTTTTAAAATTAACCGAAAATTCGTTTCTTTCTTCCAAAGGTGAATCAATAGAGGAGAGGGTGTGGATAACATTGTTTTCGTCAATTTCTATCTGCTGGCAGGTCGTGAGCGCAACAGGTGTCTGCATGTGCGTTTCAATATGAATTGAAGCATACTCTTTGAAAAGCACGTCATCGCCGTCAATCTGGGCTACAAACTGCCCTTCCGCCTTTTCAAGACCTATGAGGAACGAGTTTAACTGCCCAAGGTTTTTTTCGTTTTTAATCAGCTTTATATTAATCTTTGTCGTTAAACTCCCGAGGTAATTTTCAATGACTTCTACCGTTTTATCCTCTGAAAAATCATCAACGATAATGATTTCAATATTTTGGTAGGTCTGATTAACAATACTTTCAAGACACTGGCGAATGTATCTCTCAAAATTATGAGAGATAACAATAAAAGACAGTTTTGGTAAATTAAACATTTCTTCCAAAATTTTTTCCTCTACCGATAATATTAATAAATCAGAGAGAAAAATACAAGTGTTAATTCCTTTACAACTCCCATTTTTCATATTATTATCTTTTGTAAAGAAATTCCCTGAACAAATAGAAAAAAATATTTTTTCCGTTTTTAAAGCAAATGAGTTAAAGGTAATGAGATTATGCAGATTAGATCTATACAGCCGTGTTCATTTAAAGGAAGACTATATTTAAACCGCAACGATTTAGATAACTGCAAACACCTGACCTATGACTATCTGAAGGAAAATGCAAAAGGTCAGGTTATTGAAAGTAAGAGAAGAGACGGTTTTATCTGGCTTCGTCTTGAAGGTGAAGCGGAAAAAGAGGTGCTGAAGCGCTGTAAGAAGGAAAATTTACTGTATTATTATCTGCCCGGGGATATTCCTTACCGCGAATTTGAAAAATTTGCTCATTCTACCACCTGGTAATTTTATTTGACATTTCTGAGCAAAATATTTTATACTTAAAGCATATTTGGAGGATAGAATGCTTTGTCCTAAATGCTCAGTTCCGCTTGTTGTTGTTGAACGAAACGATATTGAACTCGACTGGTGTCCCGAATGTGAGGGCTTTTGGTTTGATGAGAGCGAGATTGAGATTTTAAAATATAAACTCGGGATTAACCATAAGGTTATAAATCCTATGGAACTTGATTATGTCAGGACTGACGAGAATATTTATAAGTGCCCGAGATGCAATGCCCCTATGGGAAAAGTCGAGGTGCAGGGAATTATTCTCGATAAATGTATTAAAAACCACGGAATCTGGTTCGATAAGTCCGAATTATCGGAATTATTCAATAAGTTTTCTGAGTCTGAAGAGGGCTCAGGTACGGTTGGTTTTTTAGGTGAAGTTTTTAAAAAGTAAGGAGAAATAAAAATGGGTGGAAATACTTTAACTCTTATCGGTGTAGCTGCCGCGATAATCTTTATTCTTTTGATTATCAGGATTTATAACTCTCTGATTGCAAAGAAAAACCAGGTTAAGAATGCCTGGGCGCAAATTGAAGTTCAGCTCAAAAGAAGATATGACTTAATTCCTAATTTAATGGAAACGGTCAAAGGCTATATGGAACACGAAAGAGCAACTCTTGAAGCTGTTGTTAAGGCAAGACAGATAGCGATGAGCTCTCAGGGTGATGCAAAATCACAGGCTAATGCTGAAAATATTCTTACCGGAACTCTGAAATCACTCTTTGCTGTTGCCGAAAATTATCCTGATTTAAAGGCTAACCAGAATTTCCTTGCACTTCAGGAAGAGCTTGCGACAACGGAAAACAAAATCAGCTTTGCCCGTCAGTTCTATAACGACTGTGTTATGAACTATAATACAGAGAAGGAAATCTTCCCGAATAACGTTATCGTTGAAGTTTTCAGATTTGAAAACTTTACAATGTTTGAAATTACCGATAACGAAGAAAGACAGGCACCTAAAGTACAGTTCTAAGAATTATGTGGGAGCAAATTTCATCAAATAAAAGAAAAACATTCATATTTACGGCATTTATGTTAATCATATTTGCCATGTTTATGTCTGCTGTCGGGCTTTATTTCGTTAATGATGTCCTCTTTGGGCTTCTTATCGGTATTGTTGTCTGGATAGTTATGTGCCTTATCACTTATTTCAGCGGGGATAAGATGTTTCTTTCCTCTGCAGGTGCAAAAAAGATAACCAAAGAAGATTTTCCTGTCCTCTATGATGTCGTTGAGGAAATGAAAATCGCCTCGGGACTTCCGAAGATGCCCGATATTTATATTATTGATGAAGATGCTCCGAATGCTTTTGCAACAGGCCGCTCACCTGAAAGCGCATCTGTTGCCGTTACAAGAGGTCTGCTCGTAAGACTGAACAGACAAGAACTTCAGGGAGTTATTGCCCACGAAATGGCGCATATAGCGAACTCTGACATTCTTGTTATGCTCTATACGGGCACTATCCTCGGTACTATCGTGCTTATGTCGGATATACTTCTTCGCTCAAGAATAAACACAAGAAGTTCAAGCGGTAAAGGCGGAGGATATATAATTATTCTCTACCTTCTTGCTCTTATTTTAGGACCTATATGCGCACAGTTAATTTATCTTGCAATTTCAAGAAAAAGAGAATATCTCGCAGATGCGTGCGCAGCACAGTTTACAAGATACCCTATGGGGCTGGCTAACGCGCTGATGAAGATTTCATCTAACACAGATGAGATGAAAAGCGCAAACAACGTCACCGCCGCTATGTATATAGTTAATCCTCTGAAGTTTGATAAGGTAACAAAAAAATTAAACGATCTTTCTTCTACTCACCCCTCAACACAAGAGAGGATAAAAATTTTAACCAAAATGGCGAATGTCGATTTTGAAAGTTATGAAAAAGCATTTAAAGCAATCACCCATAAATCGCAATCGCCCGTAACGGGTAAAATGTCTAAGGGGGTTTCCTGGGCTGTGCCTCTTGCCGCTGCCGCAATTTCAACGGCAATTCCCGAGGAAGAACCGCCTGAGGTCAAAATTCAAAAACACAGACAAACAGAAAATATTATGTGGAAATATAACGACTACATATTTATTGAGTGTGAATGCGGAACGAAACTCAAATTCCCTCCCGAATATAAAGGAATGGAAATGAAATGTCCGCATTGTAAAAAAGTGCATTTTGTTTAGTAATGGTGCGTTATATAACGCACCAATTTTGTAATTTAACACAATTTACAATTCCATGACAAATAATTTTCTTTATAATAAAATATTTGTTGTGCATATTTTATGCCTGAAATATTAAAAAAAACAAAGCAATAGGGCAGACTGTAGGGTAGACTTCAGTCTACCGAACAAAACAAGTAGGGTGGGAAAAGCGAAGTGTTCCCACCATCACAGAAGAAACAAAGGGAAAATTATGAAAATATCTTTAGACTGGCTTAGTGAATTGGTTGATATATCTGATTTAACTCCGGAGCAAATCGCTCACGGCTTAACAATGAGCGGACTTGAGGTTGAGGAAATCGAAAAGACAAGCGTTAAGTTCACAAACATTATAACCGCAAGAATTGAGGCTATCCACCGGCATCCGAACGCAGATAAACTTCATCTTGTTGAGGTTAATCTCGGAAACACGATTAAAACCGTTGTCTGCGGCGCTCAGAACATCGAAGTCGGTCAGGTTATCCCTTATGCCTCTGTCGGTTCAAAGGTTCTGAACAGAAAAACAGGCGAACAGTTTGAACTCACCCCGGCAGTCATAAGAGGGGTTGAATCTCAGGGTATGCTTTGTTCTCAGGACGAACTCGGCCTTGAAAATATGCAGGAGGAAGACGGAATTTTGATTTTAAACCGTATTTTTGGTGATGTTCCTCTCGGCAAAAAACTTGAAGAGGTTTTAGGGATAAAAGAAGATACAGTTATAGACGTTGCCCCGACTGCAAACAGAGGGGATGAGATGTCCGTTCTCGGTGTTGCAAGAGAAATTTGCGCTATTTTTAATAAAAAACTCAATTTTTCAAATGTTGAATTTAACAAAGATTTAACCACCGACAAGTTTAAGGTTGAAATTATAGATGAAGATACCTGCAAATACTACTCAGCCGGGCTTATAAAAGATGTCAAAATCAAACCTTCACCCTCCTGGCTCAAAAACAGGCTTGAAGCTTCGGGGATAAGGTCTATTAACAACGTTGTTGATATAACAAATTATGTTTTACTCGAATACGGTCAGCCCTTGCATGCTTTTGATATGGATAAACTGAACGGCTATCTTTGTGTCAGACGCGCTAAAGACGGTGAAACCATTGTTACGCTTGATGAAAATGAAAGAAAACTCACAAAAGATTCTGTTTTAATCGCAACAAAAGAAGAAGGTGTTTGTATCGCCGGTGTCTTTGGCGGTAAAAACAGTGAGGTTGATGAGAATACAAAGAATATTGTTTTAGAGAGCGCATATTTTACACCTCACACAAACAGAAAAAGTGCAAGAAGTGTGGGCTACCGCAGTGAAGCGAGTGCCAGATTTGAAAGAGGAGTTGATATTGAAGCAACGAAGCCTGCTCTTTTCAGAGCTATGCAGTTAATGGCTGAGCTTGCTGAGGCAAAAATCGAAGGTGTTGTTGAAACAGGAAACAATAAACTCCCCGAGCAAACGATAACTCTGAGATATGCCTATATGAACAAACTTTTAGGCTGCACAATAGAGCCCGAAACCTGCACTCAGATACTCGAACACCTCGGCTTTAAACTTTGCGGTAAAAACGATTCCGCTGCAAGATACTCCGTTCCTTCTTACAGGGCAAACGATGTCACGAGAGAATGCGATTTAATAGAGGAAATTTCAAGAATTTACGGTTATGACAAAATTGAGCCGACACTTCCGAAAAAGACCGTAACACCTGAAATTTCAGATGAAACAAAGATAATAAGACAGATTAATAATCTCTTTTTGGGTTACGGCTTTAATGAAGCAATTTCTTCCTCCTTAATCGGAAAGCCGTTATTAAAACAATTCGGGCTAAGTTTTGATGATAAAAAAGCAGTCTATGTCCAAAATCCCCAGTCTGAAGAGCATACAATGTTAAGGCAGACTTTAATCGTAAATATGCTGAACTCTGTAAAACTCAATGCTGACAACGGACAAAAGAATGTCTGGTTATATGAAATCGGCAAAACTTATTTTGTTGAAAGAGAAGCGACGCTCCAAGACGGCGGTGTTCGTGAAACTCAGATGCTCTCAGGGGTTATGATGGGCGAAGGTAACCCTAATTTGTGGAAAAAGACCGAAAAAATTGATTTCTATACCTTAAAAGGTATGTTAATGGGGCTTTTTGATATGCTCGGTTTAACCCCGAGAGTAAAAATTTCCAATATTGAAAATTCCGAGTATCTTCACCCCGGGAAGAGCGCAAAGATTGAACTTCTGGGTAAGCCCATGGTTCAAATCGGTGTTTTTGGCGAGATTTATCCGATTTTAAAAGACGATATGAAGCTCACAAAAGATGTTTACCTCTTTGAACTCAACCTTGATGCAATAATCAGGGCGGTTGCAAACAAAGTGGTCAAATACAAAAAACTTGAGCAGTTCCCCGAAGTCCAGAGAGATATATCGTTTGCGGTTAAGACTGATATTGACAACGATAAAATCGTTAATGCAATTAAGAAATCGGTTAATCCGAAGCTCTTCAGAAGCTGTGATGTCTTTGATGTATATCAGGGTGACGGTGTTGAGGCAGGATTTAAGAGTGTTGCATACAGAATTAAACTCCAAAACTCTGAAATGACAATGACTGATGAGATGATAGATGCCGAAATGAACTCTGTTCGAGCAGGTTTGGAAAAACAACTCGGCGAAGTTAAGTTCAGATAATAAAGGGATAAAAATATGACATTTACTGAAACTTTTCAAAACATTTGGCAGATATATCAGGGCTCGTTTTTACATACAATAGTACATTCAAAGCCTTTCAATATTACTCTTGCGCTGATTATTCTTTATTTTGTAATCAGGGGAATAAAGTTTGTTTTGAATAAACTTACGGGCGCACTCATTAATGTTTCCGATGATGAAGGGCATAAGAAGCAGTTAAGAACATTGTTTGATTTCCTTCAAACATTGGTTTTGCTTGTTGTCGGCGCGCTTTATATTATGACTTTGCTCTCAAAACTCGGGATAGATATAGCGCCTATTTTGACGGCAGCCGGAGTTTTGGGTGTTGCAGTCGGCTTTGGCGCAAAACGACTGGTTGAGGACGTTATCACAGGGGTTATTCTTCTTATTGAAGGTCAAATCAGAGTCGGAGATTATGTCAAAATCGGTAATTTTGAAGGGTTTGTTGAAAGGTTTGACCTGAAACTTGTTGTCCTGAGGTCGTATTCAGGGGAACTCAACTATATCAGAAACGGTATGATAGATGTTGTCGTCAACTGTTCAAGAGGTTATATGAACTATATCGGCGAAATCGGTGTCAGTTATAAGGAAGACATCGATAATGTTATCGCAACTTTAAAAGAAATTTTTAACGAAAAACTTGTTACAAACCCCAAATTCAAGCATCAGATTTTAGGTGAAATTGTTGTTCTCGGGCTCAATAAGTTTGATGATTCTTCTATTGTCATCAAATACCAGATTAAATCAAAACCGATGTGCCACAATATTGTAGGTCGTGAGTTCAACAGGCTTATTAAAAAGACCTTTGATGAAAAAGGAATTGAAATTCCGTTCCCCCAAAGAGTTTTGCATATCCAAAAAGAGGATTAATTTTTGTTGGGCAGGAATGCCCAACTTACATACCCCCTCTCCGAGGGAGAGGGCAGGGGTGAGGGTTGTACCCGTAGGGAAACTAAAATATTGAGGAAAAATGAACAACGAAATTTTTATTAAATATTCATCTCTTATGCCTGAAGAGGAGCTTCACAAAATCGGGTTTGACTCTCTCTATCTGAACTCTGCCGCTTTAAAGTATAAGACGAAGAAAATCAAAATTTTTAATCTGAAATCACCTGAAGCGAATATTTTAAAACAACTTTGTCTCTCTTTGGGGTTTGACTGCGGTGTTTCAAAAGGTGTTGTTAATTGTGTTGTTGATTATACGAATGCCATTTTATCCCCGAGTGAAGCCCAGCTTAACGAATTAATCAGGAAATTAAAACTCCAGCCGTACAGATTAAAACAGCTCGCAGAAGAGTTTGAGAAGGTTTTGACTGAGAAAAAAGAAGTTATTGAAATCAGAGGCAAGATTTTTGACTGGTCAAGACCTTATATAGTCGCTATTTTGAATATTACCCCCGACAGTTTTTCTGATGGCGGTAAGTATTTTAGCATGGATAGTGCGCTAAAAAGAGCAAAAGAACTCATCGAAGAAGGCGCTGATATAATTGATATCGGCGGTGAATCGACGAAACCGGGGTATATTGAGGTCTCAGATATGGATGAGTGCATCAGAATTCTGCCGATAATTGAAAAACTGCGCTCTATCTACCCCGAAATTGTTTTGAGCGTTGATACAAGAAAACCTTATGTGGCTGAAAAGGCGCTTGAAGCAGGGGCTGATATTATTAACGATATTGATTTAATCGATGATGAGATGGTTAAGGTGCAAAAGAAATTTTCCTGCCCGATTGTTGTAACCGCAAATAAAGACTTTAAAACGGGTGATATAGTCGAAAATGTTTATGAATATTTTAATGATACTGTTTCTTCTCTTTGTGCGCAGGGAGTTGAAAGAAAAAACATTATCCTTGATGTAGGAATAGGGTTTAATAAAACGGTTGAGGACTGTTTTGCACTTATTAAAAGAGCTTCAGAGTTCAATTCTCTTAATCTTCCCATGTACTGGGGAATATCCCGAAAATCGTTTATGCAAAAGACTTTCGGCTTAAACCCGAAGGAGTGTGATTTCCCTTCTCTTGTTTATTCAGATTATCTTGTTCAAAACGGCGCAAACTTTATCCGCACACACGAAGTCAGAGATTTAAAACGAAGTTTTGAGTTTTTGGGTAGAGTTTTGTAGTTTGTGCTGAAAACCGTCCTGTATTTCTATTTCTTCCTCATCTTTTTCATAACTTCCTCAAAACTTTCGATAGGAGTAAATTTGTAGCCGCATTTTTCGCTCATAACGGCTTTCATTTTGAGTATTATTTCATCCGGGTATTTTCGGCAGATGGCATATCTTTTTGAGTGAATTTTGCATATTCTGTTTTCCTCGTCAAAATTTGTGCATCTAAAAACCAGGCCGTTATCGTCTTTTTCGACTATCTCAAGCCCCAAATAAAACGGGTGAAGCCTTCTTAACTTTTCAAACTCTTTTTCATCTTTTATTACATCTTTTTTATGCCTGACATAAATTCTTTTACAGCAGTCTCCGCAGCGGTTGCACTGGCCTGTCCTGTAGTATTGTCTTCTCAAGATGGTTTTATATATAAATTTTTTAATTTTTTTCAACATAACACTATTATACTTCTTTCTTTATCATATAATAAAAATATAGTTATTAAATAAGGGGAAGAAACCATGCTTGAAACACAAACAAAAGTTAGCGTATCAATCGGAAATGTTAATTTGGACTTATACGAAGCCGCAGGAGAAGCTGCAGTAAAGGATATTCTCTCAAGAGCTGGCAAACCCGGTCAGTTTTTGAACTGGATAAAATGGCTCGGCGAAAACCAGATTAAGAATATAGACACTATTTTTGATCTTGCGGAAAAGGCAAAAGCAGGAAAATACACAGATTTGGCAATTCTTGGTATCGGAGGCTCACGTCATACAACGGAATCAATGGTTAAGATGTTAAATCTTGATTCTAAAATTCACTTCTATTCTTCGGTTGATCCCGAGAGCTTCAGAAGATTTATCAATACTCTTGATTTATCAAAAACACAATTCCTTGTTGTTTCAAAATCAGGCGGAACAATGGAAACAACTGTCGCTTACGAGAGCGCTAAAAAGGTTATGCAGGAATTTTTGGAAAGAGAAGATGTTTCAGACAGATTCATCGCTATGACCGATAAATCGGCAGAAAAGAGTAAACTCAGACAAAAAGTTGAGGCAGGCGAACTCAAACTCTCAGGTTTTGTTCACGATGATGTCGGAGGCCGTTTCTCAATTTTTGATGATGCTACACTCTTTACTCTTGCGTATGCCGGCATGAGCAAAAATGATGTACTTGAACTTTTAAATGCGTCTTTAAGCGCGCAAAAAGATTTTACCGTTTCAGATATTAAATCAAACCCTGCGCTTCAGTTGGCTGCTTTCAACGTCAATTCAAGAAAGAACGGCAAGATTAAACACTTCAACGAATATTTTGGCGATGCTTTTATGGGCGCGACTTTATGGGAAAAACAATTAAAGAATGAATCTTTAAAGGCAAATATTTCGACCGATACAAACGTAGGCCCCGGGTATTTACACTATAACGCAGAGGCAGACCTTGACAGTGCAAACACAGATTCCTTCTTTACCTTCATTTATGTAACACCCGAAGATAAAGTTACAACTGCGGTTTTGACGGGTGTTATCAGTGCATATTCAAATCAGCACCCCGTTTCAAAAATCGAACTCAAAGATTTATCGGTTCAATCAGTTGCAAGATTTATCGAACTCAAACACTTTGAAACACTTTATACGGGCTATATTTTAAGATACCTGAAACAAGATATCACTCCAAATGATATCGCACTTCCTGAAGTTCTTCAGCCTAATGTTGAAATCTATAAAAAGGAAGTCAGAAAGGCTATGGGGAATTAAATTTTAATGTTGGGCAGGAATGCCCAACTTACTGTTTATTATAAAAATAGGGTGCAATTATTTGCACCTTATTTTTTACGATGCTTTTTGGTTGTCCTCAAAATATTCTTCCCACAGAGAGGTTATATTAATCGGATATTTTTGAAGTTCAAATCTTAAATAGTCTTTTGGTCTGTATGGCCTTCTGTAGAGCTTCATTTTTGCTTCTTTTGGCGTCTTGTCCGCTTTATGCTGATTACATTTTTTGCAGCAGGTGACGATATTTTCCCAGATGTCAGGGCCTAAACGGGATTTTGGGAAAACGTGATCAAGTGTCAGTTCCGATTCGGGGAATTTTTTACCGCAATACTGGCAGGTGTAATTGTCCCTTACATATATATTTTCACGGCAAAACGGCAGTTCCTTATTTGAAACTGCCGTCTTATATGCCATTTTAATGACTCTTGGAATAATAATGGTATCGTTAATCGTGATTAATTCGATTTTTCGGATGGTATCAAGATACTCTGCCTTACCCTTTAAAATCAACAAGAGTGCCTTCTTCCACGTACAGAAGTTCAGGGGTTTGTTATCATAGTCGAGTAAAAGCACTTTTTCCATAATACTATCTCCTACAATTGTAGTATTCCCTTCTATATATAAAAAGTAACACTATCATTGAAAAAATGCGGATTTGTAAAGTTATATTAAAATAAGCCTGATTAGTGCAATTATCGATTAGAAAAACAGTTTATATAAATATAATGGTTTTAGATTTGGGTTAAAAAAAGTGTGAATTTTCAATAAGATAATATAGTGCGAATTATATTATCAAGTTTGTGTTTTTCTTCTCATAATCTCATTATCTTTAACGAGCAACCGCTCGTTTTTTTTTAGGATTTTGGCTAGGGCGGAGTCGAGTGACAACGAGCGAGCCCGTCTGTTCGAGAAAATTGTCGGAGCGACTGGAAATCGAAGATTTTCAAAAGCGGAGTACTCAATTTTCGAGTTGCCCATAATCCTATCTAGAATGCAACAAAGTGAAGCGAACGGCTTGAAGGCGTGAAGCAATAATTCATATTTTGTTTCTCTATTTTATTTAATTTTGTTAACATAATTTTTTTTGAAGTAAATAATCATTCAAAAATTGTTTTTATAAATATAAGAGTTTTGGTTATTAATGTTGTTAATTTTGTTTGTAAATGATTAATAATCATTACTTTTGAGAATTTGCAATCTACACACACATTCTACAATATTCTTTTTCACAACAATTTCTTTCTCAATATTAACAACGAGCACTGCTCGTTTTTTTTTGCGAAAAACCGGACGGACGGAGTGAACAACGTGAACGAGTCCGGGGAGCGAGTGCGAAGTTGACGGCAACGAAGTGAAGTCAACGGCAGCAACGAGCGAGAAGGTTTTTCAAGAGAATGAATTTTGCGTAGTGCGAAGCGAAGCGGAGACACGAAGTAG
The DNA here is from genome assembly GCA_017541465.1 of bacterium. GTDB lineage: Bacteria > Cyanobacteriota > Vampirovibrionia > Gastranaerophilales > Gastranaerophilaceae > RGIG6874. The sequence continues at coordinate 56,846 of JAFXYZ010000068.1, read as the reverse complement.
CAAAAAACTAATGAGCGGCAGCGCAGCGAAGCGAATACAGTTTTTTGTGAAGCAATAATTTGTATTTTGTTTTCAGGACGGACGGCAACGAAGTATGTAGGGTAGACTTTAGTCTACCGATAAATTAAAAAGAGAGATTTTTTATTAACCCTCTTTTTTTGACATTTCATCAACTTTTGATTTGAGTTCCTGAACTTCATATTTGAGCCTGTTCAGTTGGCAGGTAACGGGATCGGGGATTCTGTTGTGGAAGAGCTGACCTTCTATCAAAAGTTTTTGGTGTACTATTCTTCCGGGGATGCCTACGACGGTTGAATTTTCGGGAACATCATCTATAACGACAGAGCCTGCACCTATTCTTGAGTTTGAGCCGATGTTGATGTTGCCCAAAATTTTTGCGCCAGAGCCGACAACGATGTTGTCGCCCAAAGTCGGATGACGTTTTCCGTGTTCTTTCCCTGTTCCGCCTAAAGTCACCCCCTGATAGAGAAGTACGTCATCACCTATGATTGTTGTTGCGCCGATGACGACACCCATTCCGTGGTCGATAAAAAATCTTCGTCCTATTCTTGCGTTCGGGTGAATTTCTATCCCCGTCAAAAATCTTGAAAAGTTTGAGAGCATTCTCGGGATAAGCGGAATTTTCCAGTAATTGAGTTTGTGGGCTATCCTGTGCAAAATCAGTGCGTGAAGTCCGGGGTAGCATAAAATTACCTCTAAAAGGTTTTCCGCTGCAGGATCCTTCTCATAGATAGTCTGAATATCTTCTTTTATTACCGAATAAATTCGCTTTAAACTTGGCATTATTTTATTATTCCTTTAAAGAACTTTCTTTTGCCGAACTGAATTGTGTATTCTTTTTTGTCTGAAGAAAGGGTAAACCCTAAGTCTGAGACCTTTTCTCCGTCAACCTTGACTGCGCCCGACTGCATAAGTCTTTTGATTTCGCTTCTGCTTAAAGAGGTGTCAAAAGAGGAAATTATATCAAGAAGTGATTTACCGGCTTCAACCGTTATTTCGGGGAGGTCATCAGGAATTTCTTTTTTCTGAACCGTTCTGATAAAGTGCTCCTGAGCCTCCTCAGCAGCCTGTGTGCCGTTATACATCTCTGTTATCGTGAAGGCAAGCTGCATCTTCAGGTCTCTCGGGTTTTGGGTTTTGAGTTTTTCTTCGATTTCTTTTAATTCCGCATTTGAGATGTCTGTTAAAAGAGTGAAGTATTTCAAAATCATATTGTCCGGGATGCTCATTAACTTGCCGTACATATCGTTTGGTGCTTCACAGATGCCTATGCAGTGTTCGGGGTATGATTTTGACATCTTAACAAGCCCGTCTGTTCCTTCTAAGAGAGGAAGGAGCATAACCATCTGAGCATCTTCTTTTCCGTAGGCTGACTGAATATCTCTGCCAAGCAGGGTATTAAACCTCTGATCCGTTCCGCCGAGCTCAATATCTGCGTCTATTTCAACGGAGTCATAAGCCTGAAGAAGCGGATAGAAAAATTCATGAACACTTATGGGTTTTCCTTCTGCGTATCTTTTTGCGAAATCGTCTCTTGTCATTAACTGCGCGACAGTTACTTTTGAAGAGAGAGTAAGCATTTTCTGAAGGTCTAAAGGCAAAAGCCAGTCGGCATTGTTTCTGACTTCGGCTCTTGTTATATCAACTACCTTTGCCATCTGGTCAAAATAGGTTTTTGCGTTTTCGTCAACCTGTTCTTTTGTAAGGCTGGGGCGGGTGTCTGATTTGCCTGAAGGATCGCCTATCATCGCCGTTCCGCCGCCGATTAGAAGAATAATTTTGTGTCCTGCCTCCTGAAATTGTTTGATTTTTCTCATAACAACTGTGTGTCCGAGGTGAAGGTCGGGACGGGAAGGATCCATACCGAGTTTTATTCTTAAAGGCTTATTGTTCTTTTCTGCTTTCTGGAGTTTTTTTGCAAGTTCTATAACTCCGCCCGGAAGTACCTCCGCACCGCGCGCAAAAAATTCTGCCTGCTCTATAAACTTTTGTTCTATTTTTTCTTCAGTTGTTTCCATAATATCCTGCCGTTTTTTGTGTCTTATTCTTCTTCTACTTTAGCATGAACATAATTTTTTTAACATTAAAAAAGCCGGCTTTGACACCGACCTTTTAAATTTAATTTAAAGATTAGACTAAACTAATCTAACTTTTGTTGAAGCACCTTTTTTAGTGATTTCAACTTTGCCTTCTCTGGCTAACCAGCCAAGACCTAATTCAGCGAAATTGCCTTGAAGGTCGAGGTCTTTTTTCATTTTTGTTAATGTTGATTCGCCGTTAGCGTTCAAGTATTCCCAGATTTGTCCAGCTGATTGTCCGATAGTTTCCATCATGTTCTCTCCTTTGTTATTATTTAACTCTTCGGCTTACACATCCATTGTTATAATACAAAAATATGAATTTGTAAAGTCATTTCTTTTCAATAATATACATTGTTTACACGATTTCAAAGAAAAATTATTTGCTGATTTTGTCGCTCATTGCAAATGCAAGTGACCGATTTTTTACTGTGTTATCGCTTACTCTGACTGTAATAGGGTTATTTGAGAGGGATTGTTCTCTTTCTTTATTTTTAATTCTGTTTGTGATGAAGATGTTTAATTTTGCAATACCTACACCTAGTACGAGTCCCGAGTATAAGTATCCGAGTATTTGCGAGCCTGCGACTTTTAGAACTTTTGATTTTGTTACTTTGTCTGCAGCCTTATATAATTGTGCGATATTTAGCAATTTGCCGTTTCTTGTGAGTTCTTTTGCTCCGGGCATGAGAATTTCACTGTAGTTTTTAACCGAGGCTTTTGTTATCCACTGAGCTGCATATTTTAACCCTTTTTTGCCGTTTTCTGCGACAACGGGGTTATTGATTAAATCTTTTCCCATAGCTCTTGCGGTCAGTTTTGAAACCATACCGCCCAAAATCAGCCAGTTGGTGAACCCGAGGGAATCTTTGATAGCGCTTTCTCTGAGCTCGTTGTCGTCTCTTGCCGAAAGTATTCTGCTTGCAATAGTTAAACCGTAGATGAATTTGAACTGGTTGATAGTCGGAGCTTTTCCGTTAAACTGGATGTTTTTCAGAAGGTTTTGCGGTTTGCCGATGGAAGCATGCATAGCGGCAAGCATACCAAGACCGATAGCGGTTTTCTTAACTTTGAAGGCTTTTGAATTATCTGCGCCTGCGCCCTGAACACCTACGAAACCATCTTGTCCGGTGCGCATTTTGGTTAAAAATTTGTTGATAGGCTGAATTGACATACAAAGCGCCGCGCAGAAGCCTATCCCTGCGATGGTTGTTCTGAGTTTTGTCTTTTTCAGTTTTGAAACGAAGCTGTTGAACACACTTGTGTTGGTAACGTCGACTTTTTCAAATGCCTGAGAGAGTGATTTGGCATGCTCGAGCAATGTTTCGGCAGAGTTTTTCATAATCTTTCCGCCGTTTTCGATTTTAAAGTTTGCCTGAGCGCCTGTTGCTTTTGTGATTTGAGCAACAGCTTTTCCTATGACAGATTTATCCGTACCTGCATTTGCAAGTGAGTCTGCTATATTTTCGCTGACTTCCTTAGGTATTCTTTTCCAGGTTTGACCGTCAAGCCCCTGCATACTTCCTAAAATTTTTGAGAAGTATTCTTTTTTAGAGCCCGATTGTTTCCATAAATCAGCGCAGTAGTCGATAGTTTCGCTGTTAGCATAGATGTTGTGTGCTTTTATATTGAATTTTTTGTTAATGCCTTTTGAAACAAGCGCGCCTATTGCCGTTCCTATTAAGCCTATGGCGGCATGGATAAAACAGCTAGAACCTTCTCTGATACCTGTTTCGATACCTGCCTGAGGTCCTCTTTTCTTAAAGTCAATAACTGTTCTGGGGATAACCATAGAACTGAGGTCAACAGCGCAAGCTCCAAGTCCCTGATTTGTTGCCAGAAAATTTAACCCGTTAAGCCCTAAAGCTGAAAGACTTTTAAAACTTGTATTTTTATTCTGTTGTTTCGGTATTGTGTATTGAGTATTATTAATTTCGCTAATCATAAGTTTTCTCTGAATACTTTAACAACGGTGAAAGAAAAATTTGCGTGTTTTTATCACAATTGTTACATTTTTGTTTCGGTTAAATTCCGTTTGTTATTATATCGTTAAACTATATCTCTATCAAGTCATTATGCCGTATTTCACCTTTTTTGTTAAATTATCTTTACTTTTTTTCAGAAATCATTAAAGAAAAAATAACCATGAACCGATAAATTGTATGTAACATTATTAGGAGTTCAGACTTAGCATGGCACAAAACAGCGGAATAAATTTTTTTGGAATGAATATACATATCCCGACCAGAACGATTAAACAGGTTAAGGATACCGCTATTAATCATCTTGGAGATATTGTATCCCCGATTTTTGAGTATCTTGAAGATAACCAGAAGGTCTTTACGGGTGAAGTCAGAGAAGAACTCAATAAATATAATGCCCAGCTCTATGCTTACGGTCAGGTTGCGAGAAAAGGACAACCTTCCTCAGGTTTTGTCGCTGACGCTTAATTCTATCAACAAATATTAAATTTTTGGTCTTTTTGCGTTTTGCTATTATTATTGAAGTATGCGACCAAAAATTTTATTTTACACATTTTTGATTATTATTTTTAGCCTGTTTTCGTTTAATAGTGCGCAGGCTGAGGCTTTGCTGAAAATTAACAGTATAAATTTTGACAACTCTGATTCTATAATCTTTTTAGGCACTTCCCAGACCGAGGAATTAACTGATTTTAATATCACAAAACAACAATTAACTTCTCCAAACAGGGTGTTTTTTGATATAAACAACGCGGTTTTGACCATCCCAAATTCCACTTACCAGCTCAAAAACAGTAAGCTGTCCTCCGTCAGAATAGCCCAGTTTTCAACTAATCCGAATGTCGTGAGGGTTGTTATCAACTATAATGACACTTATGACATCTCAAAAATTAAACTCAACACCATTAATAACAACCTTTTTATAAAACTTGACGACACAATACCTGCTCAGGCATACCTTACCCAGGTTTACAGAGAATCCAAGGAAAGTCCTTACGATTATAACGAGAAAACGAGTGTGGTTGAAAATGTTATTGCACCTGTGCCGAAGCCCCAGGATGAAATCTTCAACCAGGTGCGCTCTGCCTTTAACGAATCTCAGGGAACTCTTGTACTTCCGAACATTGAACAGAAGCAGGCGAGATTGATGTCGAGGTATTTTATCAACCGTTTTGAAGTCAGACAGGGAAATATCCTCATCAACGGTATCGGTGTTGTAAACCTCGAAGCGCCCATAATTCTTGAAGAACCGAGAAGGATAGTTTTTGATATTCCAAACACAATTGTCGCGCAGGAGCTCAGGAATAAAGAGATTAAAATTAACGAATATGAGAGTGTTAAGCTCGGGCAGTTTGAACCCTCAAAGGCACGTCTTGTTATCAGCACAAATTTCCCGATGAAATATAAACCTATCTATTCTTTTGACCTTCAGAGCATTCTCTTTGCGAACGAGGACAAAATAAAAGGGCTGATTTTTGCGGATAAAAACTCTCAGATAACTTACTATAAAGCATCTCAGATTTCAGATGCGACCAAAATGATTAATATAATGTTCTCAAACCCTGTTGTATATTCTCTGAAGCGCTATAATAACGAGCTTGAACTCAGATTTTATAACCTCGAAAACTTTAATGTCATTTCTTTTAACCAGCAGGCTATCGAAAATCAGCAGGAGGATATTTCGGCTGTTAAGGTCGGGCAGAATGAGTATGTGATTAAGTTTAAACTCTCTGATAATATGAAACTCGACTGCTACGAAACCCTTAATGCTACTCAGATACGGTTAAATATTACGGGCTCGGCTAAGTCGGTTAAACCTCAAAAGCCAAAGGAAGAAAGCAAAATAAAAATAGGTCTGGGAAAAAAGGACAAAGACAGTTCAAAAATACCCTCGTCCGTTCTTAAAAAGACGATTATTCTTGACGCAGGACATGGCGGAAAAGATACAGGGGCAATAAAGAGCGGAATAAACGAAAAGGATATTACCCTCGAGATGATTTTGAGGCTTAAAGATGAACTTGAGGACAGAGGGTTTTCAAGAGTATATCTGACAAGAGACGATGACACCTATCTCACTTTAGCGGAAAGGGTTGAGTTTGCGAGCGAACATGGGGCGGATGCGTTCGTGAGCATTCACCTTAATTCGAGCGTCAAGCCTGACGTCAGAGGGTTTGAAACTCACTATTATACTGATGAGGGTTACGGGATGGCGAAGGTCATTCACTCTGAACTTTCCTCTCAACTCGTCGATTACGACAGAGGGTTGTTTAAGTCGAAATTTTATGTTATAAATCATACCATAGCGCCGTCAATTCTGCTTGAGGTTGCTTTCCTTTCAAATGACGAGGAAAGACGGGAAATTATGACAAAAGAAAAGCAGGAGCAGATAATAAAGGCGATAGCGGACGGGCTTGTCAGGTATTTAAGAGCATCGGAATAATTATGACAGACAATTCACCAATAGGTATTTTTGACTCGGGACTCGGCGGTTTGACCGTTTTCCGGGAGCTCTATTCTTTAAGAGCAAACGAGAATTATATCTATTTCGCGGATACCCTCAATTTGCCCTACGGAACAAAATCAAAGCCTGCCTTAATTCAGATAACCTCAAAGATACTTGATTTCTTTGAAACGAAAAAGGTTAAGTCGGTTGTAATTGCGTGTAATACCACCTCTGCCGCCGCTTATGAAACCTTAAAAGATAACTATAATTTTAAAATTTACCCGATTATCCAGACTGTTGCAAAGGAGTTTTCTTTGCTTCCTATAAAAAAACTCGGAGTGCTTGCAACACCCGCGACTGCGAACTCGGGGGCATATTTAAGAGAAATAGCAAGATACAACCCGAATATGGAAGTCTTTGAAGAGCCTTGTTTTGACTGGGTTCAGATAGTTGAAAACTCGCTCTATGATACAGATGAAGCGAAAAAGATTATCGAAGAGCATCTTTTTAGTCTGCTTGATAAAAAGGTGGAAAAGATTATTTTAGGATGTACTCACTATCCTTATCTGCTTGATAAATTATCTTCTTATGCCCCAAAAGAAATGTTTTTGAACCCTGCGCCGATTTTTGCGAAAAAAATTCTTGAAGATTTGACGGCAGAGAGGCTTTTATCCGATTTTGAAACAGAAAAAACACCCGAATTTTATGCAAGTTCAAACCCCGAGAATTTCAAAACCTCATCAAAATTCTTCTGCGAATTTAAAGAGGTTAAGGGAATAAATTCGACTCTGGTATAATTGAAACATTTATTTTTCCCCCTCTCCTGGGGAGAGGGCTGGGGTGAGGGTTGTACAAAAATTAGTTTAATAATTCATCGCACCTTCACGAAGAACTTTGCATGCGCAACCATTACCTATACTTGATTTATTGCAATTATCAATTGATGTTTCACAGCCTATTGGGTGTAATCCGTTTTCTTTTAATGCAAAAACAAAAACATCTCTTCCGTAAGTATTTGGTTTCCTTCTTCCATTTACATCAACGTAGATATTTGCACAAACATGTGTTGCAAGTCCAGCATATGTTGCTTCGCAACTTTGAGAAAAATAATCGCTTGCAAAGAACATAACTTGCGTACCATCTGCTAAAACAAGTTTTGGTGAAGTAGTATAATTATCATAATCAGCATCATTTGTGCCTTTAAGAGTTTTAATTATTCCTTGTCCAAAACAACCGCTACTTGTACCACAATCTCTTGCATTCAATAAGTGCTTTTTATAATGTTTATAGATTTCTTCTACAGAGGTTGCCCAACCTCCTACAGTTGCTTTAGGAGTGCCTTCTTCAAATATTATCTGATTAGTTGCTTGTGAAAGAGTTGAATATGCCTTTTTTAGTCTTGTAACATATTCTTCATTATTAGTATTATTCATTAAAGTCGGAACAGTTATAGCGGCAATTACACCGATTATAACCAGCGTAATTAATACCTCGGCTAAGGTAAACGCATTATTTTTTGTGGGGGGGGGTAGTAATAACTACATTTTTAATATTAAACATAAAACTATCCTCTTATCTCTAACTATCTTATATTTATAATACCATATTTTTCATGAAAATAACAAATATGTCCGATTTATTTTTTCATCGGATTCGGGACATGAAATCTTTCGTAGAAGAAATCTGTTAAAGAGTGGTCGTTTTCGTGGCATTTAACGTGCTGAATTGCATAATTTTTTCCGTACAAAAAGTCCATAAAGCTGAGCTGATAGTTATCCTGCATCGCCAAATCAACCCAGAGGTTATCCTGTATTCGTCCTTCCTTGTATTCGGGCAGATTTTCCCTAAAATATGGGATAGCATCTACGCACATATTTATAAAATTCTTTCTTCCGTTATTTTTGAGGTAGTTTCTTCTCGGGTAAAACCTTCCTTTATAGTTCATCAAACCGTTATGGATAGTGTCAGCGAGCGCTTCAGGTGAGAAGGTTTCAACATAGAGCCCGGAGTTTTTGTAAAAGAGCTCGTGCGGACCTCTTGCCCATTTGTTATGGTCTCTGAATACTATAACAGGGGTATTGCAGGACATTGATTCCTGAATAGTCCTGTTTTTGCCCTCAATCAGGGAAGTCAAAACCGTAAACTTTGCTCTTGAATAGTATTTTGGCATTTCGCTGTAGTGAACATAGTCGAGCACCTCGGCATAATTTTCGATTTGTCCGATTTTTTTGTTTATTTCCAGGATTATTTTATCTCTCTGGAACTGTTTGTTATCACGCATATCGCCTGTTAAAAGCACCGCTTTTAATTTCGTGCCGTACTTTTGCTCATAAATCTTCAGGGCTTCAATAAAGACAGGAATATTCTTCATCTGGGTAACCCTTGCGATATAAAGAATATCAATATCACGTTTAACATTGAACTGGGGTGCAAGAATATATTCGTTCGTAAAATCGGCATCCTGAAGGGGAAGCAGAATTTTATTCCTTTTCTCGGGGTGGGTTTTAAAATACCACTCTTCTCTTTCGGGGTTTTTGTAGCAGGTCAGGTAAACGTCCGCCTTTTCTGACCAGGGGTAAGACGACCACATAGTATATGCCATTGAATAAAAGAGCTCTGAGATGTTGGGGTAGAGTTTATAAATATAATCAACCCCCTGGCTCATAAATATCCCTTTTGTTTTCTTGCCTTCGTACTGAAGCGGAGGGAGAATGACATAAAAGTCAGTCATTTTTCTGTATTCTTCGTCCTCAAAATATTCCCCCGAATACGCGTCAATATCAGCCCAGATTTTCTCTATAGGTTTATTTACTTTTGGGTTCATAAAATAATCAACGGGATATTTGCCCTTCATCGTTTGTCCTTTTTATACTGCCATTTTCCTTAACGAATTAACTGTTGCTTCATAAACCGCACGAAGTTCGGCTTTTTCACTTTCCGTCAGTTCAACCAGCGGTTCTCTCAGACAATTATTCATAATATTTAATTCGCTTAAAATCTGTTTAATCGGTGTCGGATTAGGTGCAAAGAAAATTTTTCTGAAGAGCGGGTACATTTTGAGGTGCAAATCAAGTGCTTTTTTGTTGTTACCCTGCTTAAACGCGCTTATCATCTCTTTAATCTCGTTTCCGATTACGTGAGAAGCTACACTGATAACCCCTTCTACCCCTAAAGAGAGCATCGGAAGGGTAAGACTGTCATCGCCCGAATAGATAACAAAATCATCAGAGCAAAGGCTTTTGATGTCTGAAATGAGGTCTAAATCAGAGTTGCTCTGCTTTAGTGCCACAATGTTTTTATGGTCGGCTGAAAGTTGTGCAACCGTTTGGGGCTGCATATTTACCCCCGTTCTTCCCGGGATATTATAAATAATAATCGGTAAATCAACCGCGTTTGCAATAGCCGAAAAGTGAGTTATCATACCTCTCTGTGAGGGTTTGTTGTAGTATGGGACAACGGTCAGAATAGCGTCTGCGTTAAGTTTTTCCGCTTCTATTGCCGAATTAACCGCAGTTTTCGTTGAGTTTGAACCTGCACCGAGAATAACCTTAACATTTGTTCCTTTTGCGGTATTCTGAACGCATTTAAAGACTTCTCTTTCCTCCTCGTGAGTTAAGGTTGGGCATTCACCCGTTGTGCCTGCAACCAAAATTGCATCAGAGCCGTTATTTATCAGGTGGTTTGTCAGTTTTTCAAGTGCTTCAAAATCAACAGACAAATCTTTTTTAAAAGGAGTTACCATTGCGGTAATGACTTCACCAAAATTTCCGTTCATAATTTTTCTCCTTTTTTCTTAAAATAACTGCATTTCAATGACTTTTTCGGCGATTCTGACCGTGTTGAGCGCTGCCCCTATTCTGAGGTTATCCGCAACGCACCAGAGTGCAATTCCGTTGTCAAAGGCTATATCTTTCCTTATTCTGCCGACATAAACGGGGTTTTTGTAGGCTGTATCAACGGGTGTCGGGAACTCAAAGTTCTCGGGGTTGTCCATAACCTCTACCCCCCAGGCATTTGAGAGAATTTCTCTGACTTTTTCCGGGGTAATCGGCTTTTCAAACTCGATGTTGACGGCTTCAGAGTGGCTTCTAAAGACAGGAACTCTGACTGCCGTGCAGGAAATAGGAACGGACGGGGAGAGGTGAAGAATTTTTCTTGTTTCGTTTGTAACCTTCATCTCTTCTTTTGTGTAGCCGTTATCGCAAAAGACATCAATTTGAGGAATAACGTTATAGGCAATAGGCTTTTTGAAGGCTGAATTTTCAAACTTTTCACCCTTATTAACTGCAACAGTATTGTCTTTTAACTCTGTAATAGCCTTTAACCCCGCGCCGGAAACCGACTGATAAGTGCTTACTATAAGTCTTTTAATTTTTGCATAATCATCTAACGGCTTCAAAACAAGCATTAACTGTGAAGTCGAGCAATTCGGGTTTGCAATAATACCTTTGTGTTTTCTTAAATCTTCATCGTTTACCCCTGCAATGACAAGAGGAACGTCATCTTCCATACGAAATGCGCTTGAGTTGTCGATATAAACACCGCCTCTTTTGACGATCTCGTGAGCAAGTGCAAGACTTGTTGAACCTCCAGCGGAAGCAAGCACGATATTTACACCCTCAAACGCATCAGGGGTTGCTTCTATGACTGTAAAGGGTTTTCCTTTGAACTCTATTGTTTTACCGGCGCTTTTTTTACTTGCGAAAAATTTAATATCAGAATATCTGACATCGTTTTCCTCTAAAATCTTCAAAATTTCCCTGCCGACAACACCTGTTGCCCCAAGTACACCAATCACCGGTAATCTCATGTTTAGTCCTTTCCCTAAAAAATAATTGAGTTAATTATGAACTAAACACTCTGATTTGACAATATTTTTCTCTGAAAAGTTTATATACAATGTTACAATAAACATTAATCGGCAAAGTAGGTTGGGTTTACTAACCCAACAGCATTTAGCGGAGTTTTTATTGTAACATTGTTAATTATTTTTTTGAATTTTCTCTTGTCATTGTAACGAGTTTAAAGAGATTTTTGCAGGCATTTATGTATTTTTCCTCGCTGTATTCATCGTCAATAGTGATGTCAAGGTCAAAGGAGGGCTCAGGGGTTTCTTCAAACGCGTTTTTGAGTGCTTCCGTTATGTGGGTTAAAACCTCTTTTGTTTCTTCTTCATCGGCTTGTTCATCATCAATTGCGACAAGAGAGTTTAAATCGAGAACAAGTCTTTGGTCGTCTTCATCATCTTCTTCGTCATCGCCAAAGATTTCTCCGCATTTTTTCTCATATTCAAGATACGCGTCATCAAAAGGCTCAAGGAACATAAATATCAAAGGGTTTTTGTTTCTGTCCTTCAGTGTTTCATCGAGTTTGTTTTCAAGTTTGTAGGTTAACTGATAAAAGTCCTCGACTTTTCTTGTGTCAATTTCTTCTGCGGGAGTTGTATCAAGCAGAGAGATTTCCTTCTGAAAGGCTTCCATAGTCGTTTTATCTTTTAAGAACGCAATAAATTTATCTGCAACACTCTCGGGGGTTGATTTTTTACTTTTTAAATCTTTTAAAATTCCTTTAAGGTATGTGTTGCAGTCCTCAAGTGAGCGTTTTTGCTCATCGGATTTTATAAATACATCGCTCTTCGGCACTTTTGGGGGCTGACTTTTTTTTAAATGGTCTTTAAGATAAATTATCTCACTCTTAAACGAAACAGGACTGATATACATATAAAAAACCTCTTTTGCTCTCTTGTTCGTTTTAAAATCGGACATAAAAAAATATGCGGGTTTGAAAGGGGATAATTAAAAAAAATTAATATTATATTTTAAATGTGGTATAATGTTTTTGGTAACTATTTTGTCATTCTGAGCGTTAGCGAAGAATCTCAGTATTTGCCGGGTTTTTGCTATTCTTCGGGCTTTGCCCTCAGAATGACGAATCGGATATTCAAACGGAGAAAACGGATGAAGCGCGAATATATTTTTATAGGACCGCCTGGGAGCGGAAAAGGTACTCAGACGATAATGCTGTCGAGGGAATATAAACTTCCTCACATTGATACGGGTGCACTTTTGAGGGCTGAAATAGCTTCGGGCTCTGAAATAGGTGAAAGAGCAAATGAGAGAATTAAAAAAGGTCAGCTCGTTCCTATCGAAATAGTCAGCGAAATAATTAAAAACAGACTTAAAGAAAAAGACTGTGAAAACGGCTTTATCCTTGACGGTTATCCGAGAAGTCTTGAGCAGGCAAAGGCGCTTGATAAAATTTTTGAGGAAATTGACGGCACAACCCAAACGGATAGAAAGGTTTTCTACTTTGATATTGCTGAAGACAGTTTAATTGAAAGACTTGTCAACAGAAGAACCTGCCCTAAGTGCGGTGAAATCTTTAATTTAAAGACTATAAAAGGCGATACTCCGCCCTTAAAACCGCTGAAGAGAGGGGATAGCCTGTTTTGTCCTCATTGTGAAGCTGAACTGACTCAGAGAAAAGATGATACGGAAGAGGTTGCAAAGGCAAGATTTGAAACCTATTTCAGCGAAACACATCCTTTAATAGACCTCTATTCAAAAAGGAACCTCGTTTGCACAATTCAGGCGGATAAGGACATCAAAACCGTTTATGCACAATTAAAAAAGGCAGTAGAGAAGAATGGGAATTAAGAAAAAATCAAAATATCAGATAGAACTGATGAAACAGGCGGGGAATGTTGTTGCCCTTGTTCATCAGGCGATGAAGGAAAGTATAAAAGAGGGTGTAACCACAAAAGAGCTTGATACAATCGCAAACAAGATTATAAAAGCGAACAGATGTGATCCGACTTTTTTAGGTTATAACGGTTTTCCCGCTAGCATTTGCGTTTCTGTCAACGAACAGGTCGTTCACGGGATTCCTTCAGACGATGTTATCATTAAAAACGGTGATATAGTCAGTGTTGATGTCGGTGCAACCTACAGAGGTTTTGTCGGGGACAGCGCCTGGACATACCCTTGCGGTGAAATATCCGATGAATGTAAGATGCTGTTGAAGGCAACCGAAGACGCACTCTTCCAGGGGTTGAGCAGAGCAACCGCAGGCGCGGGGCTGGAAGATGTCGCAGGGGCTATTGAAGATGTTGCCAGGTGGAATAACCTCGGGATAGTAAGGCAATATGGCGGGCATGGTGTCGGAAAAGATATGCACGAAGAGCCGTTTATATATAATTACAGAACAAACAGTAAAATTATTCTTGAGGCAGGCATGACACTTGCGATAGAACCCATGTTAAACCTCGGATGTGATGATGTTGTTCAGCTTGACGATAACTGGACTGTAATAACTAAGGATAAACGCCCGTCTGCTCACTTTGAACACTCTGTTTTAATCACGGATGGCGAAGTCGAGATTTTGACGAAGTTGTTGTAAAGTTTGGTGCAAAAAATTGCACCCTACAACTGATTTTCCTCCCTGGACGGGGAGGATTAAGGTGGGGTGATTTTATTATTGTTATTTTTTACAAATCTTGGGTAATATGATATTATATATTATAAATATCGGATATTTTATAGAAAGAGAGAAGATTTATGTTTAATATGAATAATAAATTAATTCCTACCCCCCCCCACAAAAATAGCGCTTTCACACTTGCCGAGGTTTTAATTACTCTTGTTATTATCGGAGTTATTGCTGCAATTACAATACCGACTTTAATTACTAAATACCAAAAGGAACAAACAGTTTCACGTCTCAAAAAAGTATATTCATCTCTTGTGCAATCAATGCAGCGAGCAATTGCAGATAATGGTCCAATGAATACTTGGGAATTAGGGCAAAACGGAACTGGTGAAGGTTCTGTAGATTTTGCAAACAAATATATTCTGCCATATCTTCAAATTAGTAAAAATTGTGAAACATCAAATACAGGTGATTGTGATTATTCTTTCTATTTTCTTTCATCAACAGAACCTGAGCCTTTAAATCAAAATAGAACACGCTTTTATTTATCTGATGGTACTTTTATTACTGGTGTTTTACTTAATACTGAATCAGATAAAAGATTTATTATGTTAATAGATATTAATGGTAAGCGTAAACCAAATAGAGTTGGCAGAGATATATTTGAATTTAATTATTTAATTAAATATGATGGTCGTACAGGAAAGATTTTACCTGCATCATATTATGCGCCAAGAAGTTATCTTCTTTCAAGTTGTTCAATTTGTTGTAATAAACAAACTGGCAGCGGAGCATATTGTTCTGCAGTTATTATGAAAGATTCTTGGCAAATAAAGGATGATTATCCTTGGTAATTAATGTCCAAGTGTAGACTTTAGAGGTAGGGTAGACTTTAGCGAGTAGGGTAGACTTTAGTCTACCGAGCAATAAATATCAACCCTCACCCCAGCCCTCTCCCAAAGGAGAGGGAGAGATGTGTAGGTTGGGCATACTTGTCCAACGTTGTATAAAACCCTCTCCCTTAATCCCTCTCCATTGGAGAGGGAAATATTATCACTAAAACATTTGTCTTTTTTCTTTCTGTGTGCAATAATATTGCTATATAGAGGGAAATTGATATGTTAGAAATGAAAGTAATGGGAATAGCAATAGATACGAACACAGGTTCTCCCATAGTTGTTTTGAACGACAAGGACAACAGAAAAGCACTGCCCATCTGGATAGGCTCTGCCGAAGCCAGCTCAATAATAAGAGTTATCGAAAATATTAAGGTTGCACGTCCGATGACTCACGACCTTATCCCCGATATTATTGAAAAAACAGGGTTTAAGGTTGACAGAATTGAGATAAACAACGTCAACGAAGAAACTTATTTCGCTTCAATTTTTCTCACAAACGATGAAGGGAAAGAGGTTGAGATAGACGCACGTCCTTCTGATGCAATCGCTATTTCAATAAGAGTAAATGCTCCGATTTTTGTTACCCCGAATGTACTTGCGGATGGCGCAATTTCCTGTGATGCCGCAAAGGATGAAGAAGAATTGCAGGAGTTCAGAAACTTTATTCAGAGCATCAAACCCTCTGATTTTGAGAAAATGATTAAACACGATAAGGAATCTGACCAATAGCGAAAAACCGGACGGACGAAGTTCCGGGGAGCGAGTGCGAAGTTGACGACAACGAAGTGAAGTCAACGACAGCAACGAGCGAGAAGGTTTTTCAAGATTTATCAGACACGACAGGGAATCTGTCCGATAAATTTGTTTATGCTTCTTTTGAAAATAATCGAACTGTAGTCCGTATTGATTTTTATTTCTGCTCTTTGTCGTTTATTAATTCGTTTCTGCCTTCTCTCGTGTTTTGTTTCAAACGCACAAAGCCCGATTATTCCGCTGTCGTCCGAAAAAAGTTCTCTGAAAAAATTTGTCATGGTAAATCCCTTTCTTTTGTGTATAATATTTAATGAGATAAGAAAATAAATCAAGAAAGGAAGTTCAAAATGGCTAAAGTAACGAAAGAAATGAGCATTATTGATATTGTACAAAATCACCCCGAATCAATCGAAATCTTTGCTAAATACGGCTTAGGTTGTATTGGCTGTGCCGCTGCAAGATTTGAAAACCTCGAAGCAGGTGCAAGAGTACACGGCTTTGATCCTCAGGAAATGGTTGACGAAATCAACGCACTTATCGGGGAATAGCGAAAAAATTGAACGTAAAATTTTCTTCCTCTCCGAGGGAGAGGATAGAGGAGAGGGTTATACCCGTAGGGACAAAAATAATAATGACGTTCAAGATAATTATAGAATAACAATTTTTCAAAAGACCGCCTTTTGGGGCGGTCTTTTTTCATGTGTTCAGTCGTGATACCTGATCGGAATTGTTGCGTATTCGCGTTTTTTTAATTCAAAGAGCTTTCTTTTTGAGCCCCCCGAAAACTTGTTTTCTTCCTCTTCTTCGTCGTAATCTTCGACACTTTGCATTTCAATCATTAATTTCAATAATTGCGGATTTAACATAAAAAACAACTACCTAACCAAAACTTACCTTATTTATATAAAGTGTTTTTGTTAGTTTAAATTGATTATTTTATTTACTTTTATTTACAAAAATTTATGATAATATATAAGAGAATTGAGGTAGTTGAATGTTTGCCGTAAGACTTCTTAAAAACAGAATAAGTCCTTTGAGTATCCCTGAGGGGGTAACCGTAAACCATGGCGATATGGTTATTGTGAAAACCGAAAAGGGTGAAGAAGTCGCAAAAGCATTTTATGTTCATTCAAAAATAGCCTCGCTTGTCGAAAAGAGCAAAACGCCCTCCGTTCCGCTCGTGAGAGTTATGACAGATGAGGATAAAGCATTATATAAGGAAATAGAAGAGGCGGAGGCGATAGGCTACAAGGACTGTGTCCGTCTTATAAAACAGCACAATCTCGTTATGAGCCTTATTGCGTGTAAATACACCTTTGACAGAAAAAAGGTAACCTTCTATTATACCGCGCCCGAAAGGGTTGATTTCAGGGAGCTTCTGAAGGATTTAACCCAGGTGTTCAGACGCGTCAGAATAGATTTGAAGCATGTAGGAGTTAGGGATGAAACGGCAATTTGCTCGGGCTACGGCTTATGCGGAAAGCCCTTCTGCTGCTGTTCATTTAAAAAAGCCTTTGAGCCTATCAATATAAAACTCGCAAGAGATCAGGGGATGCCCATAACCTCGGGAAAAATCTCCGGAACATGCGGAAGGCTTTTATGCTGTCTTGACTATGAATACAAGACCTACATTGAGGCGGCAAAGGGCATGTGCCCTGTCGGTTCTTCCGTTATGACGCCTGACGGTGTCGGAAGAGTTAATGCCCTTCTTGTTTTGAGCGGTAAAATTTCCGTAAAACACGAGGACGGCAAGATTAAAGAATATACAAAAGACGAAATCGAAATGATTGATACCGATGTAAACATTGATATTGATAATCCCTATGACTACAAAGAGGAATCGGACGAAGCCATCGATATTAAAAAACTCGAGGATAACAACTAACCCGTTTACAATTCTCAAAGTTTTATTATTACGGGGGTTGACAAGAATCAGTCTTAGAGTTAAATTTATATTCGGTAAGAAAAAAGAGAAAAATATGATAACTTCTTTAAACATTGCAATTATTAGCCTAATTATTATCAGCCTACTTGATAGTAAGCGGCTTTTGTATTGCGAATGTGAGATTTAAGTTATTTTAAATAATACAAAAAGTTTTGAAAGCCGCTTGAAATTAAATCAGGCGGCTTTTAGTTTGCACAGAACAGAGAATAAGATGAAAATAGCAAGAGTTAATAACAATTTTAGTAATACAAACCATAAAAACAATAATTCAAACCAGTCCTTTAAGGGAGTGGTGGACAGCGGTATAAATGCTTTTATAAAAATGCAGGAAAGCACAGCCGCGGCAAGATTTTTCCAGGATACCGCCACAAACTGGGCACCTAAGGCAGTATTTACAAGAAGTCCTGTCGATTTAGCCGAAATGTCCTTTATGGAGTTTCTGGAATCAGCTATTTTCTATGGCGCACCCGCAATAGTCGGCGAGCATGTTATGAGAAACGGCTTAATGAAAAAGGTTTTGCCTAAGGAATTAAATAAACACGTAAGCAAAACCGTAGGCGAAATATTATCAAACGATGCTCTGGTAAGCTCGGGCGCAGCAAAGAAGATTATTCCCGCAAAAGCAGGCATCCTCTTGGGGTGTATGGCTATTCCCGCTATGGAATATGCTCTGAGCTTCGCTAAAAACCTCTTTACCCTGAAGGTATTTAAGACAAGCAACTTCGATAAAATCGCAAATCTCGATAAAAATGCAAAAAATGTTAAACAATTAACCCCTGAGGAAATAAAACATCAGCAAAAGGTTAAATCAAGCGCAATAAAGCACATTGTCGGAGCAGGAATAGTTTCCGCAGCAGCGATAACGGGCGGATTACTGCTCGCAAAGAAAGCGCCCGACAGCGCTAAACTGCAAAAATTATCAGAGGTTATCTTAGAGCCCGGAAAACACCTCGCTGAAAAATTCCATACAAAACCAAAAATGACAAGATTTCTGAACGAATTTTTTAATCTCGATTTAGCTAAAAAAGGTTCTGAAACCTTAGGTCTGAGCAAGGGTATGCTCGGTGCAACTGTTTCTATCGGTATCTTAGGTTACTTAGGTGCAGCCAAAGACAGAAGTGATCTGGACTTTAAAGAGGTTTTGACAAGAACTCCGATTTCGGGTGCATATGCTATCTTCGGAAGTGATTTGCTCGAGGATGTGTTTATGAATAAACTCTCAAAGAGTAAAAAATTTATGGAAAAATTCCCCGATTTAATAAAGCAGACAAAGGATGGTTTGTTTGAAGTGCCGACCAAAGTCGAGCTGGATAAACAGCTTGCTGACGGAATAATAGATAAAGCCGCTCACGCAAACAAGATGAGAGGTAAAGCAATCATCTCGGGTGTTCCGTTTGCCTTCTCAATGATAGTTATGGGTTTTGCTATTGCAGGAATGTCGAGATTTTGGACACAGTACCGTTATAACAAACTTCATCAGGCTGAATTGAAGGCAGAAGCGGATAAAAACGGCGGCAAACTGCCTAAGGACAGATTTGTAAAGGTATTTTCGTTTGGCGACAAGAAAAAGGCAGACAAGACTTTTTCAAGTATGAAGATAGTTTCATCAAAATTGGATAATAAACAGGACAAATCTTTTGTAAAAGTAACTTCTTTCGGGAATACAAAAACAAATCCGTTTACCTCAAAAACCTTTGTAACGTCAAACTCTGTTGATGAAAAATTTATAAGAGTAAATACCTTTGGCTATCCGAAACAAACTCCGTTTACGACAAGAACGGTTGTAACGTCAAAATAATTTAAACATTATCAAGAACTTTAAAGGTTTCTTTGTCTTTAATGAAAGGAAGGTGTTCTTTTCTGATAACCTCGCCGGGAAGCAAAATCGGTATTCCCGGGGGATAGTTGATGACGGTTTCCATTGAAACTCTTGCTATCAGATATTTCTGCTCGACTTCTACCGATTTTTTGTTGAAAATTTCGCCCGGTGAATATTTTACTCTCGGCTCAGAGATTTTAAAATCGCCCTGTTCGTTGTTGTGAACGGTCAGAGTGATGTTATCCGAAGCTATCTGCTTTAATACCTTCAGTAATCTGTTTAATTTTTTCTTTGTAGTTCCTATCCCTGTGAGGAAAAGAACTGATTTATCGTTTGAAAGCTCATCTTCCACATTAAACTTTTCGCTCAAAATTTCGGAAAGTTCAGGCCCTGAAAGACTTGCAACCCTGATTAAAAGCTTTGTGGGATCGTTATTTCCCGTATAAATCATAATACTTGGGGAATCTTTTATTGCCCTGATAAAATCGGTTATATTGTTTTTGAGTGTTGTGAGCTGTCTTTGCCCCTCACCTGAAGCGAGAAAATCAACCGTTGCTTCAATATTCATCATCAGAGGATATGAAGGCGAGGTGGTTGTGATTAAATTGAGGGCATTTCTGACCGCCTGAGGATCGATAACCGATGAGCGCCCGATGTGCATAATTGCGCTCGGATTTAGTGCGCCTGCGGTTTTATGAAGTGACTGGAAGGTTATATCCGCTCCCAAATTGACGGAGGGAACACCAAACGAGCCCTCAAAATTCCATAGTGCGCCATGCGCTTCATCTACGATTAAAATAACCCCGTACCTTTTGCAAACCTGAGAAATTTTGAAAATATCGGCTCTCAGACCTTCATAGGTCGGGTTAGTCATTATAAATACTTTTATATCCCTGTTTTTCTTTAAAACCTCCTCTACCTGTTCGGGCTCGATAGGCTCAAATATTCCCCATTCTTTATTGTATTTCGGTAAAAGCCAGATAGGGAAGGCTCTCGAGAGAACAAGTCCTTTAAAAACAGAGATATGACAGTTTCTTGCGACAAGAACTTTCTCATATTTTCTTAAAGTTGCAAGCATTGCGGCTATCATACCCGAGGTTGAGCCGTTTAAAAGCATAAAGGAAGCTCTTGTGCCGTAAATCTGCGCAAACTTTTCTTCGGTTTCTTTTATTATCCCCTCAGGATTTGCGAGGTTATCAAACCCGTCCACCTCTGAAAAATCGTTTTCAAACACGGTTTTTCCGAGCATCTTCATACTTCCGGGGGCAATTATTTCGCCCTGAGAGTGCGAGGGGGTTGTAAAAAGTAATCTGTTACTATTTTTAAATTTTTCCGAATATTTAATGATAGACATGATTTTTTATTATAAAATATAACTGTTTATAGGGCTATAAAAATTTTGGTTATGGATAACAACAATTTAACATTTTTTGATGCAAAAGTCAGAATAGATGACCTGAAGGCGCAGATAGTACATCATAACGAAGCATATTATAAAAATGATGCACCCGAAATCAGCGATTTTGAATATGACGAATTGTTTCGCGAGCTCGTTCGCTTAGAGGCGCAATTCCCTGAATTTGCAACAGCTGACAGCCCGACCAAAAAAGTCGGCGGCGGTGTTAACAAAAGTTTAAAAGAACTGAAACATAAATACCGTTTATACAGTCTCGATAACTCAAATAACTATGAAGATTTGAGAAAATGGTATTCGAGAACAAAAAAGGAATATGAAAACGAGCCTGATTTGGAGCTTGTAACCGAGCTCAAAATAGACGGGCTTGCCTGCGCTCTTTCTTATGAAAAAGGTATCCTTACTCTCGGCGCAACAAGAGGTGACGGGGTTGTAGGGGAAAATATTACCGAAAATTTAAAGAACGTTAAGGGCATTCCTCATAAATTGCCTGAGCCCATTGATATTGAGGTCAGAGGTGAGGTCTATATGCCCGTATCCTCTTTTGAAAGACTAAACTCTGAGCAGGAGGAGACAGGCGGGAAGGTCTTTGCAAACCCCAGAAACGCAGCGGCAGGCTCTCTCAGGCAGCTTGATGCCTCGATAACCGCAAAAAGAGATTTGCACTTCTTTGCTTATGCGGCTATTTATAACGGGGAAAATGCGCCCAAAACTCACTTTGAACTCCTTGCACTTCTCAAAAGGCTCGGCTTTAATACAAATGAAAACAGTGTTTTGGTAAGAGGTATTGAGCCAGTTATTCAGGCATGCGAGAACTGGCGTGAAAAAAGGTTTAATCTTGACTATGCGACTGATGGAATGGTCGTAAAGGTTAATGAAATATCAAAACAAAATGAACTCGGCTTTACCGCGCGTGCACCAAAATGGGCGACTGCGTTTAAGTTTCCCCCTGAAGAGGTTTGGACTAAACTGCTTGATGTTGAGCTTTCGGTAGGAAAGACAGGTGCGGTTACTCCTGTTGCTATTTTAACCCCTGTCCGGCTTGCGGGAACAACAGTTAAAAGAGCGAGCCTTCATAATTTTGACGAAATTGAAAGGCTAAAAGTTAACATCGGAAACAGTGTTTTAATCAAAAAAGCGGCAGAAATTATTCCGAAGGTAATAAAAAAGAAAGAGGAAGAGGATTTTGGGGTTTATTTAGCTCCTAAATACTGTCCCTGCTGCAATAGTGAACTTATAAAGCCTGAAGGCGAAATTAATCTGTACTGTCCGAATAAAAAAGGCTGCAGTGCCCAGATTAAAGGCAAAATCGAATACTGGGCATCAAAAGAGGCTATGGATATTGACGGAATAGGCGGTGCCCTGATTGACCAGCTTTATCAAAACGGGCTTGTTGAGGACTATTCTGACTTATATAAACTCACAAAAGAAGATTTGATGTCGTTAGAGTTGATACAGGAAAAATCTGCAAATAATCTTCTCTCAGAAATTGAAAAATCGAAAACACCGACTATGACAAAGTTTTTAACCGCTTTAAGTATTAAGCATGTCGGAAAAGAAACGGCTGATTTGATTGCGCAGAATTTCGGCTCTTTAGAGGCTGTTTTGTCCGCAACAAAAGAAGATTTAACCAAAATTGACGGGATAGGTGAGATTGTCGCAAATGCCGTTGTTGAGTTTTTTAAAGATGAAGAAAATAAACAAATTTTGGAAAAACTCAAAAACTTTGGAGTTAATCCCTTAGGTTCAAGTGTTGAAAAAGTTTCTGATGTTCTGAGCGGGAAAACTATAGTTATAACGGGTACTCTCTCTCAGCCCAGAAATTATTTTGAAGATATAATTAAATCACACGGCGGAAAAACTTCGGGCTCAGTGAGCAAAAAAACATCTTATGTTCTCTCCGGGGAAAATCCGGGTTCAAAATTTGACAAGGCACGTGAACTGGGTGTTATAATAATAGATGAGAATGAATTTAATAAAATAATTTCGGATGGAAATATATAATGAAGAAGAATGTGAAAGTAATAACCATTGATGGTATCAGAGGGCTTGTGTTCGTAGCTTTTATTATCTGCGGGCTTATCTCAGGCTTTATTGTTGCGCCGTCTTTCGGGTGCATGTACTTATGGAATTATATAGCCGATAACTTTATCGCTATGCCTCACATGCAGATTTATCATGGTGCTATGCTTTGGGGAATAATCGGTCTGAGTATATTTGCAAGCTGCAAAAGTCGAGTATGCTTCGGTATTCCCGTTTATCGCGAGTTTGATGAGGAAAAAATTAAATCCATACTTCGCTCTGATGTTAAAAATTCAATGACTTCGCCGTTTATGGATAATATTGACCTTAATAAAACTGACGAAGATAAAGTTCAGGAAGAAATAAAGAGGTAGCTGATGTTTAAAAAAGTGTTAGTTTTGGCGGTTGTTTCGGGGTTAATGGTTTCCTCCTCCTTTGCGGCAAATGAGGTTCAGCAGGAAAGAGGGTATATTTCCCTTCGCGGAACGGCTTCAAGAGAGGTTACACCGAACGTTGCCGAGATTTCTTTTACGGTTGAAAACTTTAATAAAGATGCAAAAACGGCTATTGCCGAGAATAACAAAACCGCAACGGCAGTTGTGAATGCAATAAAATCAAAGCTGAACAAGGATAAAGACATTATCAAAACAGGCAGAATTTCGGTTACTCCGAATTACAATTATTCAAAAGACGGAAAAAAGTCACTTAAAGACTATACCGTTGTTAATTCCGTAACAATAAGAACAGAGCAGGTCGAGAGTATCTCTCAAATCGTGGATGCGGCTCTTTCTAACGGTGCAAACAGAATGAACGGGCTCAATTTTATGTTTACGGAGGATAAAAAGGTTTGCGATGAGTTGTATCCCGAGATTGTTAAAAATTTAAGAAACCAGGCAACTGTTCTTTCATCGGGCTTCGGTTCAACTCTTGCAGGTATAAAATACCTCTCAGCCTCCTGCGGAAAGCAGTATTCAACGATGTACAGAAGTAATGCCGTTATGGCAAAAGCATATATGGCTGACGGCGCAGCCGAAGAAACTGTTTCCACGCCGATAGAGGCAGGAAAAGTTAAAATAGATGCAAATGTAGAAGTACAAATTTTTGTGAAGTAGGAAAATGATTAAACCAAAAAAACAAGTTCAGAAACTGACAGCTTATTCCATTCCTTTGGATATTAAGGAGTGCACACTAAAGCTGGATTCAAACGAGAACCTCCACGGACCTTCCCCGAGAGTTCTTGAGGCTCTAAGGAAACTCGGTAAAAAAGAAATTTCTTTGTATCCCGCCTACGGGAAGCTCAGAGAGAAAATTGCTGAGTTTAACCGATTTGAATTGGAAAATATAAAGGTGACAGACGGCGCTGACGAGGCTATTTCGGGAATTATCCAGGCATATCTGGGTGAGGGCGATGTCATGCTCACTTTAAAACCGTCTTTTGTAATGCCTGTAATGTATGCAAAAGTTGCGGGTGCGGAGGTTGTTGAGGTCGATTATGAAAATAATTTTACCTTCCCTCTCGACACCTTTTCCTGCCACCTCAATGATATACGAGTTAAGGTTATTTATCTTGCTTCACCGAATAACCCGACAGGCACTGTATTATCACCCGAAAATCTCGCCAAAATATTAACCAAAGCAAAAAATAAGGTGGTTATTATTGACGAAACCTATGCAAATTACTATGGCGAGAGTTTTAAGGGCGTTGTAAGGAAGTTTGATAACATATTTATCGTTCGTTCATTCTCAAAAGACTTTGCCTTAGCGGGTTTAAGGCTTGGGTATGTCATCAGCGCAAAACAGAATATTGAAGTGCTTGATAAGGTTATAAGTCCCTACAGTGTTAATATTGCGGCTGTTAAAGCAGGGCTTGCCGCACTGGAGGATTTTAAATACTTCATTGATATAAAAAATGAGGTCACAAGGGCAAAGAACAAACTCACAAAACTCTTTACCTCGCTTGGGTGTAAGGTTTATCCTTCGGGGGCTAATTTCCTTCTTATTAACTGCGGGCAGAAATTTGATTATCTTATGGAGCTGTTTTCAAGGCAGAATATTTCCGTTAAAACCTTTGAAGGCAATACCAAGCTCAAAAACCATATCAGGCTGACAGTTCCGCCCGAAAGCAAAGTGCCTTTAATTGAGGATACCGTAAAATTAAGACACACTATTGTCTTTGATATGGATGGAGTTTTAATTGACGCAACCGAATCTTACAGAAAAACCATTTCTGATACCTTTGAATACTTTACGGGAGTAAAGGTTTCAAACGAAAAAATTCAGGAAATCAAGAATATGGGCGGTTATAATAACGACTGGGATTTGACAGAATACCTTCTGAGAAGTGTTGACAGTAAGATAGATAAAAAACAGATAGTCGAACAGTTCCAAAAAACATACTGGGACGATGGAAAAGGACTTATTAACAATGAAACTCTCCTTGTGGATAAGAAAATTCTCGATAAACTAAATAAAAAGTATAATATGTTTATCTTTACGGGAAGATTAAGAGAGGAAGCCGAATACACGCTTGAAAAACTGGGTATAAGAGAATACTTCCTCGATATTGTAACGACCTCTGACATCCCCGAGGGTAAAGGAAAACCCGATCCTTACGGGCTTGATTTAATAAAGAAGAAGATTTTGTTTGATAAGATTTTCTATTTTGGCGATACTTTAGATGACCTTCAGTGTGCAGAAAAAGCTGATGTCATACCGATAGGAGTTCTTCCTCCTCTTGATAAGAAAGATGATTTAAAGAACAAGATGTATGAAAAAGGCGCTGTTATGGTTGTTGACTCGCTTAATGATGTCGGAAAAGTTCTGGAGATTTAGATGAGAGAAGCCATAGAGAACCGAAATACTAAAGAAACAGAGGTTTTCGTTAAGATTAATCTTGACGGAAACGGTGTTTACAACATTGATACGGGTATTAAGTTCTTTAATCACATGCTCGAGCAGTTTGCCTGCCATTCCGGGTTTGATGTTGAAATAAAGGCAAATTCTCTTGACGGAAATAATCACCACTGCGTTGAGGATGTCGGAATAACTCTTGGCAGAGCTTTTCTGAAGGCTTTAGGGGATAAAAAGGGAATAAAGAGATATGGGGAAAAGGCTCTTCCTTTAGACGAAGCCCTGGTTATGACCTGCGTTGATATTTCAGGCAGAGCATTTTCAAAAACTTCACTTGATTTAAAAGACGAAAGAACAGATGATTTTGAAACCGTGCTTGTTCCCCATTTCTTTATGAGTTTTGCGCAGAATGCACTAATAACACTTCACATAAGGATGCTTGACGGCTTTAATACTCACCATATAATAGAAGCCGCCTTCAAATCTTTTGCTCGCTCTCTCAGAGAAGCAGTTAAAATTTCCGATAAAGAAAATGACCGTATTCCCTCAACCAAGGGAATTATCTAAAAAATATTAAATATTGTAAAAATTATTTACAAATGTGAAAAAAAGGGGTATTTTTAGACTTTATATATTTGAGAAGAATTATTTTTATGCTATTATAGTTCTGCCTCAAATGAGTATGAAAGATTGAAAAGATTATGAGAATTAATCCGCTGAGTTTCAGTTCAATAAATGTTGAACCTATGGTCAACGCAGGTGTAAAGGACTTTACACCGGTTACTATGCGCTACAATTCTCTTCAGGATATTGAGTTTGATATTATTTCAGATAAAATCAAATCCCAAAACCTTAAAAACAATATGGATGTTCGCCTGACTCAGCTCAAGAAAACCCTTAATAAATGCCTTGCAAAAGATTTATATATGTCATAATTTGACTTTTGTTTTTTAATCATTAAATGCAAGGTGTAATTCTTATACAAAATTGCATTACTTATTTTTGTGTGATTTATTATCTTAAACAAACTTAACATTTTGATGAAAAATACTAAAGCGCTGAAGTTTGGCAGCCGATAACTAAAAAGGACAGAAAAAGTAATCAAGGAGTAAAACAATGGGTTTAGCGGCTTGTCAGGCTCGTTACCTCAGTATAACAGCTAGAAAAACTAATGTTGAATATGAAGCTTTGCAGATTAACCAGCAGAGAACTTCTTTGGCAACAAGAACAAGTGAAATCTACAATAAACTTTGTTCTTTAGACCAGCCTGTTCAGCCAAGCCCTGTCGATTACTATAAGACAGACTATTCTTATTCCGTTACTTCGGGTGATGAATCGGGAAATTATACTATAGACAGTTATGTTAAGAATACGGGTGCAGATACATACACCGTTTATGCAACAAGAACTTATGACACTCAGACCGCTTCAAGAACGACCTCTTCTCAGGTTACAAATGCCATAGATAACGGAGACGGAACTTTTACATTAACTTTTGCAGACGGTTCACAAAAAATATATTCCACAACGTCAAATTCTCAGACTATCATTGATATAATCAACAAAGCACTCGGTACTCAGGCAATCCCTGACGGTGAACAGTTATATCAATATACAGATACCGACAGCGGTAATGTTCACTATTTAACAAACACCGAGCTTCAGGAACTTTTGGCAGGAACGGCAACTACTTATAATGATTATTCCGTTTACAAGACTTCGGCTACCGAAAAAGTTACAATAAACGATGCAAGTCTTGAGTTTGATACAACCGGCAGACTGACAAAAATTTCAACACCCGATTATACAAATGTTGAAGTTAACTCAACAACTCAGTTTGACGAAATCGCTTATCAGCAGGCTATGAAAGTCTATAATGCAAAACAGGCTGATTATGACAGCGAAGTTAAAAGATTACAGAATGAAACCAACAGAATTCAGCAGCAGGATAAAACTTTAGAGCTGAAACTTGACCAGCTCGATACAGAGCAGCAGACTTTAAAGACTGAGCTTGAGTCTGTTACAAAACTTCTCGATGATAATGTTAAGAATATCTTTAATACCTTCAATTCGTCAGGCTAATATTTAAAGAATTAAGGGTTGGTTAGGCAGTAAATTAAGAGGAAGAAAGTAAGTATGAGTTACAAAAATGACAGTTATTTGGTAATATCCAATAAATACGGAAGTGCCAGCTCTGATGCGACGGCACAGTTATTTGAAACTTATGACCTTTTGAGAGATATTTCAATCGGTGGTTCTTCCGCATCGGGCGGCGGTTTTGCTACGGCAGGCAGCTTCCTGTGGAAATTAGCCGGCATGATAGCGCCGAGTTCGTTTATGAACGTCATGGGCGGCGGTACTGCTCTGAACCTCCCCGGTACTTCTTACTGGAGCCCTAATTCGGCTGCAACCTCGACAGGACAATATTCCTCTTACGGCATAGGCAGTCTGAGTTCCTATTCGGGTTTCCCCGGATATGCCGCAAACATCGTTTTTCCGTCAAACAATCAGGGCGAAATCGGGTATCTGACAGGTGGTGCTTCTTCACTGACATCATCCAGTACAATTTCCTCACTGGTTGATATAGCAGGCTATACGGCTGGTGTTGCTTCGGGTATGGGCTTTGGTGATACCTTCCTTCTTCCTGCGGCAAGTATTGTTTCGGGGTTCGGAAGTATTTTGCAGTCTATGTCACCCTATCTGGGTGTTTACGGTTTAGGCGCAACTTTGGTAGGTAACCTCCTTCAGGGTACCGGTAATGCACCGCTTGCAGCTTATCAGGCAGTAACGAATAATATTTTGGCGAATGCCGATACGATTTTGGAGAATAAAGTTAAGAACATTGAAACCGTAGTTAAGATGCTCGATGCCCAGAACGATGTTGTTAAGAAACTTCTGAAAGACCAGCTTGAAGGCGATAAGAAGTCTATCGAAAACTTAGGTTCTTAATCTTATCTTTAAAATTTGCAAAATTTTATCAAATTTTAATAAAAATTCTATGAAATAATGACTATTTAAGATAAAATAAGATAGTTTTTAAGTCATAGGATTTTTTATGTTAAATAAAAAAGAGGACAGACTTGATGATATTCTGTCAAAATGCCGAAGTTTTCTTCGGGGAAAGCTGGATTATGTCGAGAACCGAAACGCAGTTTTGATGCTTGTCTTTTTGAAGTTTGCCCAGGATAAATTTATTGCGCGCCAGCATGAAATAATTATGACGGAGGGTGTCGGGGCGCTTGATGACATTGATTTATACCACAGGGCGAATGTTTTGTATCTTGAACAGTGTGCGACCTGGAATTATATTGTTCAGAATTCTTCTTCTTCGGAAATAGCAAAACTTGTTGATGAGGCGCTTTCTTCAACAGAGAAGAATAACCCTGTTCTTGAAGGGGTGTTTCTAAAGGGTTTCTTTTCTTCTCTTGATATTGAACCTGAAAAACTCAGGGCATTTATAGAAAGTGTGGATTTGATTTCTGATGTTGCGGGTGAGGATATAATCGGGCGGGTGTATGAGTTTTTTATTACCCATTATGCTATGGACGAGAGGAAAATCAGAGGGGAATATTTTACCCCGAAAAGTATTGTCGAGCTTATGGTTGAGTTGATTGAGCCCTATGAAAATATTGTCTATGAGCCCTGTTTTGGTACGGGGGGATTATTTGTTCAGTCGTCAAAATTCTCGAAGAAGGTTAAGTCAGGTGCTCTCGGGCTCTTCGGACAGGAAATAAACAAAGAAATGTGGCGATTAACAAAACTCAATCTTGCGCTTCACGGAATACAGGCGGATTTGGGGCAAAAATGCGCTTCGGTCTTTTTGGAGGACATTCATCCAACACTTAAATCCGATTATATTCTGGCTAACCCGCCTTTTAACCAGAGGTCCTGGCGAGATGGGGTTGATTTTCTGAACGACAAGAGATTTTCGGGGTTTGATTTCTCGAAAAGCCCGAACGGTAATTATGCCTGGCTTTTGCATATACTCTCAAAACTCAACGAGGGCGGAGTTGCAGGGGTAATTCTCTCTAACAGTCCTTTAAACAGCGAGGAGGAGTATTTAATCAGGAAAAGTATTGTCGAGGGTGATAAAATTGAAGCGATAATTGTGCTTCCTCGGGAAATGTTCTATTCTACCGATATTAGTGTTTCTCTGTGGATACTCAACAATAATAAAAAGCAGGGGCAAAAAGGCGGAAAAATATACAGAGACAGAACTGAGCAGGTTTTGTTTATGGATTTGAGGACCTGGACTCAAAACAGACGAGACGGGAATTTTGTTGTGCTCGATGAAGCGCAGATAGAAAAGATAAAAGAAATTTTCGGCTCGTGGCGGTATGAAAGCGGTGTATATTCTGATATTCCCGAATTATGCGCGAGCGCTTCGCTTGAAGCTATAAGAGCGCAAAACTATAATCTTGTTCCCTCACGATACATTGATTTTGAACACAAAAACACTGATTTGAATTTTGAAAAGGAAATGTCTGAAATTATAGAAGAGCTGAGAGAAATAAAATCCGAGAATGAAAAGTGCTTCTCTCTTCTGAAAAATGCCGTTGAGAGTTTCGGATATGACCTGTAGAACAATAAAAATAGGCGATATAGTTGAACAATACAGGGAAATTTGTTTAAAGCGAAATTTAACCCCCGATGATGTCTGGGGAATAAGCGCTAAGAAGGAATTTTTTTCGCCCGCAAGACAGATAGGGCAGGATACAAGCGGGTATAAGATAGTTTCTCCAGGTTGTTTTGCCTGTAATCTTCTTCATGTCGGGCGAGATAAGGTACTCCCCATTGCACTTAACAGGGACGACAAGGCTAAAATCGTCAGCTTTAACTATTATGTCTTTAAATTTAAGGATAATCCCCATATTTTAAAGGAATATTTCTTTCTTCTTCTGTTTTCGGAGGATATGGACAGATATTTTTCCTATCATACTGAGTCCTCGGTCAGAGACAGAGTAGATTGGAAAACTTTTTGCTCTGCCGAATTAAAAGTTCCCCCTATAGACGAACAGAAGAGGGTAGTCGATGTATTCCTTTCTCTCAGAGAGAATATTGCCCTTTTAAAAAAATATAATAATCTTCTAAAAAGACTGATTTCAGCCGTTATGGAGGAACATTTGCGCGAAGCCCCAACCTTAGAGCTTGGGGAATTTATCACAAAAGAAGAAGTGCAAAACAGTGAAAATCTTCTCGGTGCAAAAGATTTATACGGGATTTCAGCGGATAAGACCTTCTGCGCTTCAATGACCGATGTTAAAAAGGTTAATCTTTCGGCATTTTTTATTGTAAAACCGAAGTATTTTGCCTATAACGAAATAACCTCGCGAAATAAAGAGAGTTTGTCTTTAGCCTTTAATATAACGGATAAAAATATCCTCGTTTCAAACAGATACAGGGTGTTTAAGATTACTTCGGATAAAATTATTGAGGAGTTTTTGTATCTTTATTTTACAAGAGAAGAGTTTAACAGGTTTGCCCGTTTTTCCTCCTGGGGCTGCGCAAGAGAGATGTTTGAATGGAGTGATTTTATAAGAACAAAAATTCCCGTTCCTCCTCTTTTAAATCAAAAAATACTGGCTGATTTGTTTTATCTTCTGGAGTTTAAAAAGAAAAAACTAACCCAATATGAGAAGATGGCAAAAAGATTTTCTTCGCTTGTGTTTAAAAAGTATTCCGATTAAATAAAAAAAACAGCCCCGAAATTTCGGAGCTGTTTTAATCTTTTTTCAAAAAAGTTAGTCGTCTGCATGACCTGCAGTACCGAGAACGTCAACCATTTTGTGTTTAACCATTTCTTTGATTGCAGTTCTGCCGGGGCCCATATATTCTCTGGGGTCAAATTTTTCAGGGTGTTCGATGAAGAACTCTCTGATAGTTGAAGTCATTGCAAGTCTTAAATCTGTATCAATGTTGATTTTAGCAACACCGTTCTTTGATGCGTAGTTGAGCATATCTTCGGGAACACCCTGAGCATCGGGGAGGTTGCCGCCGAACTTGTTGCATTTTTCAACTAAGTACTTGGGAACAGATGATGAACCGTGAAGAACGAGCGGGAAGTCATATCCTACAGCTTCGTTTACGGCTTTTTTGATTTCTGCAAGTCTTGTGAAATCGAGTTTAGCTTCGCCCTTGAACTTGTAAGCACCGTGTGAAGTACCGATAGCAACCGCTAAAGAATCGCAGCCTGTTTCAAGAACGAATTTAACTGCATCCTGAGGATCTGTGTAGGTTGAATCCGCGGCTTTAACTTTAACGTCATCTTCAACACCTGCGAGTTTGCCGAGTTCTGCTTCAACTGAAACTCCGTGTGCGTGTGCATATTCAACAACTTCTTTTGTAACTCTGATATTTTCTTCAAGCGGGAATCTTGAACCGTCTATCATAACTGATGAGAAACCGCCGTCAATACATGCTTTGCAGATTTCAAAATCAGCGCCGTGGTCGAGGTGAAGAGCTATAGGAACTGTTGTAGTAGCCAAAGCTGCTTCTACCAGCTTGATTAAATATGTTTGGTTAGCATATTTTCTTGCGCCTGCCGATACCTGAAGAATGATGGGTGAACGTGTTTCTTCGGCTGCTTCGGCGATAGCCTGAAGAATTTCCATGTTGTTAACGTTGTAAGCACCTATTGCATATTTGCCTGCAAGTGCTTTTTTGAACATTTCGTCAGTCTTGACGAGTTTTCTTTCGAGTGTTTGCATAAGTTTACTCCTATCTGTTTGCAACAACCTATGAAATCAATTTACAACAAAAAAAAGTTGTTTACAATAACTATTTAATAAAAAAATTCCCTATCTTTTGTGAGCAAAATTTTCATTCTGTTTTTGTAGCAGCTCCCCTCTACCCTTGAGGGAGAGGGGTAGGGGTGAAACCAGAAACAATAATTAAAGATAAAATGTTTAAAAAATTAGAAAATATGGTATTATAAATATATGATTAGTTTTGAGAAAGAGAAAAAATAATGAAAAATAAGTCTGTTCTTACCCCCCCCTACAAAAATAATGGTTTTACTCTCGCAGAAACTCTGATAACTCTCGTTATTATAGGTGTAATCGCCGCAATAACAGTCCCGACTTTGATTACTAAATATCAAAAGGAACAAACCGTTACGAGGCTGAAGAAGGCTTATTCTGCGTTAGCACAAACAACAAATAGAGCTATAATGGATTACGGACCTGTTAAAACTTGGGAAATAACAGATGAAGGCTCTGCTGAAGCATCAAAAACATTTGTTAATAAGTATATGATTCCATATTTAAGTATATTAAAGGCACCACTTACACTTCAAGAAGGTAATTATGATACTACGGTTTATGCATTAAACGGTGAGGAAAGACATTATGGTGATAATAAAATTCGATTTTATTTAAGTGATGGAACTTCAATAACTGTTGAGAAAGAAAATGAATACAGAATGGTATTGTATATTGATATAAATGGAGATAAAAAACCCAATAAATGGGGCAAAGATATTTTTCAGATAAACTATTATACTAATTCGGGTAAATTATTATTTAGTGGTTCAGCCTCTTCTCGAGGAACTTTATTATCGTCACAGACACATAATTGCAACAAGGCAACTACCGGATTATATTGTGGGGCATTAATCTTGAAAGACGGTTGGAGAATTGCTGACGATTATCCGTGGTAAAATTTAACCCTCGCCCCTTGAGGGAGAGGGTGGACGAAGTCCGGGTGAGGGGTGAAGGATTATATAAGTGGTAGGGGGGGCAAAACGAAGTTGTCCACCAATTTTATTTTTATGCTAAAATCTTCATGTTTAATAAAATAATTGGAGATGAGCATGAAAGAACTATCACCACTTCAAATCGAAAGATTAAAGTATCAGCCTAAATTACCCTCACAGTTAAGACACGGGGTAAACGGGCTTAATTTAAAACTCGGGGCGGCAACGGAATCTGTCAGAGACCAAGAACAGATTAAAAAGTTGTTCCCTAACACCTACGGAAAGCCTGTCGTTTCTTATGAAACAGGCGCAGAAGTTAAAGCTGAAAAGAAAAATGTCGGAGTTATTCTCTCGGGCGGACAGGCTCCCGGTGGTCATAACGTTATCGCAGGTCTGTTTGATGCTTTAAAACAGTCAAACCCGGAAAACAAACTCTATGGTTTCTTAGGTGGTCCTTCAGGTATCATTGACGGAAAATACATCGAGCTGACTTCTGAAATAATTGACAGATACAGAAATACAGGCGGTTTTGACATCATCGGCTCGGGCAGAACAAAGCTCGAAACAGAAGAACAGTTCCAAAAAGCATGGGAAAACTGCAAGAAACTCGACATCACGGGTATTGTAATCATCGGTGGTGACGATTCCAACACAAACGCAGCACTTCTTGCCGAATGGTTTGCTTCAAAACACGCAGGCATTCAGGTTATTGGATGCCCCAAAACCATTGACGGCGATTTAAAGAATGACCAAATCGAAATCAGCTTCGGCTTTGATACGGCAACTAAAACTTATGCCGAAATGATAGGAAACATTTTAAGAGATGCTAATTCAGCGAAAAAATACTGGCACTTCATCAAACTTATGGGCAGAAGTGCTACTCACGTAGGACTTGAAGTTGCTCTTCAGACTCAGCCTAACATCACTCTTATATCGGAAGAGGTTGAACACTGCGAAATGTCACTCTCTCAAATCATTGACTATATCGCTGACATCGTTGTTAAACGTGCGGAAATGGGTAAAAACTTCGGTATTGCGCTTGTTCCCGAGGGCTTAATCGAGTTTATCCCCGAATTTAAGAAAATGATTGCAAACCTCAATGACGTTATGGCTAAAGTAGAAAACGATGAAAAATATCAAAATGCTCCTTTGCGTGAAAGATTTTCTATAATAGAGGGTATGCTTGAAGCTGACAACGCAAAAGTTTATGCTTCTCTGCCTGAATTAATCAAAGCCCAGCTTTCAATGGACAGAGATCCTCACGGAAACGTACAGGTTTCAAAGATTGAAACGGAAAAATTAATCATTGAAATGTTAAAGACAAAACTCGCTCAGTTGAAGAAAGAGGGTAAATACAACGGCAAATTCTCAGACCAGTGCCACTTCTTCGGATATGAAGGAAGATGCGCTTTCCCGTCAAACTTTGATGCTGATTATTGCTACTCTCTTGGCTTCAATGCCTTTGTTCTTCTGAAGTTTGGTTTAACCGGCTATATTTCATCGGTTAAAAACCTCTCGGAAGGCGCGGATAAATGGGTTGCAGGCGGTGTTCCTCTCACAATGATGATGAACATGGAAAAAAGACACGGGGAATATAAACCCGTAATTCAAAAGGCGCTTGTAAGACTTGACGGCCCTGTTTATAAAGTTTTAATGGAAAACAGAGAAAAATGGGCACTAGAGGATAAATATTTATTCCCCGGCTCAATTCAGTATTTCGGGCCTTCAAGTGTATGCGACATAACGACTGAAACACTAAGACTTGAAAGTCAGGCAAAATTAGTCGGCGCGAAATAATGTTGAAAACCGAAAATAAAAAATTCATGGTGAATATCGCAATAACCCTGTGTTATGCGATATTCACTTTTTTAATTGTCCTGCGCCACGAAATCTGGGAAGATGAGGCTCAGGTCTGGCTTTTGGCTCAAAACCTTTCTATTGTTGAACTTTTTCAAAATCTGTTTTCTGAAGGTCATCCTCCGCTTTTCTACCTCTTAACCATGCCTTTTGCAAAACTGGGGCTCGGTGTTTTTTCTATGCAGGTTCTCTGCTGGCTCTCTTGCGTTTTTGGGGTGTTTCTTTTGTTTCACTATTCCCCGTTTAAATGGTGGGTGAATACATCTGTTGTTCTGAGCTGCGGGTTTTTGTATGCGTTTCCCGTCATAGCAAGAAGCTATTCTATTTTGCCTTTTCTTGTGTTTTTATCTGCAATTTTGTATGAAAAAAGACGGGAAATGCCGATTTTATACGGAATTATTCTCTTTTTAATTTCAATGACGCATGTTATTATGCTTCCTTTCGTTTCAGCTCTTCTTTTGTGCTTTATTCTTGAAATATTTAAAGAAAAGAGGGTTGATTTAAAAACCGTTTCAACCGCCTTTCTTATGTTCTTGGGAATTGTTTACGTTCTTTTGATTTCGCTGAGTGCGGTTGAGCATAATCATTTTATTCATTTTTATTCAAACAATAATATCTATACCCCTATAATTTTTCTTTTAAAATTCTTCTCAACGGCGCTCGGGCCTCTGTCAAAGATTTCAGTAAATTTTGTTTTTGCTTATATTATTTTATTTTTGATTTTGCTCACAGAAATCTTCAGGTTTTCCAAAAAAGCCTTTTTTATTGCGCTTTTATCTGTTATCGGTCAGTTTACAATATATGTGATGTTTTATTTTTCCCCTGTTTATCAGACAAGAATTTTTTCTATGTTTATTATAATTCTTTTCTGCTACTGGGCAGCCTGGAAAACAAGTAACGATAATTTTTTAAAGAGAAATATTTCTGTTTTGCTCTCTATCTTCTTTCTTCTGACGACTTTAAACGGCATAAAACATATAAAAGCCGATTATTTTCAGGCTTATTCGGGCTCAAAAGAAACGGCAGAGTTCATCAGAAATAATATTGACAAAGATACCGTAATTTTTACCGATGTTGCCCAGACAAGCGCCTCAGTGCTATCATATCTGAATAAGGGATATAAGGTTTTATATGCCCCCTCAAACCGCGAATTAAAATATGCGGTTTGGGAAAAAGACACTCAGGAGGGCTTTTTGCCTTCAGAGTGGAGTGAATATTTAGCCGCCAAAGAGGGTAAATTTTATCTTCTGCTTGTTGAGGATAAGGACATAGAAAATACCGAAAAGGCTTTTGTTTCTTCAAATTCCATATCGAAAAAAGAGAAATTTTATATACTGAAGGGAAGAGAAAATGAATAAAACCGTAAAAAGCATTATAATAGCACTTGTTTATGCTCTTTTTACCCTTTTTCTTGTGCTTCACCACGAGATTTGGCGTGATGAAGCTCAGGTCTGGCTTCTCGTTAAATATTCAAACCTGCCCCAACTCTTTGAAAGACTGATAAATGAAGGACACCCACCCCTTTTCTATCTTATTAATATGTTATTTCAGAAAATCGGACTGAGTATTCTATCAATGCAGCTCTTCTGTTGGCTCTCTTCAGTCCTCGGTGTTTTTCTTTTATTTCGCTATTCCCCCTTTAAATGGTGGGTTAATCTCTCGATAGTCCTGAGTGCAGGGTTTATTTATGACTTTCCTGTTATTGCAAGAAGTTATTCTCTTCTTCCTTTTTTGGTGTTTTCAGCAGCCGCACTTTATTCAAAGGCAAAAGAACACCCGATTTTGTATGCGCTAATTTTGTTTGCACTCTCTCAGCTTCACTCGATTATGCTCGGGTTTGTATCCGTTTTGATAGCGGTATTTTTATTTGATGTTATAAAAAACAAATACTTCTCAAAAGGTGCGGTTTTGGGGCTTTTAATATCCTCCTTTGGGGTATTATTAACCGTTTTTCGCTCATTTTTATCCGTTCAGAGCAATTATTTTCTTGATATGCCAACTGCAAAAGGGGTTCTTTATCAGACCTTCAGTGTTTTATACCAGTTCTTTACAACCCCGATTTCAAGTTCTCTGTCAAGAGGCTACCTCTCTATATTGGCAGTTTATTTTATTATCTTTCTTGTGTTGTATGTTCTGCTCTTTAAACTCTCAAAGAAAACTTTTCTTATTGCCCTTGCGGGTGTTTTATACCAGTTTTATGTTTATATTCACTACTACGCAGATGTTTTATTTGTAAACAGGGTGTTTTGCGCATATTTGGTAATGATTTTTGGCTTCTGGCTTGCCTTCAGGGAAAGTGATAACCAAAAATTAATATTAAAAACCTCTGTTACTCTTTCACTGTTCTTTTTAATGACAACCCTGAACGGTCTTAATATGTGCAGAATGGAGGTTTTATATAACTACTCCGCTGCAAAACCGGCTGCAGAGTATATTGTGCAAAACATAGACAAAAACTCCGTCATTTTGTCGGATACCTTTCCGATGACGGAAACAGTTTTTCTCTATCTCCCGGAAGGCTACGATATTATTGATGTAAACAACGACAGACCTACAACTTTTGTTGTCTGGACAAATAAAATACTGAAAAGACTAACCCCTGAGGACTGGGATAATTATATTTTGAGCCATAATAATTTTGACGGCAGAAAAATTTATATTATTCAGTCAAAACCCCAGGCAAAGGTGTTTGGTGAGGTTAAATATGTTTCACCTTCATCTGTCGTGAGATTTGAAGATTATATTATATGGGAATACGAAAATGACAAACACTAAAAAACTTGTTCTGAATATTATTCTTACTTTTATATATGCGGTTTTTACTTTATTTGTTGTGCTTCACCACGAGGTTTGGGTGGATGAGGTCCAGGTCTGGCAGATAGCAAAGTATTTAAATATCTTTGAACTCTTTAAACATTTGGTAAATGAAGGACATCCTTCTTTGTTTTATCTTATTTTGATGCCGTTTGCAAAGATGAAGTTTTCTATACTTGCGATGCAGATTATTTGTTGGCTCTCTTCAACTCTCGGGGTGTTTTTACTCCTTCACTTCTCACCGTTTAAATGGTGGTCGAAGCTTGCTATTATTTTGAGTGCAGGGTTTTTGTATTATTTTCCCGTTATCGCAAGAAACTATTCACTCCTTCCTCTTCTTGTGTTTGGGACTGCGGTTCTGTATGATAAGCGAAAAGAAAAACCTGTTTTATATTCACTTGCTCTCTTTTTAATTTCTCAGGTGCACGTCATAATGTTTGCGTTTGTGGCGCTTCTGACTTTATATTTTGGGCTTGAAGCGAAGAAGGACAACAGAATTAACGGAAAAACCATAACCGCTTTTTCCCTTATGTGTCTTGGTTTATTGCTGGTTATTGCCCAGCTTTGCTTTACGATACAGAGTAACAGTGCCATAGGGGAAGTCGGGGGCTTTGATAAGACTTTAATAGTAAATGTTTTTGTTGAATTTTTCGCTAATACCCTGAACGATATGTCTTTAATAGTTATTCCCTTTATCTCGTTTATTCTTTGGGGATATTTTTTGTTTATGGTTGGCGCACTGTTTAAAAAATCAAAGAAGATGTTCTTTCTTGTTCTTCTCTCTGTCGGATTTCAGCTTGGAATTTATGTTGCCGCTTATCCTTATTTTGTTTATGGTACAAGAATTTTCAGTGCATATCTCATTTTGATTTTTGCTTACTGGATAGTTTTAAGTGAGAATAACAAGAGCGAAAAACAGGTCAGAATTTTAAATATTCTTCTTGCAGTTTTATTCTTTCTTAGCACTTATAACGGTTTTCTGAACTGTTATAAGGACATAAAACAACCGTATTCGGGCTCTGCGCCTATGGCACAGTTTATTTTGAAGAATATTGATAAAAATAATTCCGTAATTTTTTATCAGCAGCCAAATGTCATGGTCCCTCTTATTTACTATCTTGAAGACTATGACACCCTCTATGTACCTTACAAGGAGGATTTGAAGTTCGTTAAATGGGATAAGAGAATTAACAAACTTATGTCTCTTGAGGTCTGGGGACAGTTTATGAATAAATATCTGAAGGAAAATGAGGATTCAAAAGATAAAGAAATTTATATTTTGCAAAGAAAAGATTATTACCTTCCTGTTGAAAATACAGAGATTATTTTTGTTTCGGAAGGATATAAGGCACACTGGGAAAACTTTGTGTTGTCAAAATTTAATAATAAATAGTTTGATATTCAACATTGTTGGTGATAAAACAATATATATACCAAAAGTTAAGGAGTGACCAATGGAAAAAAACAGTGAAAATCTCTACATTTTAAGACACTCAACCTCGCACATTATGGCGCAGGCAGTGCAAAACCTTTTCAAAAACGCAAAACTTGCAATAGGTCCTGCTATTGATACAGGGTTCTATTATGATTTTGATATTGAAGGTCATACCTTAACGGAAGAAGATTTAGCAAATATCGAAAAGGAAATGAAACGTATTTTAAAGGATACTCTGACATTTGAAAAATATCAGATTCCCGATGTTGAAAAACAAATCGCTGAATTTAAAGCACAGGGTGAAGTTTATAAGGCAGAATTGCTTGAAGAACACAAGAACGACAATCCGACACTCTATTTAACAAAAGATAAAGACGGAAATGTTCTTTTTAACGACCTTTGCTCAGGTCCTCACCTTGAAAAT
Source organism: bacterium (assembly GCA_017541465.1). Lineage (GTDB taxonomy): Bacteria > Cyanobacteriota > Vampirovibrionia > Gastranaerophilales > Gastranaerophilaceae > RGIG6874. The sequence continues at coordinate 16,969 of JAFXYZ010000068.1, read as the reverse complement.
TCAAGCGACATTAAGGCGTTTAAACTTTTAAAAACTGCAGGCGCATACTGGCGCGGAAGCGAAAAGAACAAAATGCTCCAGAGAATTTATGCAACTGCTTTCTGGACTCAAAAAGAGCTTGATGATTACCTTAACTTCCTCGAAGAAGCAGCAAAACGCGACCACAGAAAGATTTCAGCGAAAATGGATTTGTTCTCTATTCGTGATGAAGTCGGCTCAGGGCTTGTTCTCTGGCATCCGAATCTTGCGGTTGTCCGTGAACAGATTGAAAACTACTGGAGAAGCGAGCACAGAAGAAGAGGCTATGTCATTGTTAACACTCCCCATATCGCAAAATCAAAACTTTGGGATATTTCGGGACACAGCTCACATTACAGAGAAAATATGTATTTTCTTGAGGACGAAGGAACAGAATACGTTTTAAAACCGATGAACTGTCCCTTCCACATTCTTATCTATCAGGCAAACAGATATTCTTACAGAAGCCTGCCTTTGAGAATGGCGGAACTCGGCACTGTATACAGAAGAGAGCGCTCAGGTGTTCTGAGCGGACTCACCAGAGTTACAGGTTTTACTCAGGATGATGCCCATGTTTTCTGTACTCCCGAGCAAATGGTTGATGAAATCAACGCTATTATTGATTTTGTCGATTATACTTTGAGCTTATTCAATATGAAATATGAAGTTGAGCTCTCAACCCGTCCCGAAAGCTATGTCGGTTCACTCGAGAACTGGGACAGAGCAGAAGAAGGTCTGAAGAAAGCGCTTGAATCAAAAGGACTTAAATATGACATCAACGAAGGTGATGGTGCATTTTACGGGCCTAAAATCGACTTTAAACTTAAAGATGCTATCGGAAGAACCTGGCAGGGCGCAACTATTCAGCTTGATTTCAACCTTCCTGAAAGATTTGATATTAAATACCAGGATAAAGACGGCTCTATGAAAACTCCCGTTATGCTCCACAGAGTAATCTTCGGTTCTATGGAAAGATTTATGGGCGTTCTGATTGAACACTATGCGGGTGCGTTCCCGGCATGGCTTGCACCTCAGCAGGTTGCTATTGTTCCTATTTCGGAAAGACATAACGACTATGCGAAAGAGGTTTATGATAAATTGACCGCTAATGACATCAGAGCAAAACTCGACGACCGCTCTGAGGGTATGGGATATAAAATCAGAGAAGCCTTCCAGGAGCACAAAATTCCTTACGTTCTTGTTATCGGCGATAAAGAGATGGAAGACGGTCAACTCTCGCTCCGCATAAGAGGTATCGGTGAAGCCGGAAAAATTGATATTGATAACTTCATCGATAAACTCTCAAAGAACGTCAGAACAAAATCTCAGAAACTGGAGTTATAATTTTTTAATTATTATTTTTTTTAACGAAGCCGATGAACCTTTTCTCATCGGTTTCGTTTTATTAAGTGAATGACTTTAGAGAGAAAAATGGTATAATTTCGTTATGAAGAAAATAATTTTATTGGTTTTGATAATATTTTTTATGCCGCTTGCAGCGTTTGCCGATTTTCTTCCGCACAACGTGAAGTCGATAAAATACTACGGCATCGGGGTTTTGAACAGACCTGAGAGTTTTATTGTTTACAGCAGACCGGATTTTAAATCACCGATAATAAAAAAAATGACACCCGATACTAGCAAAAACTCATCAATAATTTCTTCAAATATAAATAAAAATTCCGTTAAGGATTCGTTTATTGCGCTGAGGAGCAAGGAAAAAATAGCTTTTCTGACGGTTGAAACGGCTCAGGAGGACGGCTGGTATGAGGTTTATATAAGCCAGAAGAAGGGTGAAAAGGGCTGGGTATATGACGAAAACCAAAAAGATTTTTACACCTGGAAATGGCTCTTTGATGTTTACGGAAAAACAACGGGGCTGAGGTTTATGCACGGTGTTCCCGATGAAATTCAGACACTCTATGCTTCTGACTCTTTTGATTCTCAGATAATAAAATTTCTTGAATACCCTTCAAAAGTAACATTTTCGATGATTAAAGGAAACTGGATGCTTGTAACCGCAAGGGAATATGACGGCTCAAACAATATCGGCTGGCTCAAATGGCGAAATGATGACGGAAGTTTGAATTTGTTTCCTATGTTGTAATAATATTTATAGACCGGGCTTTAGCGGGGAAATTGAAACTTTTATTAAAACATGTTATTTTTTACAAATATTGTGGAATATGATATCATATAAATGAATAAATGAGAGATATAGGTAATTTATTATGACAAATTTATATAAACAAAAATCATCTACCCCCCCCTATTATTTAAATAAATGTTATACGGAACTTGTTTCAGTTAATCACTCTCCCACAATACTTCCTGTCCAGTGTACGAAGAAGGCTTTCACTCTTGCAGAAGTTCTTATTACCCTCGTTATTATTGGTGTTATTGCTGCTTTGACAGTGCCGACGTTGATTAATAAAACTAACAATCAGGAAACAGTTTCTAAACTAAAAAAAACTTATTCAACCCTCTCTCAAACTACTAATCTGATTATTGCCGAAGAAGGTTTACCAAAAAACAATTGGGCAACAACTAATAAGAATGTGTATGATATGTATAAAAAATATTTAAATAATGCAAAAGAATGCGGATATTCAAGCAATTGTTTTTCACAAGAATTACGAGGCTTGTATAGTCAATCAGTCTATAGCTCAAAATCTATCAATTCTGATACCAGCATGCTTGTCTTAGCTGACGGTACACAAATTTTATTCGGAAGTGCAGATAGTACATGTCAAGTTAACGGCGCCGGTAATGGTACACAAAATGGTTGTGCAAGAGTTTGGGTAGATTTGAACGGTATGAAAAAACCAAATACCTTTGGTAAAGATGTATTTGAATTTGTTTTAAAAGAAAATGGTTTATATCCTGCAGGTTGTGATGTCAATGCGTGCAATAATAATAATTCGTCAGGTTTTGGATGTGCTTGTAAAGTTCTTCGTGAAGGTGCAATAAATTATTAACTTACAAATCCTATTTAATTCCTTTCCCTACGGGAGATGGCAGGAGTAGGGTGCAATTTTTGAACCAAAAAACATTATTGTTTTCCGAGTTCATAGGCTTTGATTTTTGTTTCTTCTATTGTTTCAAGAAGAATATCTGAGATATTGTGGTCTCTCAAAACCTCGTTTCCGACTGCGGTGCAGCCCCCCGGGGTTGTAACGTTTATAATTAACTGTTCAGGGGAAACTTTTGTATCCATAATCATTTTCGCAGAACCCAAAGCCGTCTGGGCTGAAAGTTTTAAAGCGGTTTCATAAGAAAGCCCAAGCTTCTCTCCTGCTCTTGCGATGTCTTCTATAAAGCGGTAATAAAATGCAGGGCCCGAGCCTGAAATTGCGGTTATTGTATCAATATCTTTTTCGCTTGCGGTGATGACTTCACCTATGCTTCCAAAGATTTTGAGTGCAATATCTTTTTCGCTGTCGCTGACATTTTCATCTGGGCAGACGGCACTCATTCCGCAGGTTACTAAGGCTGGAGTGTTTGGCATAATCCTTATTATGCTTGTTTCACCGAGAATTTCTTTGATTGTATCAATCGAAATACCTGCGGCTATTGAAAGAACGAGATGATTTTTTGTTAATGAGGGCTTTATTTCTTTCAAAACATCTCTCAAAACAAAAGGTTTAACGGCAAAAAGAATAATATCAGCATTTTTGACGACCTCTGCGTTTGAAGAACAAATATTAATATTATATTCTTTTTTCAAAATTGAAAGCGCATCTTCATTTTTATCTGAGATAAAAATATTTTCCTTTTCAAACACTTTTGATGCTAAAACACCTTTAAGTATTGCGGTTGCCATTTTCCCTGCGCCGATAAAACCTAATTTTTTATTCATAATCGTTAACCTTTATTTTGAATGATGATTGACATTTGGTTATGTCTTTTTTACTATGATACAAGCAAGAAAAATATTATTCAAGGAGAAATAAAATGAAACGCACACTTGAAGGTACAAAGAGAAAAAGACAAAATACAAGCGGCTTCAGAGCAAGAATGGCAACAGATGGCGGCAGAGAAGTCATCAACAGACGCCGTGCAAAAGGCCGTCATAAATTGGCTATCACTCAAAAAGAAAGAGCATAACTCTTTTTTATGTAAGTTTCAAATGGCTTGCAACAGGCTTAAAACCGTTACAAGCCGTTTTTTAGCGTTTTATGAGGTTCTATGTTACCAAAAAAATACAGGTTAAAAAACAAATCAGCCTTCAGCGCCACATATAAAATCAATAATTTTGTATGTGATAAAAATCTGTTCCTATACCTCGGTAAAGAAAAAACGGAGGAAACAACTCCGACAAAAGTTGGGGTGGTCGTGAGCAAAAAAATTCATAAACGTGCCGTCATAAGAAACAGGATTAAAAGACTTATTCGTGAGGCTTACCGTCTCATGCTCAAAAACGGAGAAATTGATTTTGTACAAAACAGGCTTTCTCTTATTTTTGTCGGCAGACAAGGCGCACTCGATTGTGATTTTAATACAATGAAACAGTCGGTGTTTAAACTTTTAAAGAAAAAGTATTAAAAATATTTTACTACCCTTTGCTTCATTTCTTTTGAAATAACCTCTGAAACGAATTTTTCGATTTTGTTTTCAAACTCTTTTCCTTTACTTGATTTATAGCATTTTTTGGAATAAAAATCGTAGTCGGGGGCTGGTTTTTGGAGTTTTAAAACGCATATTTCTTTCGGCAGTTCTCTTTCGATAACCTCATCACAGTCAACCACCGCGAGGATAAAGGGCGGTTTTATCTTTTGTTTTAAAACACAAAAGAGGTTTTCTAAATCTTCACCCTCTTCTTTATCGGTTAAAATCTGAAAAAAGAGAACGGGTTTATCCGATGAAAGATAAGAATAGAAGTTTTTTATTCTTTTTGAATACATCTCAACGAGTTTTTCTTTGTCGTTTTCCTTAAAATCGGTTTCGTGGCTGAAGAAAATTTTTCTTGCTTTTCCCCAGTATTGACTTTTCTCGATAAAATAGAGTTCTTCAAAATAATCGGAAAAATCATTTTGGATAAATTCCGTAATATATTTTGCGTTTGTATAGAAGGTAAAATCGAAGGGAAGGGTTAGTTCCCCTGCGTCTTTTTTCTTTTTGAATTTGCGTTTGGTCAGAAAAGTTTTTGCATAGCAGTTAACCCCGAGAGAAATGATTTGATAGGGGGGATTAATTTGTTTATTCAAAAAGATTTTAAGAGAATTTTTTAAATTCAAAAGACTAGCCTCTGTTTTGGAGGTCATAGAACTCTTTTAAGCCTTTTGCCCTATCATAGAGTTCAAATGCCATTTTGAGTTCCTGAGTGCGTTTGATTATATAGTTCACAAGGTCAAGATAATAGGGCGAAACGTGTTCTCTTGAATCCTTGTACCAGCCGTCCTCAATATCGACTGCAAGGGCTTTTATTCCTATATCGTTTGCGGTCTGAATCCAGTTTTCAATTTCATCGTAGTTGTCGTTGACGTCAGGGATAATGATATATTTTGAAATAACGGCACGTTTTTTCAGAATATCCGCCTGAACGTATTTTTTCATTGTCTCAATGACTTTATCGTAGCAGGGAACTCTTTTTATTTTTTCATAAATCTCTTTTGAGCCCGAGTCAATAGAGATGACGACCTTCATTGCACCTTTTGAAATTGAATTTGCAATAGCAGGGGAATATTTAATTCCTGAGGAGTGTATTTTCATATACTGAAAATTGTTGTCGGTCAGAAGGTTGATGAGTTCATCAAATTCGGGGTGGATAGTGGGTTCACCGCCTCCGAAGGAAACTTCTCCGCCCGGTCTTAAAATCTTTTTTTCAAGCATTTCCTTAACTACGGGAACGGCATTGTAGGCGCTCATATCGTGGAAAATATCGGGGTTTTGCATAATGTAGCAGTAAGTACATTTGCTGTTGCAGTTAATCCAGTAGTTAAACTGAAGAAAATCGATATAGTTTTCTTCGTCCCATTCTTTTTCCTCAAGCATAATACAGCCTTCGCACTGAGGGGTTAAAATTCCGTTCCTGTGGTTTTCCCTGAAGGGTTTTTTAAAGGCGAAAAAATCGTCCCAGTCTATCTGCTCGCCGTTATATACGTCTTTATAATGAATATGTCCGCCGCCTTTGTGGCTTGTAAAACAACAGGTATCGAGCCTGCGGTGTTCAAAATCCATTCCGTGTTCCATATATTTACAACTAAGATATTTCATATTAAATTACCTGCTATTCTTTATTTAGCGTAACATCATAAAAATAAGTAGTCAAGAAAACAATTATTTGGTATATAATAAAATAACAAACAGTTTTGGAGAGAAATAATGAAATATATCAGTTGTCCCCAGTTAGAGCATGGAATAACCTTTTATTCAAACAGTGTTATGATTTGTTGTATCAGCTCGCACGCAGGGGGAGGTAATATCTGCCAGATAGATAACTATAAGGGTGAACTTATTGACTGGGATAAGTTTTTTGAAAAACGCAGACAACTGAGAGCCAACAGCACCAACGGTATTCCCGATAAGTGCGAGGGTTGTTATTACCTGAAAGAACAGGAATGGCCTGAAGGCGACTATATTGACGAGGTTTTAATCGGGCACTGGACTTATTGCAACTGTAATTGCACCTATTGTTACACAAACTCCGACAAAAAGTTCTTTAATTCTCTTAGAACCTACAATATAATGCCCGTAATCAGAGACATGGCTGAAAAAAATATTCTGAGCAAAGATGCTCTTATCACCTTTGGGGGCGGTGAGCCTACCATTCTGACCGAGTTTGAAGAATTGATGGATTTCCTCTCTGACTATGGAATTAAGCGCTTCAGAATACACTCTTCAGGAATTAAGTATTCAAAATCAATAGAAAGATGCCTGGAGGAGGGCAAACTCGCTCTTATTGTTTCCGTTGATTCCGGTTCTAAAGAGATTTATGAGAAGGTTAAATGTGTACCCTGCTTTGATAAGGTCTGGGAAAACCTGAGAGAGTATGCAAAACACAATAAGGGTAGTTTAATCAGAACAAAATATGTTCTTATGCCTTATGTCAATGACAGCTGGACACAGATTAAAAACTGGCTGAATATGACGCAGGAGGCTGGGATTAAAGATATAGCCTTTGATATTGAGGATAACTGGTTTAAGGCAAACAGAGAACAGGTGCCTGAAACCGTTTATGAAATGCTCGATTTTGTTTATAACCACTATGGTGAGTTTGGTATGAACAGCTGTGAACTCTATGAAAGAGCGAGCAACTACCGTATTCAGCACGATGAACAAAAATAAATAGGGTTGATAAATACGACAAACAGTTTATATCCCTAATGGGTACAACCCTCTCCCTAGCCCTCTCCCTCGGAGAGGGAACATATTTATATTTGTTATTTAATCAGAGAGGTAACATTAACCATTTCGATGGCGGTCTTAGCGGCATCAGCACCTTTGTTTCCTGATTTTGTGCCTGCTCTTTCGATTGCCTGTTCTAAATTATCGCAGGTCAAAACACCGAAGATAACGGGGATAGAATATTTGAGAGAAACTGAGGCAATTCCTTTTGAGAGTTCTGAGGAAACATAATCAAAATGAGCGGTTGCACCTTTGATTATTGCGCCTAGAGTAATTATAGCGGCATATTTCTTTGTCTCTGCGGCTTTTTGTGCAGTCAGAGGAATTTCAAATGCCCCGGGTACTTTGATGACGTCAATATTATCAGAATTAACGCCGTGTCTGATGAGTTCATCGAGTGCGCCCGATAATAGTTTTGAACCGATAAAATCATTGAAACGTGATACTATAATGCAGTATTTTTCATTCCCTGCGGTCAGCATTCCTTCGATAATATTTGCCATAATTTCTCCAATCGTTGTTTTTATAAGTTGGGTATTCCTGCCCGACAATAAAAATTTTACAACGCTCAAGAAAAATATTAAAGGTTAGGTAACGGAATATTTAGATTTGTCCGAGCAAAATTTGCGATACGGAACGTGAGCGAATTTTTGGGGTGGCGCTACACCGGATTAGATACTGTAGGAATTAAGTCTTGACATTACCTCTTTGACATACTGCCTGCCGCCAGAGTTATCTGCAAGTGTAATCCAACCCTGATTGTAAGCGCCGAGCAAAGTCTCAACCGAAGGCTTTGTGCCGTAAGCATTAACATATTCGTTATAGTGTCCTTTTAAGAACATCATTGTCATTTCAAGGTTTTTATAGGCATCATATCTGTCGCTGTCCGAATAGTTTTTGTCGGGATACCATTGATTTAACTGTTCAACGGCAACGGGCTGAAGCTGACCTAACCCGATGGCAAGTCCTCCGTCACCAACTGCTCCTTCATTAAAGCCCGATTCCTGCCTTAAAAGTGCCGTAAAAACAACGGGGTCAATGCAGTTATCGCCTGTTTCGCTGCATAATTTTGTGATGTAATCGGCTGCAGCCCCCTGATTTAAACCGAGAGTCGAACACAATTTGTCGAACTCATTCCAGGCATCTCCGCCTGCCTGCTTTAACTTATTCAAAAAGGTTTCGCCGTCAACTGAAACGGTATCATCCGATGTAGTATTATCTGTACTATCTGTATTATTTGTGTCGTCTTTAATTTCTTTCGGTGCAAAAATGTTGGGAAGTGTCAGTTCTGCGCCTGTTTCAATTACGTTAATATCGTCAATTCCGTTTTCTTTTGCGATTAAATCAGCGATATAAAATCTCATATCTTCGTCGCTGTAGTCTTTCAGCTCGGGGTTTTGGTCTCTTACGGCATCAATATCATAGTGATTTCTTATGATGCCAAAGAGAGATGAATTCTCGGAACTGTCACCTGTCCATTTTTCAACGGTAACTTTGGCTTCACCGTTTGAATCGGTGGTAACACCATCTTTAAACGGGCTGACATCTTTGTCTGTGTCTTCTTCAAACCCGTCCTCCTGAGCGTCAATGTAGGCGTTATAATTAGCAACCAGGCTCTCTATTGCGCCCGAGAATATATTTTTTATTTCGCCAAAGCCTTCTTTAATTTCTTCAAATTCTTCTTTGACTATGTCGAAAATAGATTCTTCCTGTTGTTGTTCTTCTTTTTGAACTTCTTCGGTTTGATTTTGTTGTTGTTCATAGTCATATCTGTTGTAATCGCTGTTAACTGAAATACCCATAAATGTCCCTCTTAAATTGTTTTACTCTCATAAAAATCAGATAGAAAATCTCTCTAACTTATATAAGTAATTTTCAGAGAAAAAATTGACATGGAAAAATTATTCCCCTCTCCCGGGGAGAGGGGGTAGGGGAGAGGGTTTTGCACGTTCGTAAAAAAACAATGTTAAAAATTTGAAAAATGTGGTAATATATTTTAAGTAGTAGATATGAAAGAGAGAAATATTATGATTATTAGAAAAAATGATTTAGTTCTTACTACCCCCCCCTACAGTCGTAAAACATTAGAAGGTTTTACTCTTGCAGAAGTGTTGATAACTCTTGTTATCATTGGTGTTATTGCCGCTATTACTGTTCCGACTTTAATTATCAAACATCAAAAAGAAGAAACAGTTACAAGGTTAAAGAAGGTTTATTCAACTCTTTCTCAAACAACTTATAAAGCTGTTGCTGAATATGGAGATATTAAAACTTGGGAAATGATGGATGGTGTTACGGGAGAAGCATCGCAATATTTTACAAAAAAATATATGCTTCCATATTTAAGCATTGCAAAAGATTGTGGACTACAAACTACTAATGAGTGCAAATTTGAGTACAACAATCTTAATGGTTCAACAGGCAGAAATATTGATAATTCTTACCATAGATTTTATTTATCTGATGGTACTTTAGTTGCAGTAAATGCAAGACAAAATCTTTCTTCATCAGGCCATAAAAAAATGGCAAATATATTTGTTGACATAAATGGTCAAAAGAAGCCAAATAAACAAGGACGAGATATTTTTGGTTTTAATTACATGATTGATTGTATATTTCCTCAATTAAACGGAAAATTAGTTCCAAGATATTTTGACCAAAATAGAGCAAGTTTGGTTTCAAATAGTGATAGCATGTGCCATAAAAATCAGCAAGGCGATGGTTGTTTGGCATTGATTATGTTAGACAGCTGGCAGATTAAAGACGATTATCCGTGGTAATTTTGGGGATAAGAAAGCCTAACTTACTGAATTTAAAATAGTGTATTTGCGAATATACAAAATAAATAGAAATTTTTTAATGGTGCAAAAAAACGTTTGCACCATTTATATTATCTATCCTTAATTAACATAATACTTGTAAATTTCAACGAATGCTTTGTCGCGGAGCAGTTGGGCGGATAGTTTTTCTTTGCTCTCAAAACTCAGTTCGTTTCTGATTTTTGTCACAAACGAAACTTTGATTTCCTCTCCGTAAATATTTTTGTCAAAATCAATTATATGCACTTCTGTTTTGGGTTTATTTGTCGGGAACAGAGATGGCGATTTTGAATGGTTCAAAATTCCGTTATATTTTTCTCCCTTGTATTCAACGATAACGTAATAAACACCGTAAGGGATTTCAACTATATTTTCGGGGTAATTTATATTTGCCGAGGGGAAACCTAATGTCGAGGCGATATGTGCTCCCTCTATGACTTTTGACTTTATAAAAAACTTGTACCCGAGAAGTGAATGAGCAAAAAATACATTCCCTTCTTCTATTGCTTTCTTTACGGCAGAACTGCTTATTACACTCTGAGAGCAGGTAATCGGAGGTATTTCAAAGTATTTGTAATTGTATTTTGACTGAAGCTCTCTTAGTAAAGCAGGCGTACCCGTTTTGTTTTTTCCGAAGCTGTGGTTGAAGCCTGTTGTAATTGCTATCGGGGAAAAGTATTTAATAAGAACATCTTTAATATACTCTTCGGCGCTCAGGTTTTCATAAGAGGGAAAGTCCATTAAATAGACCTCATCCACCCCGATTTTCTCAAGATACGAGAGTTTATCCTCAATATATAAAATATTTTTTGTTTTTGCGCCCGTAATAAATTTCATCGGATGCTCTCTGAACATCAGTATTGCAGATTTTGTGCCCTCTTTTTTTGCTATGTTTATCGCGTTTTTTATAACAACCTGATGTCCCTCGTGTATTCCGTCAAAGAACCCGAGTGCGAGCGAAATATGGGGGGATGTTTTTAGTTCGTTAAAGACTTCCATAAAAACTATTATATATAAAAACCAATATTCGCTCTACATTTTTTTTAATTTTTGATAAAATAAAATTATGAACGAAGAAGAAAAAATACTTGAAGCAAAGAGCAGATTAAAAGGGGCTTATGTCAGAGAAAACGGCGACGCAGAGTTTTCTCTCTTTACGTTTGAAACGGTAAAATCTGTTGACCTCCAGCTCAATTTCCAAAAATCAAGTATTTTATCACTCCCGATGGAAAATAAGGGCAAAGGAATTTTTGAGACAGTCGTTAAAAATCTGACACCGAAGGGCAGGCCCGTCAGATACAGATTTCAGCTAACCTTTGATGACGGCGAGGTCTTGACCGTAAAAGATCCTTATTCAATGTGGCAGGATACATATTTCAGGTGGTCAATAATATATGACCACAATAAATTCAGATGGCATGACGAAAACTGGCAGAGCGGAAAGAATAAAAACAGGGTTAGCAGGCTATCTGATAAAAATAATAACCTTAAACCCGTTGAAAAACTTTCTATATATGAACTTCATATCGGCACTCTGACAAAGGAAGGAACTTTTTTAAGTGCTAAAGATAAACTAAAGGGTATTAAAAACCTCGGTTTCAACGCAATTGAACTTATGCCCGTTGAAAATACTTATTCCTTCAACTGGGGCTATGACGGGGTGGATAAATTTGCGCCAAACCACACTTACGGCACTCCCGATGACCTCAAAACCCTTATAGATTATGCCCATAAACTAGAACTCAATGTTATTATGGATATTGTTCCGAACCACTTAGGACCTGACGTAGCGCAGTTGCAGGAAACAGGACCTTATATTTCAGGGTGCAATATGTTCGGGTATAAGTTCAATTTTGAAAATAAATATAATTATCACGTCAGGGAATATATCGTCAATACCGCTTTAAACTGGCTTATTAACTACCACTGTGACGGTTTAAGAGTTGATATGACTAAGTTTATGGAATCTGATTTTACTATGAAGCAGATGGCGGCAGAGGTTCAGTATTATTCTCCTCATTCTTTTTTAATTGCTGAGGATGGAAGAGACAATGATGAGCGAGTAACCAAAAAGTTTGATATAAAAGAGCAGAAGGAAAATGAAAACAACCATAAGTCTTTTATCTCAAAGGTTTCAGATAACAGAGTTCACCTGTCTTCAATCGGGTTTGATAGTGAATGGGATTTTCCGTTTCATAAACAAATAGCTGCGGCAATTTTGGGAAAATGGGAAGGTTATACCTGTTCAATGGAGGCACTTGATAAGGCCTGCATAAATTCAAAGCACAGAGTTAAGTACCCGATGAGCCACGATGAAATCGGAAATATCGATGGCACAAGACTTTTGACAAAAATTTTCTGCCAATATTTAAGGTATGATAAGGAACTTGAACCCTCAACTCTTGCCCACAGAGGTCAAAAACTCATCGAAACCATTTCAAAAGGCGAGTGGGCTAAAATGGATGACCATGAAAAACAGGGGTTTCTGAGTTCTTTAAACTGCACAACCGATATTGATAAAATAAACGAGTTTTATATTGACTCCGTTCAGAAAATCAAGCTGGCAATAGCGAAGGTCTATTCCGTACCGGGGCCGAAGATGATTTTTCAGGGGGAAGAGAGTATAAATTATTCCTATTTTAAATTCTTCAGAAAATTTTCGATAGGGCGTGAAAAATGTCTTGAATCAAAAGGTTATGAGCCCGGGCTTGATGCGTTTTTGACCTCAAAGATGTCCGAGAATATTTTTGATGAAGCCCATAAACACATTTTTGAGTCGGTTTCTTTGTTTATGAAGGCACTGAACGGGTTTTGCGAGGAAAATGATGCTTTGACTGTCGGCAAAATCGAAAAAACGACAGTGCATCCTCTCTCAAAACTCCATGCAATCCACTCTGTAAGCGGTGATAATGAAATTTTTACTATTTCAAATTTTTCTCAAAACAGGTATGAAAAGAACTACGGAATAAGTTTTCCTGAAGGGCTCTGGCTTGAAGTCCTCAACAGCGATGAAACGAAATATTTCGGGGAAGGAAAATACCTGAACGGAGATGTTTTAGAAGGGAAATACAATTATATTTCCCTCCCAAAATACGGTTTTATAATGTTTAAGAGAATAGATAACCTCGATTAGTCGTCCATCTCGTCTTCAACCTGCTGGATATAGTCGGCGACTCTGTTAAATTCCTCTTCATCATCGATGGTTTCAAATTCGATTTCATCGCCCGAGCGTTTTATTCTCATAACCTCTACCTCGTCTTCTGCCGTTTCGGTTGATTCTGAATCAACGGGAAGAAGAAGAGCATATTCGATGTCATCAACTTCAATGATGTCGATTAATTCAAAGGTTACGGGATTGCCCTCTTCGTCAAAGGTTTCAACATAATTTGATTCGCTCATAATGTCTCACTTTCTGTCTAAATACTGCTGCAAAATAATGCATGCGCTTTTTATATCAACTAACTCTTTGTTTTTTGTGTATTTTGTTCCTGTCTGCTGAAGGATATATTCTGCCTGGCGGCTTGTCAGGCGCTCATCTTCAAATATAACCTCAAACTCGCTGAAATTCTTTGAAAAATCAATACAGTCCTGAGCCTGCGCACCTATTGTGTTATCCATATTTTTTGGAAGTCCTATCACAATTGTCTGAATGGAATTTGCTTTGCATATCTGCTTAATTTCTTCTATGGCTTTATCTTCGGGTGTGCGCGCAATTGCCTTCAGCGGCTGCGCGGTTATTCCCAAGGCATCACTTAGGGAAACACCTATTCTTTTTGTTCCGACATCAAGCCCTAAAATTCTATTCATTTTCTATCCATTTCTTTTGTATAGCTAAATCAAGCACTGAGAGTTTTTCGGAGGAAATATATTTATTTTCGCTCTTCTGGTTTTTTCTGAAAATGTTTGTAGTCTCAGCGAGCTCTTTTTCAAACTCTATAAGGCTGAAGATGTGGTTGTGAAGACTTCTTTTTAAAATTGAATACTGAATATTTCTGAAAACCTCATCATCTTGTATTATTCCCAAAAGCCTTTGCGCCACTTCTTCTCTGCCGTTTGTAAAAAGAAGATAACTTGTCAAAATAATTTTTTCCCTCCAGAGCTCTTTTTCTTCCTCTGTCCAGATTTTGTCAAACACTCTGTTCATCTCTTCTTCAATTATCTCAAGAGTAACATTTTCGTTTGTAAAACAGGTGTTGCACAGTTCATTGAAAATGTTATTGTCTGAAGTTGTAAAGAACCAGGTTCTGAAGGTCCTGTCTGCTAAAACCTCTAAACCTTCTTCCGGGGAGAGTTTTTGAGGTTTAATATTCTTCTCAACAAATTCTTTTATTGTTGTTTTAAGTGGCAAAATGTCGAGAGTTCTTCTGTTCCAGGCGATGAACTCATAAGGAAAAACAGCTTTTCTTTTTTCTGTTTTCTCTACGGCACTGTTCAGAAGCGATTTTAAACACCCGGGGGAAACCTGAATTTCCTGCTCCCCGCAGAAAAATCTCTGAACAATTCTTGAAATCTCTGTTATTGCAACGTTATAAAACCCGAAGGAATCTATAATTCCTTCTCTGTTGTTAATAACAAAGGATGCAAATTCATAGTTTCCGCTGTTTTTTAATCTCGTAAATATAAGTCCCTGGTTTCCTCTTCCGTCCGGAATTGAGGCATAGCATTTGTCGGGAGTGCTTTTTGAAAGGGATTTCAGGTGAAGTTCATGTGCTTTTTCTTCCGTTGCGCCTGCCAGTTTTAATTTTGCAAGCCCTTTTTTTGCTATCTGAACAAGGTCTTTATCCTCTGAAGTTTCAACAATGTGTTTAAGGGGAGACAGCGCAAAGGACGATTTTGAATCACCCATAAGCCCGAGAGCGCTGTATATTATATCCTCTGAAAAGTTTGAATATGCTATGGGGGCTAAAATATTAGCCAGACTGTCTCCGTCAAAATCTTCAGAAAAAGAGTTTAAGAGTAATCCTTTATCTTTATCCGAAATAGCAGAGATGAAATCCATAAAATCAATTTGCGCTTCAGGGTTATTGAGCGCTTTTTTGAGCATTTTTGCGGTGTCAGAATTAAGAATTTCCGTTGGGTTATCAAAATTTTCGATAATACTTTCATAAC
This sequence comes from bacterium, assembly GCA_017541465.1. GTDB lineage: Bacteria > Cyanobacteriota > Vampirovibrionia > Gastranaerophilales > Gastranaerophilaceae > RGIG6874. Next base: position 1,676 of record JAFXYZ010000068.1, on the reverse strand, counting down.
TCAGCTCACTTGAAATACCCCTTAAAAGCTGGACTGCCCTGTATTTTTCTGTGTCGTTGTATTTTTGTGACTGAAGCATTATGCTTACAATATCGACAATAGTGTCATTGTCGGCGACCTCAGAGATAACTGTTCCGACCAAAAGGCTGAAGGGCTCTTCATACTTAATCATTTCATTAATCATGATTTCGCACAGAGTCTTTTTATCCGAAATATCTTTTAATTCATCGATTAATTTTTTAACCACACATTTTTCGGCAGGCTGCATATATTGCAGCTCAGAGATTACAGACAGCGCTTTTGCGCGTATTTGAAGCTTATTGTATTCGCTCATTTAGAAAGTTTACTCCAAAAAATATCGAGAATTTTTTGTGCTTCACCTGAGGGCATTTTATCCTCTAAAATCAAATACTGAACGGCAATCATAGTACATTCCGAGCAAATATTTACTCCTGGCCCCTGAACCATTTTTACCACCTGAGTATTCGGACGACCGCAGAAGCTGCAGTAAACAGGTTCTCTGTCATGGTTGTCTTTTGCTTCAGGTTCCGTTTTTTTGGCGCTGTTTCTTGCCTGTTTGAGAGAAACAACTTTTTCTTTGTCTGACATTTTGAATGTTTCCTTTTACTACTACGAATATTGTATATCATTTTTAAAATATTGCCAAATCTTCATAATTTGTTTATACTTTTATAAGGATATAATGGGAGAGAGTATGAAGCGAATACTTCTTTTAATGACTATATTAGCTGTTTCGGTAGTTTCTACCGCCTGTATAAGTAATTTTGCAATTAAAGAACTTAATAATAAAGCTCAGGATTATCTCAACAGTGGGGATGTAGATAGTGCCATCTGCCGTCTTAAATCAAGTCTTGACCTGGACAGTGAGCTCTATGAAACACACTATAATCTTGGTGTTGCCTATCTTGCGGCCGACAACCAGGAGGATGCCATCTCTGCTTTTACCAGAGTTATTGAACTAAAACCCGATTATAATGATGCTTATTATTCTCTTGGGGTTGCAAATGCTTCTGTAGCCTATAAATTATCAGAAAAAGAGCAGACTGAAGGGCTTAGTGCCGAGGAAAACCAAAAACTTGACTATGCCCTTAATGAAGCCGTTGATAAATTTAACAGGTATATTGCGAATGTTCCTAAGGCGGACAATGCAGAGGATATTAAAAATCAGATAGAACAGTTGTCGGGTATTTTGAAGGAGCGCGCGGAAAAGTCGGGCGCAGGTGTTCAAAATGACGATGAGGATTTTTCCGATATAGAAGAAACTGAGGAAGAATAAAAGCCTTATGGTCTTTACTTCCCCGGGTGAAATTGCTTTCGGTGTTTTTGGTTATCAAATTCGCTGGTACGGTATTTTTATGTTTCTGGCGATACTGGGCGGGATATTTCTTGTAAAATACCTTGCAAAACGTTTTTACAGGGAGTATAGCGAAGATTTTCTCATTGATTTGTCGCTTGTTTTGGTCGTCAGCGGAATTGTCGGGGCAAGACTTTATTACGTTCTTATGGACTTCGGGTATTATTTAAGACACCCTCTTGAAATATTTGCAGTCTGGCAGGGGGGCTTATCTATCCATGGCGCAATTATTGGTGCTGTAATAGCGGGAGGGTTGTTTGTCCGAAAAAATGGTTTTTCGTTCCTTAAAACGGCTGATTTA
>JAFXYZ010000001.1 GCA_017541465.1 bacterium | reverse complement strand
GGGGTTCGAGTCCCCTATTCTCCAAAAACAGCCCGATGACTTGTATTGTCGGGCTGTTTTTATGGCTTTACACACTGTTATTCCACGATGCCTTCTTTTATGGCTTTAACGGCTGCCTGAACACGGTCGTGAACGGATAGTTTTTCAAAGATGCTTGTCGTATGTGCTTTGACGGTGTGAGTGGTTATCATAAGTATTTTTGCAATTTCCGTGTTGCTTTTGCCCTCAACCATGAGCTCTAAAACCTCATATTCCCTTCGGGTAAGGTTATAGGCTTTATGTTTAAATCCCTCTGTTCGGGGCGAAAAATTCATTGTGTCTCTAATCCTTCGTCTGTCAACAAAATAAGTTTATAATTAAATCACCCGGTTGTATATTAACCAAAGGTCTATAAAATTTATACACCATAGTCTAATTGACAAAAGAAATTTTTGTGAATATGAGTGTTAATAATATGTTTTCAGCCATTTTTTGGTGAAAGTTCCTACCCCGGATAAGACGAGATGTGGACACCGTGCTCATCATAGACGTGTATAAACGAGGTCTTTTTGACCGTTACACTTGAACCTGTGAACCCTAAGAGCATATCACCCGTTTCGAGCGGGATACTGCCTAAAATTCTTCCGTGTTCGCCCAAAATAGAGAGATAACACCCTCTCGGTACTACTGTTTCAATAGTCATTATTTTTCTTCCTTTCCGTCTTCAGTTTCGTTTAATTGTTCTTTGATGTAAGCATCAAGTCTGTCCAGCATTTCTTTGCTGTGAACACCTTTCCTGAACTCTTCATCAATTCTGTCATCATCCCAGGCATCTGCATAGGCTTTTGCCATTTCCTCATCAGTTCTTGGCCTTTTTAATTTGTTCTTTTTCATCGTTTTTCCCTTTCGTTATTTTCAGTATAAACCGTCCCTGCGTCATTTTCGGACAGATTTTTATGCTGCCGATAATTTTGAGATTAAGGCATTAACAAAATCAAAATGTTCGTTTTTGAACGGCAGGCAGGTCTTGATGAAAGAAACATTAAAATCCGTTACCAAAACAACATAACGATTGACATAGCGGATAAGAAAAGTCCTTGAATACTTTTCATAATCTTCTTCAATCTGGATACATCTGTCATCGAGAATTTCGTTTAAAGCTCTTTTTTTGTTAAAATCTTCGATGTTGTATCTTTCGGATGCTCTTTGCTGTGAATGTGTGTAATTTTTCATTGTTAAGTACCTCCAACTACTGTTATCTGCTGCGTTATATTTTAAATATAACAAGCCGGCACATCAGAAACGGAGGTGCGTAAAAATAAATTTTAAAAGATGTTAAAATTATCCCGAAAAGCCTTAATTAATGGTATTTACAGAATATTTTTTCCTTCCTTTGAATACATTTTTTCTCTCTGTTCTTTTATTTCTTCAATTTGATTTTTGTAATCTTCAGTTAATAAATTCAGAGATGTCGCGAACTCATCGAAGGCTTTTTCGATATTTAGTTTATTATATTTAACCATATCCTTTGCCATTTCTAAGTTTGAGCAGGCAAGTCTTGTCATATCACGAAAACCGCTAGAGGCGAGCAGAAGGGCTAAATCATTATCCTTTGCGCTTTTAAAAATTGCCTGAGAGATAAGAAGAGGCATGTGGCTAATCAGTGAAACCGCATAGTCGTGCTTCTTTGCATCGGCTTCAATGGGGCGAGCGCCCGTCTTTTCAATAATTGATTTTAAAAGTTCAACATCTTTTTTGGTATAATTGTGAAAAGGGCAAACCACCCATTTTGCGCCCTCAAACAGTTCTTTAAAGGAGTTTTCAAACCCCTGCTTCTCTGTTCCTGCCATAGGGTGTCCGCCGATTAGCTTATATGGTCTTTTTTTCTTGCCGACAAACTCTTTCACACTCGCAACATCTGAAACGATGGCGGAAGGCGAAACGATATTTTCGAGTTTATCAAGCATTTCAGGGGTTTTTGAAATAGGTGAGCAGACAAAAACGACTTTGCAGAGCTTAACGGTTTCAAGAGAGCTGCTGACGGTTATTCCCCATTTTTTCAGAGTTTTTTGCGTCTTTTCATTTCCGCTGACCGCAAAGAGTTCAAATTCTTCATACTCTCTGAGTTTTTTTAATAAAGAACCGCCTATTAAACCGAGCCCTATAATACCAATTTTAGTTTTCATTTGTCTGCCTTTTTATGATGTTATCTTTTGTTTTTTTATTCTCGGTAGACTGAAGTCTACCCCACTTTTTATGATGTTAGACAATGCCTGACCTATCAAGCAAATTATATCATTTATTTGAATTGTAAACAAATGTTAAGCGAATTGCCCTAATTTGTGGGATGTGTAATAATGACTATAAATTAATAGTCTAACCATTCCTTTCTTGACTTATGCGGCTTTATGTCGCATTTTATTTTGCGCATCTGAATTTTTGTAATTGTTCTTCCTCTCCGAGGGAGAGGATTGAGGAGAGGGTTTTGCCCGTAGGGATAAAAATAACGAGCGCAAAGCAAAATCCAAGACAGCAAATTTTTACCTGAACGAGCATTTTTTCCCTCTCTTGATAGGGAGGGCTAGGGTAGGTGTCAGTATATTTTAAAAATTAATATTCGTGCCGAAATTTACTTTTGTGCTTGTTTCTCTGCTGTCCTCATAGACGGTTTGACCAGCGCCTATATTCATATCAAACCTGTTATCTTTGAAGGGTTTATATTTTACCTGAAATTCTCCCGAATAACTGTTTCCTGCGAGATTTTTGGAATAAACACTTTTTAAAGAGGTGCTCTCTGTCAGCTTAAATTCGGGTGCCAGAGCCATTGTACCTTTAAGCTGCTCCGACATGTCTGCCATCGGGTTGGTTTTGTAGGAAGAGCCTAAGGACAATTTATCTGTGAGCTGGTGTTTTGTATAAATTGTTCTTGACTGTGTGGTCAGTTCGGGCTTTATATCGGTAATATATTTAACACCTATTGCAGACTTTTGCCCTATTAATTTTTCTTTTTGTGCCGAAAAATTAGTTGAAAAATTAGGGTTATTAATTCGATTTACGTTTTCATAGGGCGAAAAGAGAGCAATATTGGCTTTTTTAACCTCTTTTTTATTGTATTTTCGTTTTTTGGGTTTTTCGGAATTTAAATTATCTTGTTTTACAGGTTCATTAATATTTTCGTTTGTTTCAGGTGCAGTCAAATCGAGATATACGGGATTTCTCGCATCTGCGAGGGATACAGAGGTCAGAGAACATATAAGAATACAAAAAATAAATATCTTTTTCATATAAATATTTTAACTTGCTATAAATAATTAAGCAATATAAGTTTCATTATTAAAATCTTGTGCTAAAATCAGATAGTAATTATTTTTGTGTAAGGGGTTAAGATGAAGAAAATTTTTATTGAAGACATAAAAAACTACGAAAATCAGGAAATTACCCTTCAGGCGTGGCTTTATAACAAGCGCTCGAGCGGTAAACTTCATTTTTTGCAGTTAAGAGACGGAACGGCTGAAATTCAGGCGGTTGTTTTTAAAGGGAATGTTTCGGAGGAGGTATTTAATACCGCCGACAAAATCACCCAGGAAAGTGTGGTTGAGGTCAAAGGTACGGTTAAAAAGCATGACCGCTCAAAAATCGGGTATGAGATAGATGCAACGGAAGTAAAAGTCCTGTCTGAGTCCGTTGATTATCCTATCACCCCAAAAGAGCACGGGCCTCACTTTTTAATGGAGCACAGACACCTCTGGCTCAGGTCGTTAAAGCAAAAGGCTATTTTAAGGATAAGACACAGAATAATAAAATCAATAAGAGATTTCTTTGATAACCACGGGTTTACTCTTGTTGATGCCCCGATTTTCACACCAAATGCGTGCGAAGGCTCAACTACTTTGTTTGAAACCGACTATTTTGATACAAAAGCATATCTCTCTCAGAGCGGTCAATTATATATGGAAGCAGCGGCTATGGCTGTCGGAAAGGCTTATTGTTTCGGACCGACCTTCAGAGCCGAAAAGTCAAAGACGAGAAGGCACTTAACCGAATTTTGGATGGTAGAGCCCGAAATGGCGTTTTGCGACATCTGGGACGATATGGATTTAGCGGAAGAGTTTGTCGAATATATTGTTCAGGAAGTAGTCAAAAACTGCAAAAGCGAGCTTGAAACCTTAGAAAGAGATATAACCAAGCTCGAAAACATCAAACGTCCGTTCCCGAGAATTTCTTATGACGAGGCTATCGAAATTCTTCACAAAAAAGGTAACGATACCCCGAATGGTGAAGATTTCGGGGGTGACGAGGAAACTTTGATTTCCGAAGAATTTGACAAACCCGTTATGATTCACCACTATCCGATGAGTGTAAAAGCCTTCTACTTTAAACAGGCGGAAAACGGAAAGGCTGCGTGCGTTGATATGATAGCACCTGAAGGTTACGGGGAAATCATCGGCGGCGGTCAGAGAGAAGAAAATATTGATAAACTTCTCGCTAAAATAGAAGAACAGGGGTTAAACAAGGAAACCTTCAGCTGGTATCTTGATTTAAGAAGATATGGCTCTGTTCCTCACGCGGGATTTGGTTTGGGTATTGAAAGAACGGTTGCCTGGATATGCGGGCTTCCGCACGTCAGAGAGACAATTCCGTTCCCGAGATTAATGGACAGAATAACACCGTAGGGCAAATAAATAATTATATCATCAGGGCGGGCAAAGTTATTTTGTCCGCTTTGAAGTTAAAAGTATCAAAACTTAATACAAAATATAGTTTTTTTTGAAAAGCTCGGAATTTTTTAATATAATACCCATGCGAAAAGAAATAAGGCAGAAAACATGAACTCAGTTGTAATAGTAGGTAGAGCGGGACAGGATCCCGAGGTTAAATATTTTGATTCGGGAAAAGTTAAGACGACTTTTTCAGTCGCCGTAAACAGATGGGATAACAAAAGCAAGGCAGAGGTAACTGACTGGTTTAATATAGAGCTTTGGGATAAACAGGCGGAATTTGCCGGAGAATATGTCAAAAAAGGCAGACAGGTTTGTGCTGACGGCAGGCTCGTAGTCAACAAATGGCAGGGCGCAGACGGACAACAAAAATCGAGATTTGTTATAAGATGCAATAATGTGAGACTTCTCGGCTCAAAGAATGACGGACAGTAAGGGTAGATAAATGTTTATCTCGGGAGCAATAGGAATAATCGCCGATGATCTGACGGGGGCAAATGATACTGCGCTTCAGTTTCATTTCAAAGGTTGTAATACCCAGGTAATTCTTGATTATTCGGGAATTTTCCGCGAGAATACCTCAACTCAGGCATGGGCGGTATCAACGGAATCAAGAAATATTGTCCCGGAGACTGCGGTTGAGCGTGTTGAAACTGCCGCAAAGAATTTTGTTGAAAATTATAATATCGAACATTTTTATAAAAAAATCGATTCCACCCTGCGCGGTAATATTGCGCTTGAGACAATGAAGATGCTTGAAGTACTGGGCTGGGACGCAGCGCTTATTCTTCCTGCATTCCCTAATGAAGGCAGGACAACGATTGGCGGTTATCAGCTTTTAAAAGGTATTCCCATTCAGCTTACCGAGGTTGCAAGAGATCCCGTTGCACCGATTAATGAGTCAAATATTCTGACACTTCTGAAAACACAGATAAACGGGGTTTATGACGAGAATATTGTCGGTTTAATTCCCATTGATGTTGTTATGAAGGGGGCTGCCCCGATTTTATTTAAGATAAACGAACTTATTTCAGAGGGCAAAAAGCTGATAGTATCAGATGCGGTTTCAACTACCGACATTGAGCAGGTGGTTTTGGCTGCAGAGAAGTGTTCAAAGAAAATTCTTCCCTGCGGAAGCGCAGGCGCAGCTTTGGCTCTGAGTAACATCTGGCTTCCCGACACGAAGCATCAGCACATCACAAAAACTATTCCGTCACTTCCGAAGCTCATTGTTTCAGGCAGCGCAACCGAGCTGACCGCATCGCAGTTAGCCTCTTTAAGAGATGATGACGATTTTGAGAATTTGTATTTTATAGATATTAAAGGCGAAAACATCTTCTCTGACGAAACAGAGGAAATTTCAGAGCGCGCAATTAACCACCTTAAACACAATAATACAGTTGTTATCAACACTTCATATCTCTTTGATTCCAACGATGATTTTTCAAATATTTTGTTTGAAAAAGAGATAACAAAAAAGAAATTTTCTTCAATGATTTGTGATTATTTGGGGAAATTAACCCAAAAGATAGTTACAAACTGTGAGGTTATTCTGATAACTGTCGGAGGGGAAACCTCTTATAAATGCTGTAAATCTTTAGGTATTCAAAACCTCCAGCTTATAGATACGGTAGTTCCTGCCGTTCCTCTCGGGCTCGATACAAACGGACAGTGGATAGTAACTAAGTCGGGCAACCTCGGAAACCAAAAAGCCCTGGTGGATATTCTGAAGTATTTTGAGCAATATAACAATGGATAAAATTGCGATAAGTCTTGGCGATATAAATGGTATTTCGCCCGAAATAACGATAAAAGCGCTAAATTCACTCGATATTGAGCCTGAAAATGTTGTTATTGTCGGCTCTAATGTTGTGTTTGATTATTATAAAACCCGTTTCGGGCTTACTCTAAGGGAAAATTTTGAAATAATTGAAGTTCCTTTAAAATATGAGGATATAACCCCGGGAAAAGAAACAAAGGAAGCCGGAGAGTTCTCGTTTCAGTGCCTGAAGAAGGCAACAGAACTTGCAAAAGAGGGTGAAGTTAAAGCCATAGTAACCGCCCCGTTATCAAAAAACGCAATAAATATGTGCGGTTACCATTTTTCAGGTCAGACGGAGGTGCTGGAAAAATATCTTGCCCACGACGGACAAAAGGCTGAAATGCTCTTTGTTTCCCCTAAAATAAAAGTTCTTCTGTTAACCCGCCATACCTCATTATTAAACGCGGTTAAGTCAGTAAAAAAAGAGATTTTGGCTGAAAAAACCGAAAAATTAAATTTTTCACTTTCCTCTTGGTTTAATATAAAATCCCCTGAAATTACAGTCTGCGCTTTAAATCCTCATGCCTCTGAGGGCGGACTTTTCGGCGAGGAGGAGGAAAAGGAAATTATCCCTGCCCTTCAGATATTAAAAGAAAAAGGGATAAAGGTTTCAGGTCCTTTTCCCTCTGATACTTTGTTTCAGAAGGTAATCGAAGGAAAAATTCAGACAGACTGCGTTGTTGCGCTCTACCACGACCAGGGATTAATTCCCTTAAAGCTCATGGGGTTTGATGATTTGGTTAATGCAACAATAGGACTTGATGTTCTGAGGACTTCTCCCGCCCATGGCACTGCTTTTGATATTGCAGGGAAAAATATTGCGAACCCGAACAGTATGAAAAGTGCCATAAAACTTGCACTCGGGCTAAAATTGTAACAAAATGTAAAGATAATTTTAAGATACCCTTTCAATATTGCCGAAAATGACGCATTGGGATGATACGGTATAATTGTGAGATGACGATAAATCATTTACTCATTTTGTACATTGTTAATCCTTCCATTATAATCACTAACTCATAAAGAGTGCACGAGGGACAAGCCCGCTGACTGCACAGCAACCTGAGAAATTAAGGTGCTAATGCTTGAACTATGAGCGAAAAACTCCAAAGAAAACTCATTTTTTGAGTGAGTTTTCTTCGGACTTCTCTTTTTGAATTAGTTTGATTTAACGGAATACAAGCTAATCATAAGGAGGTAAAAAGTGATTAGGCAGTTAACAAAAACTCAGGCTGAAGAGTTGAAGAAAAAAACAGCAAAGAAAACTTCCTACTACGCAGGTGAAATTTATCCGGAAATCTTTGACAGTGATGAAGGGTTAATTTTCAGGGAAGGAATGTATCTGGACGCGGCGATAATCTGGCTCGGTACATACGAGCTTGACAGTTCCGAATTTCCAAAAATCAAATGTCCGGTATGCGGCGAAGAAGAAGCGCTTATTCCGTACTTTTGCGGAGGTTCTGTCCTCTCGGGCGCACATACAATCAGATTTTATTGTCTGAAGTGTCAGGAAAGAATAGTGTTTAACGACAAAAGCGATTATTTCCACCTGATAAGAGATTATATTCTGAATCACCAGACTTCGCTCAAGGCAAGCACAAGAGTGAAGACATACACAAAAATCTCAGATAAAAAGATATGTATCAGAAAAAATAATGTATAATTAAACCAAGGAGAATTTACTATGGCAAACTTAATTAAATGTCCAAACTGCGGTCAGGAAATTGATATTGAAAGTTTAATTTCCGAATCCACAAAAGATGAGATTGAGAAACAACTTCTCGCTCAGAAAAAACAATTTGAAAAAGAACTTGAAAAATTCAAAGCTGACAGTGATGCTTTAAAGGAAAAGCTTGAGAAAGAGCGCGAAGTTGCGGTTCAGGAGGCGCTAAAAAACCAAAAACAGGAAATTGAGCGCAAGGTTAAAGAAAAAGCACTGGAAGAGCAAAAAGAAGCTTTTGAAGAACTCGAAAAAGAGTTAAAGGAAAAATCAGAGCAATTAAAAGAGATGAACAGACTAAAGGCTGAAAAGTCCAGACTTGAGCGCGAAAAAGAAGAACTAAAAGAAAAAATTTCGGCTGACGCAGAAAGAGAGTTTTCTTTAAAACTTGCCGAAGAAAAGCAGAAACTTCAGAAAAATGCTGAAGAGAAGTATGAATTGACTATTGCAGAACTCAAAAAACAGCTTGAGGACCAGAAAAATCTTACCGAAGAAATGAAAAAACGCCAGGAGCAGGGTTCTATGCAGCTTCAGGGCGAGGTTCAGGAGCTTGCTATTGAAGATTACCTGCGCTCAAGTTTCATTTATGATGCTGTTGAAGAGGTCGGAAAAGGTGACTATGGCGCAGATTCACTCCAGACCGTCAATACTCCGACAAGACAAAAGTGCGGGAAAATATACTATGAAAGCAAGCGTACAAAGACCTTCAATGAGGACTGGATAAGGAAATTCAAGTCGGATATTCAGGAAAAAGGCGCAGACATCGGTGTTCTTGTTACGGCTACTTATCCTAAAGACATGACAAGAATGGGACTGAAAGACGGTATTTATATTTGTTCCTATGAAGAATTTAAGGCTTTGTCCTTCGTTTTAAGGGAAACGATAATCAAAATCAGTATTGCTAAAGGCGCCCAGGTTAACCGCAAAGAAAAAAGCGAGCTTTTATACGACTATCTGACAAGCACTGAATTTCATTTCCAGATAGAGGCAATTCTTAATTCCTTTGTTGCCCTGAAAAGCGAGCTGGATAGTGAAAAACGTGCCATGAACAGAATCTGGAAGAAACGTGAGAAAGAAATTGAAAACGTTATTTTCTCAATGACCAATATGTACGGCTCTTTGCAGGGAATTGCAGGAAGTTCGATGAAGGCTATTAAAGTTACCGAGCTGAACCTTCTTGAAGTTCATGACGATGAAGAATAAAAAACTAAAAAATACAAACAAAACAGCGGACAGAAAAACTGTCTGCTGTTTTTTAATAAAAACTTTTAATTTAGCCTTGTTTTTGCTTGATGTCTAAAAGGGCGTTGTGGGCGAGGATATAAACTGCGCACATTTTATAAGATTTCATATACCACGCACAGTGCTCCTGCGCACAAACGATTTCTTGCGTATTCCCTGCGCTGATAAGCGGGCAAATTGGAATTTCTTGTCTCATTATTTTTCTCCACTCTTTAATAAGTTACAATTTTCATCACGTCTTTTTTCTTGTTCTTTATATACTTTTGACCTGTTGATGACTTCGTCAAAATCAATTTTGTGAGCGTCAAAATCAGGGCCGTCAACACAGGCAAATTTAACTTCTCCGCCGACTGTCAGCCTGCAGGCTCCGCACATGCCTGTTCCGTCTATCATAATCGGGTTCATGCTGGCTTCCGTTTTGATTCCTTTTCCTCTCGTAAGTTCTGCAACGGCTCTCATCATAGGCATAGGACCAACGGCGATGACGTAATCAATTTTTTCTTTTTCCATTAATTCGCCAAGTACCTGTGTTCCGAACCCTTTAATTCCCAGTGAGCCGTCATCCGTTGTGATAAACAACTCTGTTGAGGCTTTTTTCATTTTATCCTGCCAGAAAATCAAATCTTTGTTTCTTGCGCCCATAATCATATAGACCTTGTTACCAGCCTCTTTAAAGGCTTTTGAGATGAGGTAGCATGGCGCAGCACCGTAACCGCCTGCAACACAAACGACCGTTCCGTAGTTTTTGATTTCTGTCGGCTTGCCTAAAGGTCCTACCAAATCAAGAATACTATCGCCTACGTTTAATTCTGCCAGTTTTTTTGTTGTATAACCGACCGCCATAAAGACAACGGTTAATATTCCGTTTTCTCTGTCAACGTCTGCTATTGTGAGAGGTACTCTTTCGCCCTCTTCTTCTACTCTGAATATAATAAATTGTCCTGCTTTTGCGTTTCTGGTAACAAACGGCGCTTCAACCTGAAGCTCGTATTGGTTCGGGCAAAGCAGTGTCTTTGATATAATTTTATAACCCAAGGTTCTGTTCTCCATAACTGTTGAGATTATTATAACAGAAAATTTAAAAAGGGTGTAGAAATAGATGTAAATTCTTATGTCTTGGATTATTGGCAACTCGAAAATGAGTTAGTTCGACTATTTGAAATTCCTTTTCGCTCACAATATTTCGCCTTACGGGCTTTGCCCTAGTCGGCTCAATATGTTCGCTACCCGGACTCATTCACGCTGTTCATTCCGTCCGTACGGAATTTCAAAAAAAAGACCGCTCGAGAGCGGCCACAAAATAACAAACAATAACATGGTTTTAGGAGTTAACTAGAAATTACTTTTGTTGAACAATTCGACAGCAAGCGCCGTTTTCGCTGAATCATCAAGATTCGGGAATTCACTGCTTACGGCTTCCACGGTCTTGCCGATAACCTGTTGATATTCTCTGACTGAGCCTGCAATTCTCTGTGCCTGCTCAGGTGTTACATATTTTGAAACATCGAGCGGTTTAACCTGCGGTGTCTGTGCATAATTTGCCTGAGCAAGATACTCAAGAATTTTGTCCGAGGGAATTTCTCTTCTTTCACCCTGAGCACCAGCACTCTGAGCCTGTTTTTGCTCTGCTGCGGTTTCTTCGCCTTTGTTTTCTCTTTCTAAATGACCGTACCTGATGTAATTAAACTTTAAAGGATCGATTGCCATTTTTTCTTGACTCCTATGTTATTGTTCACACACTTATTGTCGGTTTATCTTTTAATGAACTTTAGGGATAAGTCAAAAAAATGTCTGTTTTTGTAACATAAGTTAATAATTCATCGCATTTTCTCTTAGAACACGACAAGCGCAACCAAAACCATGGTTATTTTTATTGCAATAGCCACCAACATCACAGCCTGCTGGGAATAATCCATGTTTTTTTAATACAAATATGTAAATATCTCTTCCCACATATTGGGCTTTTTCGCCCCATTTACATCAACAAAAATTTGTGCACAATAATTAGTTGAATCATAGGCAGATGAGTTACATTGTGTATTTATCTTAAAAAATAAAATTTGTGTACCATCAGATAGTTTGTAGGTCGTGTTGTAAAACACGACAAATAGCTAACGGGCACAACCCTCACCCTAGCCCTCTCCCAAAGAGAGGGAACATATTTAAACAACCTCATTCTTATCGTTCAGCTGAACAATAGAGGGTTTAAATTTGTCTGCTTCTTCCTGTGTCATAAGTGCATAGGCAACGATGATGATTTTATCCCCGACCTCTGCTTTTCTTGCGGCAGCACCGTTCAGGCAAAAGACTTTGCTTCCTCTTTTTCCTGCGATAATATAGGTCTGGAGTCTTTCTCCGTTGTTGATATTTAATACATCAACTTTTTGACCTTCTTTCATTTTGGCTTTGTCCAAAATGTCCTCGTCAATGGTTATTGAACCGACATAATTAAGGTTTGCATCGGTAACGGTGGCTCTGTGTATTTTTGAATATAAAAATTCCAATAACATTATATTTCTCGTTTCTTAAAACTATTTTAACTCAAACAAACTTTATTTGCTCAATTTATTTTCTTCAAGTTTTTCAAGTTTCCCGAGGTAGTTCTTTAATTCCTGTATCTGTTTTGGTTTGAGGTATTTAAACTGCCCTTTTTTTAAGCCCGAAAGGTCTATTGGTCCTACGGACATTCTTTTTAACGAAATAACGGGGTGTCCTAAAAAATCGAGCATTTTTCTTATCTGTCTGTTTAGCCCCTGATATAAAACGACCTCAAGCACACTGTTTCTGCCCTCAAATTCTATTATTTGAGCATAAGCATAAGCAATTTTGCCCTCTTCAATTTCAATACCTCTTTCCATAACTTCTAAATCGTTGAGGTTTAATTTCCCTTCGGCGCATACTCTGTAAACTTTCGGAACTTTCAAAGCCGGGTGAGAAAGTCTGTTGATTAAATCGCCGTCATTTGTCATGATTAATAACCCCGTGGAGTCTTTGTCGAGTCTGCCGACAGGTCTTAAAGATTTAACTTCATCGGGAAGTGCGTCATAGATAGTCTTTCTGCCATTTTCATCGCTTGCGGTCGTGATGTAGCCCGCGGGTTTATAGTATCTGATATAAGTCAGACTCTCGGGCTTAATAAGTTTTCCTTCAACCATGACTTTATCTTTTTTTGAAACCTGAAACCCGAGTTCAGATATGACTTTCCCGTTTACCTTAACGAGTCCGCCTTCTATATATTCATCGGCTTTTCTCCTCGAACAAAAGCCCGAGGAGGCGATAAATTTATTCAGTCTTGTTGTCGTTTCTTTTTTCATAACTAAATAATACAGGATAAAAAGAGGGTTTACAAGAGAGAATTTAAATAAACATCTGCGGGCGAAAGCCCCTGCGAAACCAAATTTTCAAGCGGTTCAAGATAGTGTTTGTCGTGTTCAGAGAGCGTATATTTTGAGATATTTACAAGTTCTTTCGCCAAATCCTTCACCCAGACTTTTTTAATCTTATAATCAAGCGCAAACTTTGGTGTTTTTTCTCTGAGTTCATAGAAATCTTCGACACTGAACCGCTTCAGCATTCCTCTGACCTCCTCCATCGCGTCTGGAGAATACAAAATACCCTTCCAGAGAGCCGGAATTGACATTGTCATCTCAAAATTCTGGTTATCGTGGTTTCTGATTTCAATGTGGTCTTTTAATCTGACCTCGGGGAAATAAAGTGATAAATGTGTTTCCCAGTCCTTTGATGTCGAAAAATAACTGCCTAAACCGTTTTTCATAAACTGTTCAAAGTCCATCGCTGTAGAAATTGATTTTCCCCCTCTTTCAATAAAAATCATCGGAACTTTTAAAAGTGTTTCCATATAATCTTTAAACGAAAATTCAGGGGTATATTTTAAGAGTTCAGGGCTTATAAACCCGCATCTGTCCTCATCAACATTGAGCCAGGCATTTGCCCTGACTGACTTAACCCCTGTTAATTCTCCCTTCCTCAAAGGCGAATTAGAGTACATAGCGGATACAATCGGGCTCAATTTCAGCGCTAAAGAGAGTTTCTGTATGGCATCTTCTTCACTTTCATAGTCAATATTGACCTGAACACCTGCCGTTTCTCTCATCATTCTGAAGGGCTCTAAATTTTTTGAGGGCAGATAATCCGTCATACACTTATACCTTGATTTTGGGATAACTTTAATATCATTCCAGACCGTCTTTGGCTGCGCGCCTGTATCAAGAACCCCGAGGTTTTGTTTCTTTGCTGAGTTCCCCAGTTGAGTTAAAAATTCCCTGAGCGCATTTCCTATCTCATCAAGTGTTGAAAAAGGGCGGGAGGAAAATTCCACCTGGCTTCCGGGCTCAAGTGAAATATTGCCTGATTTTCCTTTTAAGCCGAGTAAATTCCCGTTTTCTTCATAAGGCTCATAGTCCTCAAATCCTTCTAAAACCTTAACTATTTGCTCATAAGTTGCGGCATTATAATTCTTATCGACAAGCAGTTTTTCGTTCTCTATTCCGATTTTTTGCTCGTTTTTTATTCCTGAAAAAAATATCTCAAGGAGTTGTTCTTTTGAGAGAATTAAATCGGGTTTATCCGTTAATATCGGCATAAGCCTCCTTTTTACCCATTAGCCCGATGATTTTTTCCATAAGTTTATCCTGGAATCGAATGCCGTAATTTTGGTTAATCTCTCTTATAAAATAGCAGGGGCTTGTTACGTTAATCTCGATAATCTTATTGTCCATCATATCAAGTCCGACAAGGAAAAGCCCTCTTTTATTCAGCTCTTTTGCGACAATTTTTGCTGCTTCTCTTTCTTCTTCGGTCAGTTTGGTTGCGGTAAAAAATCTGTCCGAGTGCTCCGAGAATTTAAACCCGTTTTCTTTAGGGAGTTTTAAAATACATTCATCTAAAACCTCATCGCCGACAAGCAGAACTCTTTTGTCCTCACCCCGTTCGCTTTTGAGGAATTTTTGCACCATAACGTGAACGGTTTCCTCTTTTGTGACGTTATCAATTATGGTTAAAAGGTTTTTGTCGTGTATATTCAGATAATATACCCCTGAGCCAAAACAGTCGTTGAGCGGTTTTATAACGGCTTCTCCGTTTTTCATAACAAAATCATGGATAAGCTCTTTTGAAGAGGTGACAATGTTTTCGGGAACTATACCGGGGAACAGATTTACATGAAGTTTTTCGTTAAAAGCTCTTATACTCTTTGGGTTGTTGATTAAAATTGTTTTTTCGTCATCAACAAAATCAAAAACAGAGCAGGCGCTCAGATAATCAATATCGACAGGAGGATCGGGGCGGAAAAATACGACATCAAAATCGTTTATCAAAAACTCTTTTTTCCCTTTTTTAAGAAAAATATTTTCATCTTTTAAATAAGCGCTTTGTGAAATCGCACAGCCTTTTGCCGATTTGACAAAAAGACGGTCATTAATGGTAACCTCTACCTCACAGCCTCTTAAAAGAAATTCTTTTATAAACCAGAAATTAGTGACTAAATCATTAAATTCAAAATATTTGAGTTCGATTTTGTCTATAACAAACAAGATTTTCATGGAATATCCCTTTTGGTTTATCTGTCTTTATCTATCGGTAGACTAAAGTCTACCCTACAGTATATTTGTCGGCTTTACTAAGCCGACCTACAATATAATTTATCACTTCAAAGATTATTTTACAATGATAAACACTCAATTATCCGAATGATAGACACAACATGATATATAATATTATAATATATATCATGAACGGTGATTTGGAATTTAACAACAAAATTTATCAGGCATGGCTCAATTCAACGACTGAATTGGTCTATTTTAAAGACCTCGAGGGCAGATATACGGCAGTTTCGAGGGCTACACTCGAGTTGGCAGGTCTGAGCCGTTATGAAGAAATGGTCGGGAAATTTGATTTTGAACTCTACCCGCCTGAAAACGCAAAATCTTTTATTGCCCAGGACAGAATTGTTATGAATACCGGCGAAACCGTTGTTGATACCGACTGGGTTGACCACCCGACAAAAGGAAGAATTTTAATCGACTGCGTAAAATCACCGCTTTTCGATGAAACGGGAAAAATAATCGGTATGCAGGGTGTTTCAAGAGATATAACCGAAAGGTTTAAACTCCGTCAGCAACTGGAAGAACACACCTCGAAGCTTCAGGTTATTCTGGATAATATTCCCTGCGCTATCTGGATAAAATCCAAAATGAATACCTATATTATGGTAAACAGCGAGTACGAAAGATTTTATGATGTTTCGAGAAAAGACATCATAGGAACAAACGTCAATGCGCTTATGGATAAGCACAGACTTTTTGAATATGACGATATTCAGATTCTCGGGGTAATGGATAGAGCCGTAATGGAGGAGGGACTGACGAAGGAATTGTTTGTAGAAACCCGTCCGCATCATATTACAAACAGAAGAAAACATATAAAAATCGTCAAATCGCCAATTATTTCGTCTTCGGGTGAGTGTATGGGGCTAATCGGTATTTCTTACGAATTGGGTGATGATTAATCAATGCAGGTAAATAATGACGATGATTTAATTTTAACCACCAAGGAAAAAAGAGAGTTTTTCCACTCGTTTTTTATCTACTATAAATCGGGAATTCCTATTGTTGATTCTGTAAAAAAGATTTTTGAGAAATCAAAATCACCCAAAATACGGTTTATTGCTCAAAATATGTATAAAGAGCTTGTCAGAGGTGCTTCTTTTGACAGGGTAATGAAAAGGTATGAAATAAGTTTCGGGAAAGTCAATACGGGGCTTGTTGTTTCGGGCGAGAAATCGGGGAAACTTCTTGCGGTTTTGTCTCGAATACAAAATTTACTCCAGAAAGAAAACCATATAAAAAATAAAGTTATCTCGGCGATGACCTATCCCGCAATAATATTTGTTATGGTAATTGCCGTCAGTTGTCTGTTTTTGTTTTTCGTGTTCCCGATGTTTAACGGGGGCGGACACATCAACATGGCAGTGCAGGCAATGACAGCACTTGTTAAGACGGCGGTTGTGTTTACGGTGTTTATTTGTATTCTTGTTTATCTTAAAAAGATACATTTTATTGATAAAACTCTCATTCCGTCTCTCGTAAATATTCCTAAGGTCGGTGAAGTCATCAAGAGCGCTAATCTTGCGAATTTCTTTCTTGTTATGTCCGTTGCTTATGACGGCGGACTCAGTGCAACGGAAATGCTGGAGCTTGCAGCTGAGACCATAAAACAACCTGAAACCAGGCAGAAGCTCAGACGTTCCGTAAAACATCTTGAAGCCGGAAAGGATATTTCAACCGCTTTAACTCTTGAAGACGCACTTCCTGAGGAGTATATCGCCACTATTGCAACAGGTGAAATGACGGGTGAACTCGATAAGTCACTGGGCGAGATTATAGATGAGATAGACGAATCGACCGAACTTGCCATAAGTGCTTTCAGTCAGATTATCCAGCCCGTTATGTTGATATTTGCCGCAATCGTAGTCGGAGCACTGCTTTTCCAGTGCTATTCAAAAATGTACAGCAGCCTATTTTGAAGAAATGTTAAGAAAACTACCCTGCTTTTGACTTATTGTTAAGAAATGTAAATATAAGTATATACTCAATATATAACCAGTATATCTCAATAGTGATGTGGTTTTGCCCGATTTTCATGTTGTTTATTTAATGTTAAGAAATGTTAATTAGGCGGAAAGTCGTGCAATTACATGGTTTGAAGTTTTTTTATATAAGAGTAAAGGTTGTTAAAAAAATTCAAATAAACACAAGGAGCATATATACTATGGCAGTAAATCTTAATCTTAATCTTCTCTACGCACTGTATCGCATGGATGCAGCAAAATCACAATCACCGGAAGGTGTTATTGAACAGGAAGACTTCAACGAAGCTTCGATTCAGGTCTCGGGTGACACAGTTACCATTACCGAATCAGACGGCGATGTATTCACTTACAGTCTTGAAGCTCTCGCAGCAATGAACGCAGCAGCAATTGGTCAGCCTGCAGCAGACACACCCGCAGCAGACACACCCGCAGCAGACACACCCGCAGCTGATACACCCGCTGCAGATACTCCGGCTGCAACTACCCCTTCATCAACTACCCCGACTTCCGCAACACCGACCTCGGCTACTCCGACAGGTGCTTCTAACACAGACAGCCTGAGAACCCGTGAAGAAGTCGAAGCAGACCTCGAAGAAGTCAGACTTAAAGTTGATGACTACAAAAAGAAAATCAGAGACAACAAAGCAAAAATTGCCGAATTACAGGGTCAGCTTGACGGCATATATGACAGCATAGACAAAACAGTTGCCGAATATATCGACAAAGCTGAAGACATAGAAGAAGAAGTTAAAGAAGAAGTTAAAAGACTTACGTTAGCGGAAATCGAAAAATACAAAAACGGCGAATATAAATCAAAAGACGAATTATATGCTGCTATCAAAGCAGGTGTTGAAAACATAATGTCTGCAAGTGCTATAAGCAATTTGATGACAGAACTTGAAAATGTTCTGAACCAAAAAGAAGCTGAAGCACAGCCTATAATCGCTCAAATCAATTCTTTGCAGAATGAAAATACAACTCTTGAAAACGAAGTAGAATCACTTCAGCAAAAAGAAAACGCTTTGGTTAAAGAATTAGCAACCGTAGCGGCAAAAGAAGAAGAAGAAAAGAAAGCAAAGAGCTGTGATCCTATCGGCTTTACGGTTCAGGAAGATGACGGTTCAACTTATCAATACGACTTCTATATAGACAGAGATAACAACGGACAATTAACAGACTCCTCAGAGTTTCTCGGAGCTCAGGGCTACGCTGCAGGCGGTCAGGAGGCAGGCTGGTCAGAAATGGCAGCTCTCGATACCGACAAAGACGGCTATGTATCAGCTCAGGAAATGATTGATGGCAACGTCCAGGTAGTAATGACCGCAGTTGACAAAGACGGAAATAAAGTACAAAAGAATCTTTCTATCGCTGAAGCCTTCGGTGTTGACTCCGATATTAAGGTTAACACAAGACAAAATGCTCTTAAATCGAACGATGCAGCACCGATGAACTTCAACGAAGACAGCGGAAATACACTTCTCGGTAACTTCAACGTTACAATGAACGGCGAACAATACACAGGTTACCAGACCGCAGATACATTTGATTACCTGAATAACAACTATACCTTCTCTTCAGGTGAAGCTGAAAATACAACTCAGAATGTTATCGACTCAGGCAGAGTAGTAAACGGCGCAAGTGACGTTCAGTTCAAATACAATATCGAAAACATTATGCAGTCAGTAAGAGCAGTTGTTGAAGATGACTTTATGAAATACGCAGAAGAAGTTAGTGCTCAGCAGGGTATCGCCTTCAGCAAAGAAGACAAAGCAGACAAAACAGAACAAACAAACCAGAATCAAAATAACAATGCTGATGTTCCCGAAGAACTCCTCAAACTCGAAGAGGAATTGATGGAATTCTCGCTCGCAGCATAAACAAAATTTTATCCTAATTTTAAACAGCGGCTAAAAAATCTTAGCCGCTGCTTTTTTGTTATTAAGTTTTATTAAGTCGGGTTCAAATATTTATCAATACATGGTTTAAAGAAATTTTTATAACAATATAGGATAAAATTCTACATTTTTCATGTAGCACGGGGAGCATAATATTATGGCATTGAATTTCAACATTGAATTGCTTTATGCATTGTATCAGCAAGATGCCCGTAAATCTAAGAACAGTGGTGGTTTAATTGACAAAGACAGTTTTGATGAGTCTGTCTTTACTGTTTCGGGTGACAAGGTTACGATTACTGAAGCTGATGGTGATGTTTTTACTTACAGTTTATCTGAGCTGACGGGGAAGAATACTCCAAATCCTCTCGGGGCGCAAAGTCCTCTCGGAGCTGAAGGAACTGACGGCACTGAAGGTACACAGGGTACGGAAGGAACTCAGGGAACTGACGGTACAAAATCTCTCAGAAGCCGTGAGGAAGTTGAAGCAGACCTCGAAGAAGTCAGACTTAAAATAGATGACCTTAAAAAGAAAATTAAAGAAAACAAAGATAAAATCGCAGGCTTAGAAGCCGATTTAGATGCTATCTATGACAGCATAGAAAAATCCATAAAAGAGTATGTCGAAAAAGCAGAGGACATCGAAGAAGAATTAAAAGAAGAAGTTAAGAAAATAACTTTAGCCGAAATTGAAAAATACAAAAGAGGCGAATATAAGACAAAACAGGAACTTCACGATGCTATCGAAGCGGGTGTTGAAAACCTTCTTTCTTCAGAAGCTATCAGCGCTTTGATGGCAGAGCTTGAGGGCTTGCTTAATGAGAAGAAAACTGAAGCTGACGGACTTCTTTCCCAGATAAACGAACTGACTAACGAAAATACAAGACTTGAAGGTGAAGTTGATACTCTTCAGAAAAGAGAAAACGAACTGGTTAAAGAGCTTGCAACAGTTGCAGCAAGGGAAGAAGAAGAAAAACAACAAAAATGCGAACCTCAGGGCTTTACCGTTCAGGGTGAAGACGGAACGACTTACCAGTATGACTTCTTTGTTGACAGAGATAACAACGGCAAACTGACTGATACTTCAGAATTCTTAGGTGCATCAAGCTATGAATCGGGCGGTCAGGAGGGTGCCTGGAATGAAATGGTTGCCCTCGATACAAACGGCGACGGCTTTGTTACGACGGACGAGCTTGAAGCAGGCAACGTTAAGGTTATGGTTACAACCGTTGATAAAGACGGCAACAAGACACAAAAAGAAATGTTTGCTTCAGAAGCCTTCGGAAGTGATGAAGGATTTAAAATCAATACAAAACAAAATGCTGAAAAATCGGATAATAACACTCCGATAGGGTTCAATGATGATAAATATAAAGGTCAGAATGAACTTCTCGGAAACTTCAATGTTACCTTTAACGGTAAAGAACACGTCGGTTATCAGACGGCTGATTCTGTCGAATATTTGCAGGAAAATTACACCTTCTCGACCGAACAGAAATTCGGAAGAGCGCAGGAAATCATCGATGCAGGCAAACTTAATGCGGAAGGCGAATTTAAATACAGCATTGAAAACATTATGAAGGCCTTCAAGAGAACGGTTAAAGAAGAATTAATGGAATATGCCGAAGAAATCTGCGCTCAGAACGGTATTATCTTTAGTGATGAAGAAACGGCGGGTACAGAGGAAACACCGGCTACCCCTGAAACTCCGTCAACACCCGATACACCAACGGCGGAGGATACGGGAACACCAACCGTCGAAGAGGCCGAGGAAACACCACCCGCCGAAGAGACACCACAAACGGGTGAGGAGGCAGTAGCAGAGACACCAACCGAAGCAACACCACCTGTCGAAGCAGCAAACGAAGTTCTCAGATACCTTCTCGAAGAAGAAAACAGATTAAACTTAGCAGCATAAATTATAAACACGATTTAATTTTTACATTAAGAAGAAGATAAAAAGATTTAATCCACAGTCTAAATACCATTATGACCAGATGAAACGGGGATAAAACGGATATTGTATATCCAGTCCCCGTTTTGTTTTGGAAAAAGATAATATGTTTAATATTTTAGAAAATATGGTATTATATATTTAAGATTATTTCTAAGAGAAAGAGAGAGTTAATTATGAAAAATAAAATGACTTTTACCCCCCCCACAACCATAAGGGTTTTACCCGTCTTGTAAATCCTTCTTGCTCGAACCTATCGCTCACAGGGCATTCTGCCGAGCATTCGCTACGGTTCTCGCTACCCGGACTCGTTTCACTCCGTCCGTCCGGATTTACCCTTGCCGAAGTTTTGATTACTCTCGTTATTATCGGTGTAATTGCAGCGATAACTGTTCCAACATTGATTAATAAAACAAATAATCAGGAATATGTTTCAAAACTAAAAAAAACATATTCAACACTTGCTCAAGCAACTAATCAAATTATTGCTGAAGAAGGTTCCCCAAAAAATGGTTGGGTTTCATCAGGTGATAATATTTATAAACTATATAAAAAACATTTAAAAAATGTCAAAGATTGTGGTACCGGTACAGGCTGCTATTCGCAGGGAACTATTAAAACACTTAAAGGAACTGTTTCTTCAGATAATTTTGATATAAATTTAAAGGGAGATTATAAAAAATTAATTTCGGCAGATGGAGTGCAAATTATTTTTGAATATATATCAGATACTTGTAGTAGTTCTATTGTTGGCACAAATAATGTTTGTGCATGGATTCATGTCGATTTGAACGGAGAGAAAAAACCTAATCAAATAGGTAGAGATTTATTTTTATTTGCACTTAAATCAAATGGACTGTTTCCTGCGGGCTGCGATAATCCTGAAAACAGTAACGCAAAATGTGATACAAACAGTCAAGGTTGGGGCTGTGCCTGCAAAGTCCTGCGTGAAGGTGCGATAAATTATTAAACATTTCCCTCCCTTGATAGGGAGGGTGCGGCAGTGGGTGTTGCTTTGCAACACATTCTGCCGAAGGTGGGTGTATCCCGTTAGGGTAAAATTTACACCCCTCCTAACCTGTCTTGTAATCGCTTTGCGCAAAAGCCTGTCGCTCGTTCGACAATTGTCTTGCACTCACTTCGGCTTTTGCTTTCCGGACACACTTCGTTTTGTCCGTCCGCAATTCCGCTCCCCTATCAAGGGGAAGAAAAGATTTTATATTATTTCCCAAAAGTGAAATACATTTTAAACTAATTTTATAGGGGGGGGGTAAAAGTCATTT
>JAFXYZ010000067.1 GCA_017541465.1 bacterium | reverse complement strand
TCCGGTGCCTTTTTTAGAGCATTATCCAGGTACCATTCCGAGCAGCTTCGCAGGTCTGCCCGAGCTCCCAGACCAATATGTCCCTGACTTCCACCAAGGAAGTCTTAATGCGGGACATACAAGGAATTATTTTAGTCCCCTTCTCCAACGGGTTCCCCAAAGGAACCCCCTCTTTTTTCGTGTGGATTTTCCTATGTGTTTTTCTCCTCCTTTCTGTATGAACGCACTTCCTAAGTCCATCGCCTATCGGTTTGCGAGAGTGCATCGTAGCCCTTCTGGTCCAGTCTGCAAGGGCTGCCCTACGGCGTCTCGTTCCTTGTCCCTTGCAGCCAGTCCCATCCGGGCTCCTGAAGATGCACGCAAACCCGATAGATAGGCGATGAACTCAGAAAGCACATTCATAAACACAGAAAGGAGAAGAAAAAAGCACATGGAAAATCTCACACGAAAAAAGGGACGCTCCCCTCCAGAAAAGCTCAGAATCTTGAAAGCACATTCAGGGCTCTGCCCAAAAACAAAGACAAATAACAATTTTGAAAAGGAGATTAAAGTCATGGAATTTACTAAGAATATGGTTATCGAGGAACTTACAAACAGAGGTTATATCGTATCAGAGCAGACTTGCATTAAGAACGGAATCGAGAAAAACGGCATTACTATCAAGAAGAGCGCAGAGGACAGGATTGCACCGACCCTTTACCTTGACGAGATTACACAGGACGCATACGAGAGGGATATGAGCCTTGAGGAATTGGTTGACAGGATTGAGAGCCTTGTAGGTAGGAAGTTTGATTTTGACATTGACAAGTTCTTTTCTGCCGACTATATCGCAGAGCACATCCGCATTGGAGTGCAGAAAGAGGGAACAGAGGAACTTGTTAAGAGAGCAACCGAATTCGAGGGAATCGAGGAATATCTCTATATCGCAGACAGCAACAACGGAGAGAGCTTTTCAGTAAAGCTTAAGCCGCAGATGTTGGAGCAGGCAGGACTTACAGAGGAATATCTTTTCGAGGTTGCTGAAAGGCACAACCACGAAGAGTTTACCGCCCAGCCTCTTATGAACATCATTGCACAGATGATGGGCACGGACTCATTCGGAAGTGATGAAACCGCTCCAATGTTTGTTCTTTCAAACAAGAGCAACATCAAAGGAGCAAGCGCAATGCTTGATAAAAAGGGAATCGGAGAACTTGCGGAGCGCATAGGAGTTCATGAGTTTGTACTTCTTCCGTCATCAATCCATGAGTGCATTTTAGTTCCCAAGACGGACGAGGTTGACATGGAAGTGTTCGAGAACATGGTAAAAGAAGTCAACGCAACAACAGTTGACCCACTCGACAGACTTGTTGACAGAGCGTATCTTCTGACCGCCTAACATATAGATTTTTTCAAAGTAGGGAGAGCCGAAAGGCTCTTCCTACGGAAAGGAAAAGGATGATTACAAGGATTAATCTTTCGATAGACGAAAGCCTCATGGAGCATATAAGAGCCGAGGCAGAGGAAAAGGGAACAACCCCAAACAATCTGGTGTTGTCCCTTCTGGATGAGAGGTACAAGGTAGAGCGTTTTGACTATGCAAACGCTCTAAGGATTTTAGAGGGCGAAGCCCTCCAAAGAAAAGACGGAGCAGCTTTTACATTAAAGCAGCTGCCGTCATACAAAAAGCTTTTATCCCAAGCCCCTGATCCTTACGAGGTAAGAGCAAGGCTTGGAAAGCTATTTTACAGGAGAGTAGCAGAGAACAAGGTAAGCGGAATAACAAGGGCAGTTTCAAAGGACGGAAAGAACAAGACCATTTGCAGAGCTGCCGCATATGTGAAAGGAGCGTAGGGAAATGACCAACGAGCAGATTATATTCAGTAACAGATTGCAGCTGATGAACAGCGGAGTAATAGGAACAACGGGCAGAAATATAGTTATTGAGGACAGTGAGGGTAGAAAGACACTCACAAAGGAACCCGAGGAGATACACACATACATGGAGTGGAAGAGAAGAGGCTACACCGTAAGGCACGGAGAAAAGTGCATCTCACGTTTTACCATTTGGAAGAGCATACCGCTTAAAGCCAAAGAGGGAGAGGATGCGAAAGAAAAAATGATAATGAAAGAAGCGTTTTTCTTTAAGGCTTCCCAGGTAGAAAGGAGTGAGGAACAGTCAAAGGCAGTTTGAGAAAGTGATATACATATAGTAGTCAGATGTATATCTAATGTATATCAATTGTAATACATGAAGATGAAAAGCAACCGGCAGGGAATTTATCACAGAATACCTTTTGGTCACCGGCTGCTTTTGTCGTGGGGGAGCCGAGCCTGACCCTTTCCCCCACACCCCCTTTCCCACAGGCGTTAGGGATGTCGAAGGGACGTGAGAATTTTAGTCGTCATCCCTAACGCCTGCACTGGTCTGCAGTATCGCTATC
>JAFXYZ010000066.1 GCA_017541465.1 bacterium | reverse complement strand
GCTTTTGAAAATCAAAGATTTTCAGTCGCTTCGGAAATTTTCTCGAACAGACGGGCTCGTTCGGGCTTTGCCCTCAACTCCGCCCTAGCCAAAATCCGCTGTCTTGAAAAACCTTCACGCTCGTTGCTATCGTTGACTTCACTTCGTTGTCGTCAACTTTGCACTCGCTCCCCGGACTCGTTTCACTCCGTCCGTCCGGTTTTTCGCAAAAAAA
Source organism: bacterium (assembly GCA_017541465.1). Lineage (GTDB taxonomy): Bacteria > Cyanobacteriota > Vampirovibrionia > Gastranaerophilales > Gastranaerophilaceae > RGIG6874. Next base: position 57,650 of record JAFXYZ010000066.1, on the reverse strand, counting down.
AAGACCGTTTAGGTCTTGTGTGTGTGGAAATTTAGTTTTGAAGTATGTATAAAATCTATGGTTTAGCTTCTTCTCTCTTAGTATCTTCGTCTCTTTGATGTTCTCTATTTGTCTGTGGTCTTTGACTTATCCGTCTGGTTCTTACATATATATAAAATATTTTTGATATAAAAAATTGATATTTTGTATATACTTTGATTAACAAAAGTTAATATAATGTCTGAAACCCAATCAGCAGGCTATTTTTTCTGTTTTAAATTTTTCGCGGTTTTCGGGTATCGTAAACCCGAAGGTGCAAATATTATTTTCATCACTTTTTGCGCTCATTGTTCCCTTATGAGAGAGGATGATTTGTTTGGAAAGAAAAAGCCCGAGCCCCGTTCCCCCTTCTGTTTGGTATTTATCAAACAAGGCGGTTAGTTTTTCTTTTTCAATATATCTTGAATGGTTTTTGACGGCAAAATTGAGGAAATTCTTGTTTTCTTCCGCGCTGATTTCAATAACGGTGTTTTTTCTTCCGTACCAGACAGCATTTCCGGTTAAATTTATAATAACCCTTTTTATCTGAACCTTATCGGCGAAGATAAAAATCGGGGTTTTTGGTTTTAAAATACTGATTTTCTGACCTTTTTCCTCAGCAAGATAAGAAATTTCCCTTATACATTCCTCTGTGAGTTTGGTAAAATCAAACAGTTCGGGGGTTAAAGTTCTGTTTCCCGTCTTACAGGTGTCTAGAATGGAATAAATCAGGGTATTCATATACTTGCACGAATTTTTTATTTCCCTGATTATTTCCCTCTGTTCGGTTTTGAGCTCCCCGAAGGTATTTCCGAGCAATAAATCGAGCGCTCTGATTTGCGCATTTGTCGGGGTTTTGAGGTCGTGTGTGACGGCTTCAACAAAATTTGTCTTATTGTTTTGCTCTTCAGTGAGTTTTTTGAAATTTTTAATATATTTATATGCCGGATAAATAGCCGAAAGGGCACAGCAAAACACCATAAAGAGCGTTAAATCATAGGCATTTATCATATTTTTTATGTTCCTGCTAATTTCTTTTATATTAAAAGAATAATTAATTCTTTTGAAATGATAAATTACCCGAGAGATTAATTTTAAGAGAAGAAATGACCTCTTTTTGAATCGAGGGTGATTTTATCGAAGGAATAAAGTCTTGCAGGTCGTTTTGAGCCTGATTTTGTCATTTCCGGAAGCTCTTTTAAGATAAAACCTGTCAGGGCTTTTTTTCTGAAGTTTCTCTTGTCGAGTTTTTTGCCGAGGATAAGCTCATAAGATTTCTGAAGTTCGGTCAGGGTAAACTTTTCAGGCAGAAGCTGGAAAGCTATCGGGCAGAACTCAAGTCGTTCTCTCATTCTCTTTAATGAGTATTCAATAATCTCTTTGTGGTCGAAGGCGAGTTTAGGGAGGTTATAAACCTCGTGCCAGCTGACCTCTGTTGAAGTCTGGTCGAAAGAAAGTTCAATATCATCAGAGCGGATAAGTGCGAAATAAGCGCAGGTGATAACCCTTGCGTTCGGGTAACGAAGAGGATCACCGAAGGTGTAGAGCTGTTCTAAGTAAATGTTTTCTACGTTTGTCTTTTCCTTTAAAATTCTGAGTGCCGCATCATCGAGGTTTTCGGATAATCTGATAAAACCTCCGGGGATAGCCCAGCGGTCTTTAAAAGGTTCATTAGCACGTTTAACGAGAAGTACGGATAATTTGTTTTGCTGGATAGTGAAAATAACTACGTCTGTGGTGACCTCGTGTGTCTTAATTTCGTTAAACATAACCTTTAAATTTCTCTCTTCCTTCTATATTGCCTGCTCCGCAAGGAAAGAATTGATGACTGTTCTTTGTTCCCGCCTGAATTCTTCCTGCTTTGCAAGTTCTTCCTGTTTTTGCTTCTCTTCAATCATTGCCAGAGTTTCTTCTGTTTCTTGGGCTTCCTGAACTTCCGCAGTTTCAGTATTGCTGACTTCCGTTTCCTGTTTTGCAACCATTGAAGGATCCGGATTTACCTTAAAATTATTATAATCCTGCATAATTTTAGCAACGAATTTTTTTGTTTCGGAAAACGGGGGCATACCGTTATATTTTTTGACATTCCCGGGACCTGCGTTGTATGCGGCAAGCGCAAGCTCAACCGAGCCGAACATTTTATACATCATCTTGTAGTAAGTAATTCCGCCTTTTATATTATCAGAAACTTTATATGGGTTGAAGCCCATTTTGTTTGCGGTTCTCGGCATAAGCTGAAAAACGCCGACAGCACCATAGCGGCTTTTAGTCGAATGGTTAAATCCCGATTCCGTTTTCGCAATAGAAAGCGCAAGTGCAGGTTCAATTCCCATTTCTTTTGCGTGCTTAACAATAAGTTCTTTGACGGTAACTTTTGATACCGTATCTGCAAATGCAGGAAGTATCAACAGGTTTAAAGATATTATTAATGGTATTAATAACTTTACTCTAATCATAAATATCCTCTGAGTTATTAAAGTTCGGAAGATTAGAATCCCGATTAACTTAAATTTATAACTTCAAGAATAAATTTCAACCCACCAAACGACCTAGAACGACCTGAAACCCTGTCGGGCATTACGTTTGGTCGATTGTAAATTTTTAATCAAGCAGGTCCTCAAGAAGCTGAGCGTTTTTGTTTGATTTCTCAATATCGATAACGGAAGAGCGTTTGATGTAGGCTCTCAGGGCTTCTCTGATTAATTCGCTTCTTGTTCTCTGCTCGCTGCCTGCGATTTTATCCACTTTGTTTAAAAATTCATCAGGTAATGAAAGTAAAACTCTCGCCATAATTTTCTCCCTGTTGTTTTTATTATTCTACCCTATTTTTGAGAAATAGGCTATAATATTTTTATATTTGTTAAAAAGGGTAATTATTTATGACAGTTGAAGAAATAAGAAAAGAACATAAACTTGTTGATTTGTTTTGTGAACTCGCACAAATTCCGTCTCCCACGTTTTCAGAAGACAGGGTTGCAAAGAGAATTGTAGAAATTTTAACCCAAAACGGAATTGAGGCAGCGCAGGATAATTACGGAAATGTTATAGGCAGAGTTAAGGCAACGGATACTTCAAAACCGTCTTTGCTTTTAAGCGCACACATGGACGTTGTGGGCGATGATTCCCCTGTTAATTTAAGATTAAACGGGGATATTATCGAAACGGATAAAACAAGAACCTTAGGGGCTGATGATAAAGCGGGAGTTTCGGGGGCAGTTTTGCTTGCTCTTGAAGTCTCAAAAGATGAAAACCTCAGACATGGCGGACTTGAACTCGTTTTCACAAGAGACGAGGAGCAGGGAATGTCGGGGATGAGAAATGTCGATTTGACAAAATTGAACTCTGAGTACGTTCTTGTTATTGACGCGGATAAGTTCGGGCAATTCCAGATAGCAGGCGCAAGCTATACAAAGGCGGAGGTCTTTGTTAAGGCTAAACTCGGAGGGCACAGCGGAATAGATATAGCGGATAAAGACAGGTTAAATGCCGCAAAACTTATAGCGGAGCTTGCTTTAAATATCCCTCAGGGTGTTTATAAACAAGATGATTATGGAGTTGTAACCTCAATAAACCTTGGCGCAATAGTCGGTGGCGGTATTCAGGCTCCTATAAACAGACTTAAAACCTCTGATGTTCCCTCAAAAGACTATAATAAGTTTATGATAGAAAATGCAGTAACAAATATGATTAATACAGACGCAGGGCTTGCGTATTCAATAAGGAGTTCAAATAAAGAGTTTGAGCAAAATCTGATTTCGGATATTCAAAAAATTGTGGATGATTTCAACAAAAAATATGAACCTTTAGCCAAGGCTGAATTAAAAACTGAATGTCATCTTCCTCCTTTTGAAAAGAGTGAAGATGAAACTATGATTAATTTAGCGAAGAAGGTCGGGGAAAAATTAAATGCCCCTATGGATATTTCATCTTTCCACGCAGGTGCTGAAACTCACTACTATGCGAACAATAAGAACGCAAAAGGGCAAAAATTCAAGCCCTATCTTGTCGGAATAGCGGATATTGAAAATATGCACTCAAGTAATGAAACGATAAACTATAAATCTCACCTCAAAGGCTATGAGTTTTTGAAAGAGTTGTTTGTTGAATTTAACAAATAATTGTTTAATACCTCTTTCATAGGGAGAGAGGGTTTTGCATAATGTTAAAAATTTACAAATATGGGAATATTTGATAATATATAATTAATCAGAGAATTAAGAGAGGTTTTTATATGTTTAGTTTGAAAAATAAATCTGTTTCTACCCCCCCCTATTGTGATAAGTTTTTAGAAGATATTTGTCATTCTGAACTTGTTTCAGAATCTAACCAATATCACCCCACCTCAATCCTCCCTGTCCGGGGAGGAAGAACAATTCCAAAGAATTATAGATGCGGTTTCACGCTTGCAGAGGTTTTGATTACCCTAGTCATCATCGGTGTTATCGCTGCGATAACTGTGCCGACTCTAATTACCAAATACCGAAACCAAATGTTTGAAAGTCAATTTAAAAAAAGTATTTCAATAATTTCACAAATAATTTTAAAAACAAGAATGGATTTAAATGTTAATAAGTTAGGTCAATATTGTTCTCTATATAATGGAACCTATTACTACAATCAAACAGAATGTTCAAACGGAATATATAAACAAATTATTACCCTATCGAAACAAAAAAACAATATTTCAAGACGAAATGAAACAATAAAAACATATAACAACAAAAGTTCTCTTATAAATCCTGATGCGGCATATGCATCAATATTTTATGTCAATCCTTTGGTAGATGGTAGTTTTTTAGGCTTTAATGTAAATAATGGTGTTTTATTTTTTAGCGTAGATTTAAATGGGTATAAAAAACCTAACAGACTTGGTTATGATATCTTTATATTTTCAGTCAATAATGACAATGATGCAATTGCGGGCTTTTTTAATCAAAAACCGACAAATATTTCAGATGAAATAGCCAATAATGCTTCAACATATGAATATGGACTATTAAGCGGACTTCCTTGTAATTTGGAGTCAACAAGAGAGTCAAACGGTATAGGATGCGCATATTTTGCACTTAAAAATACATGCCCATATGATGAAACAAAAAGATATTTTGAATGTTTACATTAATAGTACGTAGGGTAGACTTTAGTCTACCAAGCAATATTCTGCCGAGCAGCAGACATCTATTGCTTCAACCTCTCTATCATTCCCTCAAACTCGGGAAATGAGATGTTTACCCATTCAAAGTCTTTGATTTCAATGTTTTCTTTTGAAATCAGACCTGCAACGTATTCCGTCATCGCAATTCGGTGGTCTTTGAAGGAATCAACACTCACTCCGCCTTTGAGTTCCGTTTTTCCTCTGATTATAAACCCGTCATCCGTTGGTGTTATATCCCCTCCGATTTCGTTCAGAACTTTTGCCGTTGCACTTATTCTGTCTGTTTCTTTGTTCTTCAAATCCTGAGCATCTTTAATTATCGTTTCGCTATTCGCCTGTGTTGCAACAAGCGCAAGAACGGGAATTTCATCAATCAACCTCGGGATAATTTCACCTGATACAGTTGTTCCTTTTAGTTCAGAGTATTTAACCCTTATATCTCCTACTTCTTCACCAGAGATTTTATGCTGATTTAAAATTTCGATTTCTCCGCCCATTTGTTTCAAAACATCTATAATTCCCGTTCTCGTGGGGTTCAGTCCGACATTTTTGATTGTTATATCGGAGTTTGGAGTAATCAGAGCGGCCGCGATAAAGAAGGCAGCGGAGGAAATATCCCCGACAACCGTCAGCGGACGGCAGACGAGGTTCGATTTTTTTATATAAACCCTTGTCTTGTTTCTGATTATGTCAGCGCCTAAATACTGAAGCATCAGCTCCGTATGGTCTCTTGAAATATAAGGTTCTTCAAAAGACGTTTCTCCGTTGGCAAAAAGCCCTGCGAGAAGTACGCATGATTTGACCTGTGCCGAGGCGAGCGGTGATTTATAATAAATTCCGTCAAGGTCTGAGCCCTGAAATTCGAGTGGCAGACGAAAATCAGAGTGTTTAATCTTCGCGCCCATCTGCGCTAAAGGAGTGATAATACGTTTCATCGGCCGTTTTGATAAACTTTCATCACCTGTTAAGGTTGAGGAAAACTTTTGTCCTGCCAGAATACCTGATATTAATCTTGTTGTAGTTCCCGAGTTTCCGCAGTAAAGCGGCTTAGAAGGGGCTTTTAAATACTTTGGTGCGGTGATTTTAAAACTTCTCTCACACGTTCTTTCAACCTCTGCACCTAATTTTTGAATTAAATCAAGTGAAGTAAGGCAGTCCTGCCCTAATGAAAAATTCTCAATTTCGACAGTTCCCTGTGTTAAAAGCGAGAACAGGGCGGCTCTATGGGAAACCGATTTATCGGGCGGAATAACGATTTCGCCCCTTAAACCGTTAATTTTTTTACTAATCACGTTCATAAGACAATTAGACAATAAATTATCATTTTTGGCAATATCCTATAAAAAAATGGTCACAAGAGAGGTTTTTAGGTTAAAATAAAAATATGAAAAAAGTTTTTAAGTCATCATTTATAGTAGCGGTAATCGGGCTTATCTGCGCATATTTCTGGGGAGAATACAGACTTCCTTCGAGCGGATTTAAGTGCCTTTTTATTGCGTTTTTCTTAGCTATCTTAGAAATCACACTTTCGTTTGATAACGCGGTTGTGAATGCGATGAAGCTCGAAAAAATGACTGAAAAATGGCAGCACCGCTTTGTTACCTGGGGTATCTTGATAGCGGTTTTCGGGATGAGATTGATTTTCCCGATTTTGGTCGTTGCGTTCTTCTCTCACCTTTCTATTTTGTCGGTCACAAAAATGGCGCTTAGTGACGTTGACAGCTACACTCACTACCTTCACCTCGCACACCCTGCGCTTGTTTCCTTTGGCGGCGCGTTTTTGATGATGATTTTTCTTTCCTATTTTTTCAACCCCGAGAAAGAGGTTCACTGGCTCAGATTTATTGAAGAACCGCTTAAAAAATTGTGCATTGTAAAATATATTGATATAGTCCTTTGTCTGCTGACAATTTATGCGGTCGAATTTATCGTTCCCGCAGAACAGAAACTAAATGTCGTTATGTCAGGGCTTTTAGGGGTAATAACCTTCCTCATAATAGAGAGTATAAGCTCAACTATGGAAAAAGTTATGTCGAAAAAGTTCGATTTGGCGGGCGAAGGTGCAAAGCTCGGGTTTATCGGGTTTTTGTATCTTGAATTAATAGATGCCTCCTTCTCTCTTGATGGTGTTTTGGGTGCGTTTGCAATCAGCAAAGATGTCATAATTATTATGATAGGGCTTGCAATCGGGGCTATGTTTGTCCGTTCTTTAACTCTTTATTTTGTTGAACAAAAGACTTTGAAACAGTTTATTTTCTTGGAACACGGGGCACATTGGGCAATCGGGGCTTTGGCTATTATTATGTTTATCAGTACCGTAAAAGAACTGCCTGAAATTGTTACAGGTTCAATCGGGCTTTTGCTTGTCGGTTCTTCTTTCCTCGCTTCAATAAAACATAATAAAAAGGCGTAATTCACATTATTTATCCCTTACGGGCAAACCCTCACCCTAACCCTCTCCCACAGGAGAGGGAAAATGAAACACTACTTAAATTTTTCATAACAAAAAAAGGACAAGGGGACTTGTCCTGAGAAAAATAAGTAACAATTAAGAATTATGCTATTATGCTATTAAATTGATAGGTTTTGTTTCTTCTTCTTTGTTATCTTCTTCCTTCTTGGGGAGCTGCATATAGAACGCAAACGGGTTTGAACCTCTTCTGTTGTTGTTCATATTCTGGGAACCGTTTGTTTCCTGAGAAGGAGCAAGGATAACAACATTTTTTGTATCGGGCTTCTGAACATTATCATCGGGGAGTGCGATTTTGCCCTCTGTCTTTTGGAGTGTATAATGTTCTTTTGCCGCTAAAGTGTTTAAGAAATTAACATTTTCGTTAGTTTGTACTGCGAGTTTAACATCAGCATCAGTTGTTCTGAGTGCGCTTGTATTAACCTCTTCAACTTTCGGCGCTTCTTTTGTTGCGGAAGCCTCTTCAACATTTGCTTTTGGCTCGAAGATGTTTATTTTTATATTAGGCTCGTTTGCCGTTTCTTCAACCGGTTTAACCTGCTGAGCCTGGAGTTCGGGGTTATATTCCGTTATATTTTCCGCATTTTTCTGAGCTGCCTGAGAGTTTAAATACTGAACGTTTGCAGCGAAATTTTCGCTTAATTTTAAATCAACATCAGTATTTCTCAGAGAGGTCTGTATTGCAGTATCAGTATTTGTTCTGTATAAATCTATTCCGTAGGTCTGAGTTCTGCTGAAGGCTGACAAATTGAGGTTTTGTAAATCAAGTGTGCTCTCGGCCTTCGCGTTAGCAAAGATTTGCTGAGCGATTTTCTTGACCGCCTGAACGTCAATTCCCTGATTTGCTCCATAACTATTGTAGATTTTATCTACTGAAAAACTCATTTGCCTTTTTTCCAATCGTTACTTATTTCTTATGTTATGGTAGTCGGCAACATGAATTTCTTTCTTTAGAATCTGAAGAGGTTTTGTAAAGTAATGTTAAATTACCAGCTGACGGTTCCGATTAAATAGTCCATATTTTTGTTGGTCAAAACCCAGGCGCTGCAACCGTATCCTTTGGCGGATTTGTTTGAACAACCCTCCGGTCCGTCCAGTCTTGAGATACTCGTTTCAAACCTGCTTCCTCTCGGGTAGATACCATAGCTTGTTATATAAAATTCAAATTTGTCTTTTCCCGCAACGTTTGGCTTTCTTACCCCGTTTATATCGACAAAGGCTATTCCGCAAATGTGTTTTAAATATTCGTTTTCACCCTTCACTATCGTGCAGTTGATGTTATCCATTCTTACTGCAAATGAGCTTCCGTCAGCTAAAATCGATTTATAATATCTTGTATCGCCGTCGCCACCGTCTGTTCCGTTGTTATTTAATCTGCCGTAAGTCTGCGCTACACAGTTTTGGTTTGTTTGGTTTCCGCAAACTTTGTTAATTTTAAGATGAGGTTTAATTATATTAAACACATCCTCTGCGGCATGGTTATTCCTTATATCCCAGTTATAAACAGGCCCGTTTACCGCTCTTGCCCTGGTAAAGGCGGCAGAAACAACGGAATAGCTTTTTTGAAGTCTGTTGACAGTAACAGTTGTTTGGTGTCTTGAGATAATAACAGGCATAACCGTTATGGCTACAAACCCGACAGCAACAAGAACTATCATCAGTTCAGTCATAGTAAACGCATTTTTTCTGTTTTTAATTCTTTTCTTTGTGTCCATTTCCTTAATTTTATAATATCTGTTAAAAAATTCGCAAGATTTTAAAAATTCTTATACTACTAAAGTATGAAATTTTGTAAATTTTCTAAAAGTTTAAGTTATAATAATCCGATAAAGAGTAATGTATATACAAATATAAAATGCTTTTTGTACAGGATAAAGAATGAGTAAAAAGAAAACAGAAACGGGTATTTCGGTGTTTTCAAGAAGTGAAAATCTTCTTGAGGCAGATCCTATAGAGGAAATATTTGCGCTGAACTTGGGTGATTTTTTATCGGAACATTTGATTTCAAAAGAATTGGCGCAGAAGATAGAGAGAAAAAACGAGGATAAAACTCTGAGTTTAAAGAAACAGTTAAAAGAACTGGTTTCGATTTATTCCATTAACAACACTCTGAGTATTCTCGGCTTCAGCAATAAAGATGACTATATCATCTTTAACGCAATAGCAAAGACCGTTAAGCAGATGCTCGAAGCTGATGCCTGCCATATCTTCCTATCAAAAGATAATGCCCTCTATACCGGCAAAAAAGCCAAAGATTTGGTTTTGGTGGGCTCATCGTTTAGGCAGGATTTTGAAAATATCGGGTTTAATTTAGACGAAAAATCGGTTATAACAACCTGTTTTAATAAAAAAGAGATTGTAAACATAAAAGACTGTTCAAAGAGCAAGAAATTTACCCCGATTAAAAAACTCGGGGAAGAAAAGGTTAAGTATTTTCTTGCAATTCCTATGCACAACAACTATAAAACGGTTGGTGTGCTTGTCATTGAAAACTATACGACAAAGAAAATATCGGAAGAATTTATTGAGCTGATAAAGATTACAACAAGACTGTTTGCGACTTCTTTATCTCTTGAAAAACTTACTCAGGAAACAAAACAGCTTATTGACGATGAAACGGCACATCTGGCTCAGCTTCAGAATAACAGAGCTGAATTGACTGCTTTAATAGCTGATTTAGGGGTTGAACAGCAGATGTTTGTTGAAAATCTCGCTAAAGCAGTTGATGAGAAGAGCCGCTTCTCGCTCTCTCACTCAATAGAGGTTGCCGGACTTGCAAAAGAAATTGCAGCCTTCATCGGCTTAAATGAAAAGACAAAAGATTTAATTTATTATGCTGCACTCCTCAGAAACATCGGCAAAATCACAGTTCCCGAGGAAATCTTTAAGAAAAAAGGAAAACTCACAAAAGACGAGTGGGATAAACTCCAGAACCACCCGAATGTCGGCGTAAGTATTCTGATGAGCATAAACTTTATGGCTGAGGTTATTCCTTATATTAACTACCATAAAGAGCGCTGGGACGGAAAAGGCGAGCCTGAGGGCTTAAAAGGAAACAGTATTCCGCTTGGTGCAAGAATAGTTGCGCTCTCTGATGCCTACTGCGCTCTGACCGTTGCAAGACCATACAGAACCGCGGCAGATAAGGATAAAGCACTTGAAATCCTTCAGAGTGAAGCGAAAATCAAATGGGATCCCGAACTCGTTAATGCCCTTATTCAGTTGAAAAAAGGATAATCTGAGCTTAAATCTCATAAATTTATATGATTAAATTTGTCCCCAAAACAAATATACTTGTTTTGTTACAATTTGTTAAAATTTGGGGAAAGATGGCTAAACAAAATACAAAACGGAAACTTGAAATTGTCCGCCCTGACCTGAAGGTGGCGAGCATACCCAAGACAAAACCGTATAGTGACATTGATTTGAATAACTGGAAAGATTATGACCACATCAAAACAGATACGTGGTGGGAGTTTGCGTCAAGAGAAAAATCGAACGGGCATTCAAACGAATACCACGGGAACTATATTCCCCAGATAGCAACCCAGTTTTTTGAAAGGTTTACCAAAAAGAACGACATCGTGCTTGATTTGTTCTTAGGCTCGGGTACATCTGCCATTGAGGCACTCAATATGGGCAGAAGATGTATCGGGGTTGAGTTAAAGGAAGAACTCGCTCAGCATGTCAGGGAAAAGTTTACCCCGAAAGATTTGGTTACCAAAATAAATATTATTTCGGCTGACTCAACAACCAAAGATGCAAAGGAAAAGGTTGAAGCAAGGCTTGAGATTATGGGCGAAGAAAAGGCACAGTTCCTTGTTTTGCACCCGCCTTATGATACAATAATCAGATTTTCGGACAGGAAAGAGGATTTGTCGAACTGTGACACTCCCGAACAGTTTTATGATATGTTTGAAAAGGTTGCAAAGAACGGTTATGACCTTCTTGAAAAGGGCAGATTTGCTGTTTTGATTATAGGTGATGAGTATAAAAACTCTGAAATTGTTCCTCTGAGCGCTGAGTGTATGTTCAGAATGATGAAACTCGGGTTTAAACTCAAAGCCACGATAGTTAAAAACATTGAAGGCAACGAAAGAGCAAAGGGCAAAACCAAAAATTTGTGGAGGTACAGAGCCCTTAACGGCGGTTTTTATATATTCCAGCACGAATATATTTATCTCTTTCAGAAAGTGAAATAGATTTTTAGGTTTTGTTTGCCTAAAAAGCCTGATGTACAATTTATTTCGGCAGACTAAAGTCAACCCTGCTTTCTTACGATTTATTTTCTATGATAAACTGACAGTCTAAAATTTCAAGAATAAGTTGTACTTCTTCGTATTTAATGGTTTTTCTTCTGAATTTATTTGTAAGATTATTTCCGCAATATGATTTCCCTGTGCGTCTTGTTAATTCTTCGCACACTTTCTTTAGAGTAGTTCCTCTTTTTGCAATAAGTGCTTTTATTTCATTCCTGATATTCATTAGATAATTATACTAATCTTGACTTTGAAATGTCTTTTTTGTTATTATTCAAACTATAATATAATATTTATTGCATTATAGTTTGAAAAAGTTAAGAAATAATATGTACAGAAAAAAAATATTGATAGACCTCGACGGGGTTTTGAATGTATATTCAGGTGATTTTGATAAAAATATAATACCTGAAATGAAAAAGGGGGCAAGAGAATTTATTGAACAATTAAATCAAACTTTTGACCTTTATCTTTTTACGACAAGAGAAAAGAAATTGTCGGAAAAATGGCTTAATGAAAATAATTTAACAAAGTATTTTAAAGATATTACCAATACAAAAATTCCTGCATATCTTTATATAGATGACAGGTGTATTTGTTTCAATGGTGATTTTGATAAACTTTTAACTGAAATAGATGATTTTAATGTTTATTGGAAAAAGATTGAACGAAATTAATTTATTTTCTCTCAAACACCGCAACATTTTCGATATGGTAAGTATTCGGGAACATATCAAACGGCTGAATTGATGAGAGTTTAAAGCCGTTTGAAGTGATGTATTTTGTGTCTCTTGCTAAGGTTGAAACATCGCAGCTTACATAAACAATCAGATGTTTTGCACTTTTGACGATGTTTTTTATAGATTCTTCGCTGCAACCCTTCCTCGGAGGATCAACAACTATAACATCAAACTGTCTGCCCTCTTTCTGAAACTTTTTAAACTCTTGTCCTGCATCGTTTGAGATTATTTCAACATTACGGCAGTTGTTGATTTTGACGTTTTCTTTTGCATCCTCTGTTGCGTGTTTGATTTCTTCAACGCATACAACCTCTTTTGTTATGTCAGAGAGCATTATCCCAAAGGTTGAAACCCCCGAATACGCATCAAGAATGCTGGGGTTTTCAATTCTTTTTGTAATTTCTTTTTTAACGTATTCAAAAATCTTTCCTGCAGTTTCGGGGTTAACCTGAAAGAAACTGTTTGCGCTTATTCTGAATTTTTTGCCGTTTACCTCTTCATAATAAAACCCTCTGCCGACAATGGTTTCGGTTCTGTCAGACATAATGACGTTATTCTTCATAGTGTTAAAATTAGCGCAAATCCCTACTATTTCTTTAAAATTCTCTGCTAACATTTTTGCTAAAGTTTTTAATTCAGGGCTGGTTTTATCATCATTGATACAAAGAACAACAAGCATTTCACCTGTTTTTTTTGAATATTTAAAAACGATATGTCTCAAAAGTCCTCTGTGGGTTCTTTCTTCGTAGGCACTGAGCCCTAGCTCCTGCGCTTTTTCCCTGAAATATTCCGTTATTTTATTAATTAAATCAGGCTGAATCGGGCAAAATTTGATGTTTACAAGTTCGTGTGAATTTTTTTTGTAATATCCCGCCAAAATTCTCTTTGAAACTTTTGTCTGCGAAAGAGGATACTGAACTTTGCATCTGTATTCCGTTTTACTGTCGGTGGAAACGGGCATGGGTACCTCCGTGTCAATTCCCCCGATTTTTTTCATTATGTCCTTCACAATGATTTGTTTTTGTTTTAATTGTTCAGAATAAGCTATATGCTGCCAGGAACAGCTTCCGCAGATGTTTGCCATAGGGCAGAAGGGTTTTACTCTATATTCTGACGGGGTTTCGATTTCAACGATTTCTCCAAAAGCATAATTTTTATTGACTTTTTTTATTCTAACCCTCAAAACATCACCGGGGCAGGCATTTGGGATAAAAACACTAAAATTGCCTATTTTCCCCAAAGCCGTTTCGGAAAAGAGCATTTTTTCTGCTTTTACTCTGTATTCTTCACCTTCAGCAGGTCTGTTGTCCTCAGAATTTGCCATTATATAAAGTCCTGACTAATTCTGATTTAACCTCCTCAACGACATCTGCCCAGGAGCCTTCGGGGGTTTGGCGGAACATTTTTACGGTTTCATACCAGGGCGAGATGTTTTTCTTTCCCCCGTACCATCTCCATTCCTGTTCAAACGGCAAGATAAGGTATGATTTCATTCCTAAAGCGCCTGCCATGTGGATAAGCGAGGTATCAATGGAAATAACCCTGTCCATTTTGGTTAAAATGGCGGCAGTATCGGAATAATCCTTTACATAATCCTTCATTTCAACCACATTCGGGTGGTTTTTGAGAATTTCCTTTTCCTCCTCAGTTGCATCGAGCTGGAAGGAATAAAACATTGTATCATCAATATCAAACAAGGGCTCTAATTCTTTAAGCGTTATCTGCCTTAAAAGGTTCAGCTGACTTCCGCGCCAGGCTATTGCAATTTTCTTTTTATCCGTCTGAAGCACTTCGAGTTTTGAAGCCTGCTTAACTAAATCTTTGTCGGGCTTGAGTGAATTTTTGCCTTTCGGGATATGCCTGCCCGCTTTTAAGTAATAGGGAAGCATTTGCATATTGAGCATAATGTCAAATTTAGTGTTTACACTGTGTCTGACGATGGTACATTTGGGAAAATTCTCGGAAAACATATATTCAAGCGACTTATTGATTTCAATAATTATTTTTTTTGCTTTTTTTGTGAGCTCGGGGATATACCTTGCGTACATAATCGAATCACCAAGACCGCAGTTGCAGTTGACAAGAACGGTTTTCCCTCTCAGGCTCTCACCCTTCCAGATTTTATCTTTATATAAAAATGCCGAGCCTCCGCCCTGAAATTCAAGTCCTTTTATCCTGTAATACTCAAATCCGCTGAAATCTTTCCTTCTGAGCTTCAGAATACATTTATACTGAATAGCCGGCAGAAAATCGGGCTGTTTTTTCAAAATCTGGTCAATGAGCATTTCCGTTGTTTCTTCTTTTTCAAAGAACATATACATATCGGCGATATAGGTCATTGTTTCGAGGTCATCAGGGTTATATTCAAGCGCCTTGTTGAAATTTTCGAGAGCAAGCTCATACTTGTGCATTTTTCTGTACGCAATACCTATTCCCCTGAATACTTCGATTTTATCAAGGTCGGTTTCCAGCAGTTCTTCATATAATTTAAGCGCCTGTTCGGGCTGCTCGACCGTATTATAGGTTATTGCAAGGTTTCTTTTTATTTTAAGATCGTCAGGGCGCAGTTCATAGCATCTTTTGTGAAGTTCAAGCGCCTTCTGGTTGTCGTGAAGGTGCTTATAAGTCTGTGCAAGACTTGTCAGAACGGAAATATTATCTTTATCCTTTTCCAGCAGTTCTTCAAAATAGTCTTTTGCCTTCGGGAAATTTTTCAGCATATAGAGAATTGTTGCGATATTATAGGTATAAGTAAAATTATCTGGGGCAATTTTGTGCGCTTCTTCAAAGGATACGAGCGCATAGTCCTTTTGCCCGTGTTTTAAATAAAATTCGCCGAGAATGGAATAGAGATTGTCGTTGTTCGGTTCAAGTTTAAGCCCGAGATAAGCGTATTCGATTAACTCCGGGGACATTGTTTTTCTGAGCTGCAGAATAAGGTTGAAAAGTGCAGCAAAAGAGGCAGGGTTTTCTTCAAGCGCCTTTTTATAGTTCTTTATTGCTTCCTGTGTCTGTCCTTTATTCGCGTATTCCTGCGCCAAACTAAAATAATTTTCTTCTTCCATGGTTTTTCTCTTTCGCTTAATGATATTGTATAATGTCAGAGAGAATAAAGACAATATGTTAAGAAGATACTTTTACATTCCTCTGTGCTTGAAAAATATTGTCCTTTGTGTTAAAAATGAGTTATCTTATACGTTTTGGAAAGGGTTTTATATGAAACTTGATTTAAGATTAATACTTGTCGGTGTTCTTGCGTTTACTCTCGGTATCAGCGCTAATAATTATGCTGTTTCTCAGGAAAATGCAAAACTCAAAATCGGGATAGTTGATATTCCGCAGGTTGTAAGCAGCTCGGCTCAGGTTGAGGCACTCAAAAAAGAGCAGATTAAAAAGGCTGAAGATTTTAAGAATTTTATAGATAAGGCAAAGTTAGATGTTCAGAAACAAACCTCTGACGATAAAAGAAAAGAACTAGCCGCTAAATATGAAAAAGAAATCTCTGCAAGACAGGCAGCAGAAACAAAAGAATATGCAAAAAAATTGTCTGAACTAGACAAAAATATCTCTGACACAATCGCCAAAAAAGCAAAAGAACAGGGCTATGACATGGTTTTTGCCAAAGGCACGATACTCTATGGCGGTGAGGATATTACTTCAATGATTTCAAAAGCCGTAAAATAGTATAAATGAAGTCATAATAAGTTTTTAGCCCGGTTTTTTAAGCCGGGCTTTTTTAATATTTCTTAAAATTTATATTTCCGGGTGGAAAAAATAATTATGTCCAAACTTAAAACAGGTACAGTAGGCAATATCATATAATACAAAACAAAGGCGTATCACAATCAAAAGGTGCGTCTTTCCTTTTGCGTAAATCCGGACGGACGAAGTTCCGGTGTGCGAAAACCGTAGCGAATGCTGGCAGAATGCCATGTGAGCGATAGGTTTGAGCGCTAAGGATTTACAAGAAGCGTAAATCCGCATCTGAATTTTTATAATTATTCTTCCTCCCTGGACTCTGCCGAACAAAACGATTGATAATCGTTTTGTGAGAGGTAAGGATTGAGGAGAGGGTTTTACCCGTAGGGACAAAACATTGAGCGCAAAGGATTTACAAGACAACAAAATTAATTAAGCACTTTGAGAGAGTGTTGTCTGTGCCCAAACCCTGATTTTATCGAGGAAATTCTCTCATACACCTTATCCGTATTGGGTGAATTGCTCTTCATTTTAAGGAATTTTTTGTAATACCTGAGTGCTTCCTTCTTTTTGTTCATCTTGTCGCAGCAGATACCTATTCCTAAATAGGCTCTTGCATACTCAGGCTGCATTTCTAAAACCTGCTTAAAAAGACGCGCTGAATCTATATAGCATTCGAGCGACATATATAAGGCGGCTTTTTGGATATAGGCTTTTGTGAATTCCGGGTTTTTGTCAATAATTCTCTGATAAACCATCAGCGCCATCTCGGGCTCTTCTTCTATTTCGTGTGCAAGCGCGAGATGCAGCTGAAGGTCATAGTTTTCGGGGTTTAGTTTTATTGCTTTTTGAAAACAGTTTATTGCCTCGGGCATATTGCCGTTGATGAGCTCACAAATGCCTAATTCTGAGAGAATTTCAGAGTTAAACGGGGATAATTTATAGGCTTTTCTTAGTGCCTCAAGTGATTTTTTAAAACTGCTGAGCTCTTTATAGACTAAGCCTAAACTGAAATAGGCTTCAGGATTGTTTCGGTTGAGCATAATGGAATTGAGATATTCCCTGATTGCTTCTTTGTATTTGTTTTCCGCCCTTAAATCGTTTGCTTTTGAAAAGAGCTTTTGTGCCATGTCTTTAATATCTGATTTTATCGGATCAGACACGCATTTATTCTGATGTTTTTCGTCGTTAAACGCCACAACAAAGCTCCTCCCATAAAACAATTCTAGTTTGTCATCCTTTGTTGTTTATCCGCCAAAAAGGTTAATTTTTTCTCGATCTTTAGATTTATTTTTAATTTCCTATTCTTTAGAGAGAGAACAAGATAAGCAGGTAAAATCTCAGATACTAAAAACCCCGATTTTTAAAATCGGGGTTTTTTGTATTTTATAAAATTTTTTTAGAACAGAGGACCTGAAACGGGGCGCCATTTCTTTGAATAGAAATCATAATACTGGTCAAAGTAGCAGTCTTTTATTACTCCGTCAGGGGTTCTGTTGTATTTAACCATATAAGCTCTGTCGCCGTCATTTGTGAAGCGGATGGAAGCCTGTTTTGATTCATCGTAATAGCTGATAATGTGGTATTTGTCATGCTCTCTGTCATAAGGAGCATCTTCAACGATGACGTAAATGTTTTTGTCCTGAATATCTTTGATACCCATTTCCTTCAGACGTTCTTTTGCTTCAAAGATAACTTCAGGTTCAATCATAGAGATTTCGGTGTTGCCGTAGCGTTCTCTGAGCGCAATTTGTCTTAGTTCTTCGGCACTTCTCGGATCTCTTAAAAGAGCCTTAAAGGAAACATTATCTGCACCGTTTTTCTTTTCAGCCGATTTTGGCATGCTGTACGGCTTATAATAGTTCCCTGCACCAATAGGACTTATAAACATCTTTTCCCTTTCCGTCTAATCGTTGTTATTATTAAACCCTCAAAATAAAAAATTTGCTAGTTTCTTAAAATTTCTTCACTTTTTTTATTTATGCTCTCGGATGGGTTTGTGCGTAAGCGGATTTCAGTCTTTCGGTTGTAACGTGGGTATAAATCTGGGTGTTGCTTATGCTGCTGTGTCCCAAAAGCTCTTGAACAACTCTTAAATCAGCACCGTTTTCGAGAAGTTTTGTTGCAAAACTGTGTCTGAATACGTGGGGAGTGACATGCTTGGGGAGTTCAATACTGCTGACGGTTTCGTTTATCGCAATTCTTATGCTCTGAGTTTGCAGTCTGTACCCGTTTTTATTGATAAAAACAGGGGAATTATTCTCGGGATCTGTTAAATTCGGGCAGATTAAACCTCTTGCCGTTTTTAAATATTTCAGAAGAAAATCTTTTGCTCTGTCTGAAACCAAAACAATTCGCTCTTTTGCGCCTTTTCCGAAAACCTTTATTTCATTTTCATCAAGGTTTAAATTTTCAAAATTAAGATTACTGAGTTCTGAAACTCTCATCCCTGTGGCGAAAAGGAGTTCCAGTATAACTCTGTTCCGATACCCCGAGGGTGTGTCTATTTTCATATTGTTGAAAATTTTTTCAATTTCATTTTCAGTCAAAAACTGAGGAAGTGTTTTCCCTCTCTTTGGTGCCTGAACTGTCAGAGCCGGGTTATTTTCAATGAGTCTTTCACGATACAGATAGCGGTAAAAAGTCCTCAACGAAGCGACTTTTCTTGCAGTTGTAGTTTTATGGTAGTTAAACTGCTGAATATAGAGAAGATATTCTTTTATATCTTTGTAAGAAACTTCAGCGACGCTCTTTTCGTTAAGCCAGACCAAAAAGCTCAGAATATCGGAGTTATAAGCCTTTATGGTGTGCTTTGAAAAGTTTCGCTCGACCTCAAGATAGAGGTTAAAGTCGTATAAATACTGTTTTGAATCTTCTCTCATATTCTGATTATATAAAATTTTCCGTTTCTTTGCATTCTCAAAAACATCAAATCAACTTTTTAGAGGATGGCATCCTTCATCTCTTTAAAAATGTGAAGAAAAAAGGATGTAAATTGGCTTGATTATTGCAAATGTTAAGGAATGTTGCATGGTGTTTGATGTTACCAAAAACCATGAGTTGCATGGGTTTAAGGGCGATTAGAAGAGAAGCCCTTTTTAACTTGCTTAAATTATTTGTCCGACTTAAAAAGTTTGTTATAATTAATTTAGTGTTTTGAAGAATTGCAGGTAAAGGACATTCTGTTTAGGCAAACATGGACAAAATAGAAGAGAATATCTCAAGAATCAAAATGCTGGTTGCACCTTATAATCCTACAATAGTTGCTGTTACGAAATACTTTGGTTATGAAGAGATAATCAGGTACTATGAGCTGGGACTCAGGGATTTTGGCGAAAACAGGGTTAAGGAGTTCATCGAAAAAATTGAGAAGCTTCCAAACGAGATAAGGCAAAATTCAAGATTTCACTTAATAGGGCATCTTCAGACAAACAAAGTAAAATCGGCAGTCGGAAATTTCGATTTAATTCATTCCGTTGACTCTTTAAAACTCGCTCAGGCGATAGATGAAGAGGCAAAGAAAAAGGGGCTTGTTCAGAAGGTCCTGCTTCAGGTCAACAACGCAAGAGAAGAACAAAAGTTCGGCTTTTCACCGGAAGAGTTGGAAGAGAATTTTCCAAAACTGTTAAATCTTAAATCTGTCAGTATTGAAGGCTTGATGAACATTGCTCCTCTTTGTGAGGACAGTGAAAAATTAAGGGGATTATTCAAAAATATCAAACAAATAAAGGATAGATTAAGATCTGAATGGGGTGTAGAATTAAAACAGATGTCGATGGGAATGTCAAACGATTTTCTCATTGCACTCGAAGAAGGCGCAACAATCATAAGATTGGGAAGAATACTATTTACATAACAAAATCATTGGGAGGATATAAAATTGGCAGTGTTTGACAAAGTAAAATCAACGATACAAGACTTCTTTAATTCGACTTTCGGCGATGAAGAAGATGAAGGTATATTTAAGGAAATGATGGGCGTAGAAGACTACGCAACAGATGGGAATGCAGCATTGGATAAAGTTTATACACCGAAGGATACACCTAATTCAAAGGTGGTTAATCTTCCTAGTTATAAGGGCTATGAAGTTCTGGTTTGCGAACCGAGAGCTTATGAAGAATCTATGACAATCGTAAAACACCTGAAGGACAGAAAAACGGTTATTTTAAACCTTCACCTTCTCGACAGAGAACAGTCAATGAGACTTGTTGATTTTGTTTGCGGTGCTTCACACGCATTAATGGGCAATCAGCAGAGAATTGGTGATTCCGTTTTCATCTTTACTCCTTCAAATGTTAATTTGTCATCAACAGAAACACAGAAAGCTAAATCACTCAGTGATTCTTACTGGGCTCAGCCTCTATAATTTGATGTCAGACACTAATTTTTAATACAATAAAAAGTCCTCAGAACGGGGACTTTTTATTTTTGTCTATTTTACGTCTTAAAGATGATGGCATAATAGTTTATATTTAGTATTCTTGTTATAAGAAGGAAACAAATAATTATGGCAGTCAGAATTTTATTATTAATATTGGGCTTTGTTATAGCGGTTAACATCGTTTTATCGGGTGTCGGGCTCGCTATGAACGTTAATTTGTACGAAAAATACGGAAAACAAATCCTGATTTTCTTCGGCGCTTTTGCCGTTGTGATAGTGCTTGTCTATGTTGTCCTCGGAGTTTTGGGGCTCATCTAGGATGGCAAGGAAACGGAAAAAGAACAGTTTTAATTTTGATTTTGTTTCTGATTATTTCAGACAAATTGATTTGAACATTTTTTTTGAATTTTTTAATCGAATTAAGGAGAATACAATGGGAAGAAGTAAATCGGCATTAATTCTTGCTATATCAATTTTGGTTGTGATGTTTATTATCATGTGCAACCCTATTGCAATAGTCGGTGCGGGCGAGAGAGGTGTTAAGGTCACTCTCGGAATGGTTTCACCGAGAAGCTATGGCGAGGGTGTTCATCTTATCACTCCGTTTATCTCAAAAATAAAAGTTATGAACGTCAAAACCCAAAAGCAGACAATAAAAACAGAGGTTTATACAAAAGACATTCAGCAGGCAAGAATAACTTACGTTATCAACTATAACCTTATCCCCGATAAGGCGCACAAAATGTACCGTGAGGTCGGTATGGACTATGTGGAAACGATTTTGATGCCTGTCGTTGAGGGTAATATTAAAGACGTTATCGGTAAATGGAATGCTCAGGACCTCGTTGCAAACAGAGCTGTTGCAACTGCCGATATTTTCAATAAACTTGAAACCCAGATGAAGGATAAATATATCAATGTTACGGGCTTTCAGTTCATAGATATTAACTATTCCGATGTCTTTGAAAAAGCTATCGAATCAAAGGTAACGGCAGAGCAGGAAGCTCTAAAAGCTAAGAACAAAACCGTTCAGGTTCAGGAGGAAGCAAAACAGAAACTGATTTCAGCTGAAGCTGAGGCAAAATCAATGTCCATAAGAGCGAATGCCCTCACTCAGAATAAAGCGCTCGTTGAATATGAAGCGGTTCAGAGATGGGATGGAAAACTCCCGCAGTATATGATGGGAAGTTCTGTTCCGTTTATAAATCTCGGGAAATAACAGTTTAATCAGATAACAAAAAAGAGAAGGTTTTTTTAATTCCTTCTCTTTTTGTTTCTTACATCTTCTGAACCAAATCTTCCATTGTTACCCTGACTTTCGGCTCTGTTATTCTCGGCTGAGGGGGTTGTTGCTCATTTATATCGATTTTATTGATAATGGTTGAGCGTTTCTTTCTGAAAAGCATATCAACAAAGGCTTCCAGTCTTGTGACAAACCCTGCCTCACCTGTCTGTTCATCTATGGAAAGATTTAAAATCGGTTTTTTAAGTTCTTTTGCGTATCTTGTAATTCTGTCCACCATCAGAGAATCAGGTCCGCAACCAAACGCGTTGATGGTGATTATTCCGTCAATTTTTTTATCCTGGATATAATGTCCTGCTGCGCCAGATATTTCAAATTCGTTTGCCCAGTAAAGTCTTGTTTCGAGCTTGTTTAACCCTTCCTTCATCTGCTCGGGGGTTAATTGCTCTGCAGTAAAGACTTTGACATCAAGTTTGTCGAGCTTTTCAAATATTTTCATTGAAATTCTCTCGTCATAGAGATTATATCCATGCGCAATAACCGCAATATTAACCGGCTTTGTTGTATCGTTTTGTGCAAGCACGACCTTGTTTTCAAGCGCATACTTAACAGCCTGAACGTAAGGAACACCCGAGCGCGTCATAACAAGGTAGTTGTTATAAACTCTCCAGGCATTTTTCGAGGCTTTTTTTATTCTTGCAAGGTCGGTAATTCCGAGTTTACCTGCGATTTCCTTAAAAAAGTCAATAGAACTACGGTTTTTTTCGGACTTGTCGTAAGTCGCCTCAATCATATTGAAATCGCGTTTAATGACGTTTCTGATTAAATCGGGAAGTCCTCTTATCTTTGAACAGTTATAAATTTTTGGTGCTATTGACTGAACAGAGGGAACTAAAATGTTTTCTATCCCTTTGTCAAGCAGGTTTAAAATATGCCCTACATAAACCTTTATAGGAAGGCAGGTTTCGGGAACAACAAGAGCTGAGCCATCGGTCATAGTCTGCTTTGTAGTTTTGTCTGAAAGTACGATTTCAACTCCAAGGTCAGACAAAAAGCCGTAAATTAACGGATAGAAATTATAATATGAAAGTGCTCTCGGTATTCCAATTTGCATTATTTGTCCTCTCTAAAAGGGTTATGTTTGGCTCTCTGAAATTATAACACGAACAAAATTTATCAGCCTGTTTTTCGGTTTTTATTGTTTACATTTTTTCAGATTTTGCACTCTTCCCTGACTTCCTGTTGTTTGTGTAAATCTTCCAGCGCTTTTTCATCGATTATCTCTTCCGCTTCATCGAGTGAGTGTTTGCTGAAGGTCTGGCAGATATAAATTCCGAGGAAAATAACAAGACAAGAAGCAAACTGCATTGTGTTCAGAGTTTCTCCGAGGAAGAACCACCCGAAAAATACCGCAGAAACGGGAAGAAGAAACAAAAGAGGTGAAACCTTGCTCGCTGAGAGTGTACACATGGAATAATTATAGAGTGCATAAGCAACAACGGTAAGTACTCCCAGATATCCTACAATAAAAATACTCGGTGATGCAACAACGTGGAGTGTTTCTCCGTTCATAATACACATGGAAGTAAAGAATATAGAACCTCCGAGCACTGCAATTCCGGCTAAGTAGAAGGGCGGGTATTTATCCATTAAATATTTTGTCGTGATAACACTTATGCAGGTTAAAATCTCAGCCCCTAACTGAAGTGAGTTTCCGAGCAGGGGGCGGGGAGCAAGCTCGTTGACGTCAGACATAATACTCAGAAAAACAGAGCCGATAATGGCGATAGCAAGCCCTATATATGCAAGACGGGGAAATTTTTCCTTTAAAATCATGCGCGCAAGAAGAATTATCAGCACAGGCTCAAGTGAACTTACAACACCTGCCTGACCTGACGAGGTGAACTTCAGCGCATTTGTCTCAAAGATAAAATACAGGCATGGCTCACATAAAACCATTAAAATGACATACTTAATATCCGATTTGTCTATTTTAATGTTTTTATAGATGGTTAAAAAGAAGGGGGCAAACAAAATTGCCGAAATACTCATTCTGAGCGCCATAAGAGCAGGTGTTGAGTATTCCTCCAGGCAGATTTTTGTTGCAGTCAGGGTAGTTCCGTAAAGAATTACTGCTATGGAAATTGAAATATACGCAAACATTGCGTTTGAGATATTTGGTTTCAGCGGTAATTCTTTCATTTCATAAAAAGCCCTCATTTTTTTCAGACAGTAGGTACATCATCAGATAAAAACATTTGAAAATCAAACCAAATAAGCAATTTATTAAGAAAAATTTCAAAAGTTCCCCGAAAGCTTTGTAGTACTAATACTTTATAAAAATTAACAAAGTTTTTTTAAGAAATGTTTTGAAATATTTCGTGTTTTGTAATATAATGACATCAGATTTAGTTAAAAATAATAATTAAGGGGTTAGAAATGACTGAAGCAAATGATACTCCGCAAGAGCAAGATGCAAGACAAAAAATTCTCGTCGCCGATGACGAAGCAAGTATAAGAAGAATTTTGGAAACCCGTCTTAAAATGATAGGTTTCGATATTGTTACTGCGACTGACGGCGAAGAAGCTATTGCGGCTTTTAATAAAACAAATCCTGACCTGATTGTTTTAGATGTTATGATGCCGAAAATTGATGGTTATGGAGTTACAAGAGAAATCAGAAGAACGTCTGATGTTCCGATTATCATACTGACGGCACTCGGCGATGTTTCCGAAAGAATTACCGGGCTTGAACTCGGCGCTGATGACTATGTAATTAAGCCCTTCAGCCCTAAAGAGCTTGAAGCAAGAGTTAAGGCTATTTTAAGACGTACAACAAACAAAGAAGTTGTTGCTCCTACAAGCAAGATAGCAAAGAACATTATCACAACAGGCAATATCAGAATTGATACCGCAAGACGTCAGGTCTTCCGCAAGAACGAAAGAATCAGACTTACGGGTATGGAATTCAGCCTTCTCGAACTCCTTGTTAATAACTCGGGACAGGCTTATTCGAGAAACGAAATTCTTCAGCACGTCTGGTCTTATCCGCCTGATCACAGAATTGATACAAGAGTTGTTGATGTTCATATTTCAAGACTGCGCTCAAAACTCGAAACCGATCCTGCAAACCCCGAACTGATTTTGACGGCAAGAGGTATCGGATATATGTTCCAGAGAATTGCTTAATTCTCAGAGAAAATTTAAAAAGAGCGGATTATTAAAGTCCGCTCTTTTTGTTGTATTTTGTTGGGCTGGAAAGCCCAATTTACAATGTAATTAATACATTCTTCTGTGGTTATCGGCAAGATACTCTTCAATTCCGAGTTCTTCATAAGCCATAACGCAGTTTGTATAGAGAATATACTGGCAGCAGTTATCCTGCATATATTCCTGGAAGTGGTCTGCAAGGTTGACTATCCTCTGAAGAACATCTTTATTTCTCTCTTTTTTAGAGAAGAAATTGTCGTCACCGTTTAAAATAAAGGTATTTATCCCTGCATCAAGTCCTTTTTTTATCCACAAATCGAGTTCTTCTTTTGTGTCGTTTATTCCCGGCATGATGACGTATTTAAGAGCTATACCGTTTGTGGAATAAGGCTTTTTTGCTCTTGCATACTTCTTGATGTTACTCCAGACCTGATTATAGGCTGAAACTCTTTTTATTTTTTCATAGCACTCTTTTGAGCCCGAATCGGGGGAAACGACAACCTCCATAACACCTTTTTTGATTGCGGTTTCGACTATTTTTGAAAACCTTATTGCGTTTGTGTGGATAACCATTTTTCTTATCCCTGCATCAAGAAGCATTTTTACGAGGTCATCAAAATAGGGATAAATAGTCGGCTCACCGCCTGCAAAGTCAATGGTAGTGTGCTTTGAAATATACCCGTTTGAGATGAGGTCATATACTGTCGGACGAAGGTCGAAGGAATTTGCTTTTTCCTGCTCCAGTTGTTCCTTTGCATACTTGTTGATGTCTTTGATTAAGTATTTACCGGGTTTTATA
This sequence comes from bacterium, assembly GCA_017541465.1. Lineage (GTDB taxonomy): Bacteria > Cyanobacteriota > Vampirovibrionia > Gastranaerophilales > Gastranaerophilaceae > RGIG6874. Next base: position 31,676 of record JAFXYZ010000066.1, on the reverse strand, counting down.
TTACAGTTGCAATACAGACATGCGCAGTTGCAGGCCGTCCAGGTGGAAAAGAGTACGTAATCAAACCAGTGGTCTCTCTCGAACCATCTTTGCTTTTTAAGGTCTATGCATCCCGCGCAATATTCAGGGCAGGAGCCGTTTTTCAGAAGTTCATAGGCTCTGTTTCGTTCCTGAAATATCTCTTCCCAGTCTACTCTTCCGCCACGGAAATTTTTGACCAAAATCGGCTGGGCTTTGTTTTTTGCAGAGTTTCCTTTACAGCAAAACATTATTCTGTCCTCAACAAAACAGATTCCGCCATTCAAAAAACTGCACGAAGTATATTCCATTTGTATTCCTTAATCTCTGCCTGAAATCATTGTAACCTTAAATCAGGCTTATGACAAGATTTTAAATTGTCCGAGCAAAATTCACAATATAAAATTTTAGTGAATTTTGTGAGTGGCGCGTGAGAAAAGGTGAGCCATTATGACGGCTCGGTTGACGAGGCGGCATAAGGCGACACTAGATTAAATATTTCTGAGTGCGGTAACGATGTTGTTGTTAACTAACCCTGTTTTTGAATACTGTTCGAGTGTTGAGATGGCATCTTCTTTTCTGTAGGTTATTTTATAAACTCTTTGCTCTGTGAGTGCGGCGAAGATGTCTGCTACGGTGAGAATCTGACCTAAAATATCGGGGTTTTTGTCTGCACTCCGGTGGTGATTTTTAATCATCATCAAAACTCTTTTGTCTATTGAGGTGGAGGATAATAATTCATATCCAAGGTCGGCGTGGAGCTTTATGATTGACTTTTCTTTTTTCGTCAGTTCATTTTCTTTTTCAAGAATGTACGAGGGAATTAAGATTTTGCCGTAATCATGAAGCTCTGCCCCTTGTTTCAAGAGTTTACGCTCTTCAAAAGAAATGTTCATCTGAAGAGCGATTTTGTCAGCAATCAGTTCAACTCTTGATATATGTGATTTCTCAATATTTTTTATGTTTTCGCTGTAAACATTAAAAGTGAGATTTTGAGACGATAAAATTTTGGCAATGTTCGGGTTCATTAACGTTAAAAGACTGACAACTTCTCTTTTTTCAAGAACGGACAAGAGGTTATCACCCGTTTTGATTTCATTTTCAACTAATGTTAAAAGACTTGTTTTATTAATATTCTGTTTGACTGAAAGATTAAAACTCAATTTTACTTACCTTATAAACTTTGAATGAGGATATAAAACAACTGAAGTTTTAAAATTGCCTTTTTTGATAAAAAATTTTAACAAAGTTTGTGATAAGATAATTTTATTATGACGATAAAAGCGGTTATCTTTGATTTAGACGGAACTTTGCTAAACACTATTGAGGATTTAAAAGAGAGTGTTAACTTTGCGCTGTCATGTTTTGGGTTTCCCGTTCTGACGGTTGAACAGGTCAATTCTTTTGTCGGGGATGGGGTTGCAAAGTTAATCGAGCGCTCAATTCCGGAAGGGCTTTTAAACCCCAAATTCAATGAGTGCCTGGGAATTTTTAAAGAGCACTATGAAAATAATATGTATAATAAAACAAAACCTTATGACGGTATTTTAAAAATGCTTTCTTTGTTAAAAGCAAAGGGGATAAAGACGGCGGTTGTATCGAATAAATTTGATTTGGCGGTGAGGGAATTAACAAAAAAATATTTCGGGGAATTGATTGATGTTTCAATCGGGGAGTGCGAAGAGAGGGGAATAGCGAAAAAACCTTCACCCGATATGGTTTTTGAGGTTTTAAAAGAACTGAATTTAACTAAAGACGAGGTTTTATATGTCGGTGATTCTGATACAGATATTCTGACCGCAAAAAATTCGGGGATAGAGTGTATTAGTGTTTCCTGGGGGTTCAGAGAAAAAGAATTTCTTATAAATAAAGGGGCGAAAAAGATTATTGACAGTCCATCCGAACTAATTGACGCAATAAAAAAGACCTCATTATGAGGTCTTTTAAAATGGTGCCGAAGACCGGACTCGAACCGGTACACAGGGTGAGCTGCGTCAGATTTTGAGTCTGATGCGTCTACCAATTTCGCCACTTCGGCATTTCCTTTTTTAATGTTCAATTTGATAATGTTTATTCTAGCAAAAACATTTTTAAATGCCAAATAATTTTTGGAAAATGGAAATTATTTCCCTCGCCCCTTGAGGGAGAGGGATTAAGGGAGAGGGGAAAATGTTTAAAGTTCATTATTTTTTTAATATTTGCAACAAATCATTCGAAAAACTGGCAATAAATTTTTTGTTTTTGTTTAAAATGGTGTAGAAAAAAATAATTAGGTAATTTTTTATAATGACATTCAGAGTCAGTGCCGTACAACGTAATGATATTCTCACCCCTGCATATCTTCAGGCTCAAAACCCGAACTATTATAAGTCTTTGGGCGATAGTTTCATGGATAAAAAGAAGTATGAGTACGCAATAAGCAGTTATAAAAAGTCTATGGAGATGTCGCCCGAGAAAAACGAGATTTTACTGAATATTGCAAGGGCATATTTAGGTTTGCAGGATTACAGCGACACTATAAAAAGTTTAAACAAATATGTTTCTGCCGCTTCCTCCACCTGCGAAGCCGAAACAATGCTCGGAGAAACGTATTTGGAGGAAGGAAATCTTGATGAAGCCCTGAAGAGCTTCCAAAAAGCCATGGAAGCTGATGAAAACGATGACAACGCAAAAAGAGGGTATCTTGAAACCCAAAACAAGATTTTAGAGCAGACTGAGCCGGAAAGAGCCAAAAAAGAAAGATATGAGCATGGCGTCAAAACCTTAAATGAGGCACTGAGTATAGTTACAAAGTATTTATCTCCCGAATATATGAAGAGTCTGAGTTCTTTGAAGGTTATGTTTGATAAAACCGCATCGATGAGCGGAACAGCGAATATTGCGCAGTATGAACACGGCAAAAAACGTATTGTTATAACTGATAAATACACTTACGCAGCTCCCGAGATAATCAGCGCATACCTTGTCCATGAATTTGTACACGCAAAAGACAATGATGCCTTTACTTCCGTTGCAGAAGAACAGGACGCCTACAGAGCCGCTTCAAAATTCTGGCTCTTAAACTCAAACGGAATTAAGGATTCCGAAATGGATTATGCCGCCGAGTTATACCAAAAATCACCTGAGACACTTGACAGCCGGGTTGCAGAGATTTATCAGTTAAGAGATCCGGATATTGCAATGACTTCACCAAACCATAAGGGTTCTTTTGTCGGTGCGGCATCGTCAGGGCTTAAATCTGTCGCTGCGGATACAAGTCTTAAAAAATACGATTATATAGCGTAAGAGATACTCTAATCTTCTGATTTATCTTTTATTGTCTCGGGGCAGAATTCTTCTCTGTAGTCCACGTTGCCCTTAGAGAGTTTATAGATGTTTAAAACGCAGTCTTTTATGTAGTCTTTGTATTTTTTATCCTTGATTTTTCCTTTATCTAAGGCTTCTTTAACATCTTTCAGGTAGTTTCTTATAAATATATGGCGCTCATGTGGGCTTTCGTTGTACCATTCCATAAAACTTTTGTCGGTTTTTTCAGAGTTACACCCCTTGTGCATAGCCATATAGTTGGTTATATCATCGTGGTTAAGTTCTATATTTCTTGCTAAAACGTGATCGGTGCTGGTAGAAGCAATGCTGACAAGTTTTTCCGCAAGTTCGAGTGCGCTTCTGTCGTTGCCCTGTTTGTCTTTACCCGAGTTCTTAACTATCCACGCGCAGGCAGATTCACTAGAAGAGGGGAAACTATAGGCAATATCGAGGAGCTCTGTTTTGACGTAATCATCTGATATTTTGCATTTTTCAACCCATTCAATAAGGGTTTTCCTTCTGAAGGGTGCTTTTTTGTTTAATCCGACGATAATTTCAGTCAGAGTGTTGAATTTTTCGTTCAACCTCCTTTTTTCAGCCCCGGGGAGCGTTTGTATGGCATCTCGCATATCCTCGACTTTGTCCAGCTGTATTTTTTCGAGTTCGGGGAGTTTTATCTGCCTTAAATCTTTGACAATTTCCGTTATATGAGGAGTTCCGCCTTCTTTAACAATTCTGTCCGCATGCTCTTTTATGGAGTCAAAAACCTCTAGTTCGGTCGGACACATATATTCCTTGTATTCATCAAGTATGGTTAAATAGTCCTCTTCTTTTGCTTTTCTGATTTTATCGAGGAAGGTGGTGTAGCCGTGCCGTGTCATTATTTTCTGACCACAGGCGGGGCATGTCAGGTTGGGTATTCTTGCTATCCTGAATTTAGAGGGTTTTTCATACTTCCCTGCAAGCACAGAGGAATACTGTCTTTTCTTTCTGCCTTCAAAACTAACCGAAGGACCATTCCATAGTGAATATTCAACAGTCCTTTGTTCTTTGATATTTTGCTGTTTTGGTTGCTTAATTTGTGCCGTTTTTAGAGGCTGACAGCCAAGCAGCGGTGATATTTGGTTTATGTACATAAAATATCCTGATCCACACATGCTATAAAAACAGGTTTCAAAATTTTTTGCTACCCCTCAGAATTTAAAATAAAAAAAATCCCCTCAGATAAGGGGATGAGCACTAAGAATAAGCAATCAGAAGAGTTGAGGATTTACTTTTATATAATAAAGAATTTTTGCTCTATATTCATTGGACTTTATGACTATTTTTCCGTCTTAAACGGAAGTATAGATTTTTTTTGTGAATTATTATAAAATTGAACGGTATCAAATGTTGAGGACACTATGAATTATCTGAAATTTAATGAATCAGAACTTGATGACGAATTAAAAGAGAAGTCGATAAAAGAAGTCCGACAGGTTTGTCTCGGGTGCAAAAGCTGTGATTTGGCGCAAACGAGAAGAAATGTTGTGTTCTCGGATGGAAAAGCAGGCGCACCGATTATGCTTATAGGTGAAGCCCCCGGGGCAGACGAGGATGCAACGGGTATTCCTTTCGTAGGGAAAGCTGGGAAACTTTTGACTTCTTTGATTTCAGATGTCGGGTTAAGCAGGGAAAACGACTTCTATATTTGTAATACGGTTAAGTGCCGTCCACCTGAAAACCGCGTGCCTACTGACGAAGAGAAATGTATCTGTGAAAGATTTTTAAATGCCCAGATTAATATTGTACGTCCTAAAGTCATTATACTGTGCGGGGCAACGAGTGCTAAATCATTTCTTGGAAACGACATAAAAATAACCCAGATAAGAGGAAAATGGTTTAAACTCTTTAATTCTCTTGATGCTGTTGTTATTTTCCACCCTTCATATCTTCTCAGAAACCGCTCGGAAGAAGAAAATTCACCCATCTGGCTCACAAAACAGGATTTAATTGCTGTTAAGAATTTTATAGGAAAATAAAATTACTTAAAAATTTGTAATATTTCAATATAGCCAAAACTCTTTTATTATTGTTGTTTTGACAATTATATATTTTGTCTGCCGTAATTTTGCGCTAATTTGTGCCGAAATTTCGTAATTTTGATAAAATATAAATTGTGGGATTATATAATCAGAAAGTCAGACATGTCAAACGAAAAAGATTACGCGCAGTTATTAGATAAAATTGATGCAAAATTAGAAAACTTTAACAACAAAGAGCAGCTTGATTTGACCGAACTCAAAGAGCTGGTTTCCCAGATAGATTTGAGGATGACGGATAATCAGGCGAAGGAAAATTTTTCCGCCATTAAAGAAAAACTGGAGGCGATGTCCTCTCAGCTTGAGGGCGCGGGCTTTGATGCTCTGGAAGATCTCAGGCACGATATTGAAACACTTGTTGACCGCAGTGATAATATCTCAAATTCACTTGAAAAAATTCAGAATTTGCAAAATCTGACAATGACAAGTGCCGAGTTCGAGGAGTTTCAGCGCCAGCAGCTCGATTTAGCTTTAAAATCAAATGACGATATATTTTCACGATTAACCGAAATTCAGGAAAATACAAAAGCCTTCAAGCGAATTGACGGTGTTGAAAAAATAGGTGAAGAGCTTGAAAGAATTAACGATAAACTTGTTGCAAGAGTTCAGGAAATTCTTCACGACTTTAAGATTGATTCCTCAAAGATGCCCAAGCCCGTTCCTATTTCGGTAGAAGGCGGCGGTGCAACACTTCCCGCGGAAACACTTGAAATTCAGTATAAATCAATAAGGCAGACACATAAATATGTTAAAGAGTTGAAGGAAAGTCTGGAAACTCTCAAAAATAAAGATTTGTCAGCCCAGCTTGCCAAAATAGATGAAATCTATGAGAATATGCTCACTGTCGAAACCTGGACAAAGGAGATGAACCTCCTCAATTCGACTTTTGAGAATATGGTGGCAAAACTCTCAAAAAGCATTAATTTTGACGAGATGACACAAAGGCTGGATTCTTTAAGCGATGACCTTTCAGGATTAACCGATCAGTCCGATAAACTTGATTATATTTCAAAACAACTTGACAAAATCCAGAAAAAGTCTATGGATGGCGGTCTGAGTGATGAGAGTGCTGAAAAAATATCCTCGCTTATCGCAAAAATCAAAGGCGGTGCTGGTGCATCTCTTTCCGATATGCCCGAATTTGATGATTTATGCTCAAAGGTTGATATTGTTTATGAAAGCCTCAGCGCTTTAAATATCTGGGCATCAAAACTCGATACCATTCAGGAAAAAATTGAAAACATTAAATCCGTTGACAGACCTGTTTCCTCTGAAGGTGCTGTTATCAGCGGTGATATTGACGTTGATGATTTGAGAAAATCAACTATGGATGTTAATTCCAAGGTTGATACAATCATCGAAAATGTCAACATATTAAATGACAGACTCAGCGAAATTGATGTAGGAGAACAACTCAGAAACAAAGTTGATAATAAACTTGAGGAAGTAAACAGTGAAATTTCCCAGAAAATTGAGGAAATTTCGAGAAATATCGATAACTTCAATGAGGAAATCAACAACATCAACCTTGTCGCAAAGGTTTCAGAAGAGCTTGATGATAACCTTAGCAACGTCAATATTGAAATTGCGAAAAAGGTTGAAAATATTTCCTCCACAATAAACAGACTTAACGAGGAAATATCGAAGCTCGATATTAAAAAAGCGCTCAAAGACGATATTAACGACAAGTTTGAAAATTTAAACAACCAGATTGCCGTCAGAATTAATGATGTCTTTACGAGCATCAAAAAATACAATGATGAAATGAAATCGACTGATATTGTCGGTCAGATAATCAGTGAAATCAACGATAGTCTTAATCAGATGGCAGACAGTAACGGAACTGCCGAAACAAACGAAAGACTTTCAGAGATAAGCAACGATTTGGCGATGAGGTTTGAGGAGCTCCAGTCGGTTATCCCCGCAGATAACACCGAAATGCTCGCCCAGATTAAAGAACAGCTCGAAAATTCCTCCGAGGATATGCAGGGCGATTTCACCCAAGTTAAAGAGCAACTGGAAACTCTTAAAGATATAATTGATAAATCCATTGAGGGCGATTTTGCGCTTATTAAAGAACAATTTGAAACCTCATCTTCTCTTATGCAGAGTGATATAGCCCAAATCAGAGAGCAGCTTGAATCTTCATCTGTTGATTTAGGAGAAAATATCTCTCAGATAAGAGAGCAGATAAATAATATTTCGGGTGATATTGCCGAAAATCTTGCAATTGTTTCAAACGATATTAAGCCTGAACTCGCTCAAATCGGCGATAATTTAAATAACACTTTAAATGAAAAAATCTCTGATTTATCGCAGGAAATTCATACAATTTTTGAACAGTTATCTTCCGAGCTTCCTTCAGAGAGTGTTCTTGCGCACGATATAACAGAAGAACTTAATGCAAAAATTTCCGATTTAAACCTCGAGCTTACCTCAAAACTCGAGGAAATTCAGAATATCATTCCGTCAGATACAAAAGAAATAACAGAACAGTTAAGAGATGAGCTCACAGAGAAGATTAATTTTGTCTATGATGAAATCAATGACAGAATTGTAACCTTCACAAACGAGTTCAAACCCGAGCTTGACAACGTTATGGAGGGAATTACAGACAATATTTCCTCTAAATTGACGGATATTGCAATTGAGCGCAATAACAGCATTGAAAATATTACGTTTACATTAGACGAAATAAAAGAAACCACTCAGAAGTTTGAATACGTTGCTCAGGTTTCAGAAGCGCTTAATGAAAGAATGGAGGAAATTTCCGCTCTTGTTAATTCTAATGTTGAAACGATTAACAATTCCTTCCACGAAATAAGCGAACTGTTGAGCGATAACTTCGCCCAAAACAGCGATGATATTTCAAGACAGTTTACCCAGATGACCGCAACCATAGAGGAATTGTGTTCAAATACTCAGATTGCAGGTGAAACTCTTCATTCACTTCAGGATGAAATTAAGTCGATGTACTCTGAAATGGAGTCTATCGCTGAAAAATACGAAAGTACCGATAATTCCTTCCGTGAATTTAAAGAAGAGCTCAAACAGACTTTTTCCGAGGAATTGTCCAAAATCAATGACACCTTTGGGGTTGTTGAGGATAAACTCGAGGAAAACGCAAACGAGATAATCAATAAGGTCTCGGATGTATCTCAGGACGTACTTTCTTTAAAGGATAAAGCAGAGGACAACAGCGCAACCCTCAGAGATTTGTCTGATGACATCAGAACAAAGATGGACGAAATCAACAGACAGAATGCCGAGAGTTCAAATGATTTAAGATATTTGATGAATGAGATGGATAACTCTTCCATTGATATGAGTTATGTCAAATCTCAGCTCGATAATTCAAATTCTTATATTGATTACTTAAAGAATAAAGTTGATAATTCCTCCGAGAACCTTGATAACGTTAAATCTCAGCTTGATGATCTTTCAAAAGAGTTTGTAAATCTGACAGGTACAAAAGACTTGACCGCAAACAACTATGTTTACACTCTCTTTGATGTTGAGTCCGATTTCATTAAAATTCATAAAATAATCAACGATAATACAAAATATACTGACGAAAATATTCAGACGATTAAGGATAATATCGATTCCATAAATTCTGATATTTCAAGTATCAGTAAGAGAACAAACAAATTAATCGTTAACTCTGATGATGCAAACAAACGTTTCAGAGCTCAGCTCGAAGATTTGTCGGATGCTATTGTTCAGCTTCAGGATATGCGCTATGCAATCGAAAGCACAATGCAGGTTACGGGCTTAGAGAGTAAGGTAAATTCTCTGACCGAGGCAAGCGATAACCTGAGTAATGCTTTTGCATATCTTGCTCAGTGGATAGATTCGGTCGGCGATTCTCTTGGTATCATTAAATCGGCAATTCAGGGATATTCCGATGAGACGAAATCTCAGGTTGGGGTTTATTATAACGATATTCTCTCAAAACTTGCGGATTTAAGGGAAGCAAGTGAAACAGGAAGAGCACAATTCCAAAATTATGTTCTTGATAAACTCTCCGAGATTAAATCGGATAGTGAAACAGAAAGAGCATGTTTCCATAAGGATATAATTGATAAACTTTCTGAAATTAAATCAGGCAGTGAAGAAGAGAGCCTTTTCCTCCAGAAGGAAATAATCACAAGAAACGAACAGCTTCACACCGAATTGCTCGAAAAAATTGCGGAGCTGAAGGCAAAACACAACTCCGAGCTCGACCTTCTTCTCAATAACGATGACTATTACAAGAACTTCACGGAACAGTTTGAGAGCATAAGCAAGAAGATTAAGGACATTGAGGAAAAGAATACCGAAAACTTCAAGATGCTCCTTAATTCCGAGAAGGTTTATGTCAAACTCTTTGATAAACTCGAATATCTCGATGACAGAATTTTCTTAAACAAAATAATTAAGAAGATAGAAAATTTTGAAGATAAGACAGTCTTAATAAAACTTCTGAAGAAGATAGAAAAAATCAGCAAAACTAACTCCCAGAAGGTTATCAAACAGATCGAAGGGCTTGATATTCCTGATGCGGACAATATTTCGGTTAAAACACTTGAGATGTTTACTCCGATTTTGGAAATGCTTCTTAAAACAGTTGAGAAAAACGGAACAGAAAATAACGGGTTATTAAAAGAATTATCCGAAAAATCTGTTAAACAACTCGCGGATAGTGTCAAACTCGCACAAAGCCAGGAAAAGAAACTTTCAGAGCAGTCAAAAATTCTCGATAAATATAATAACAGGCTCATCGAACAGGCAAAGATAATGGATAATTATAATGCCAAACTCACAGAGCAGGCTAATATTATTGTTGAGCAGAGCGAAAAAATCGTCAGACTTGAAGAGCATATTTCAGAGCTCGAAGCTAAGTTTGAAAAGATTTCCCAGCAAAACAGCACTGATATAAAGAATATGATTGAAGCTCTCGGTGCTAAGCTCAATGTAATTTCCGAGGTTCAGGCTGCAGGAAGAAAAGAAAACAACGATAAAGTTGATGCTCTGACTTCAAAACTCAAGAGCTTTGACGGAAATATTGCAAAGATAGTCAATTATATTGAAGAATAGTTGAAGATATTAAATATTAAATTAAAAAGCGCCTTTCGTGGCGCTTTTTTTATTGCTTTTTATATTTCTTTCTTTTAACCAAATCGACAAAGGCTTCAAGTCTTGTTATATAGCCTGCCCTTCCCGTTTGTTCGTCAAAGATTAGTGACATAACGGGAATATCCTCGTTGCGTTTCACTTTGTTTAAAATATTTTGTGAAACGATTTCGGGGATGCACGAAAAGGGTGAAATGTGAATAACCCCGTCTATTCCGTTTTTTGCGGCATAGACAGTGTCGCCTATTGTTTCTATACACTCACCGCCTATCGCACGTTTCATATAGTCTTTAGCATATCTGACCGAGCGCTCTCTGTGGGATTCTTTTTTGTAGAAAAGAGAGGGCTTTAAAACGTGCTCTAGCCAGTCTCCGAACATAATCTGCCGTTGCACCTCAACACCCATTTCGCCGAGAGTTTTTTCAATTTCTTTGTTTGTGTAAGGATCTAAAAGGACAAAAAACTCGCCGATTAGAAATATTTTCGGAACAAATTTTTCTTTGTCGATTTCAATTTTGTTAAAATCTTCAATAACCTGTTTTTTGAGCTTTTTCGCTGCCCAGACGGAGTTTGTGTCGTCTATTATCTGAAGCCATTTGTTGTAGAGGGCTTCAGCTTCCCCCTTATGTATTTCTCTCGGGCGGATTTTTAAGAGCATTTTTTCAGCTGTGTCTATTGCGAAGAATTTGTTGAAGCCTAGGCTGAAGCCTTTATAGTATTTAAAAGGGTTAAGACAGTGGGTAACGTACCAGAACGCGTGCAGGGTTTGTTTCATCTTGCTTTTATACATGTCAAAAATGACCATGTCAAAATCGTAGCCCATATCCTTTAAGGTCTTTTGCGCCATTTTGGTGTAGTTTCCGAGCCGGCATGAACCGGGTGCCTGAAACATCATCAGAGTGTTTGCGCCCTGATTTAGCGCCATAATATAGTTTGCGAGGTTGAGTTTATACGGAAGGCAGATACCTTCAATACTGTTTTTAACCCCGATTTCGAGCGCCTCGTTGCTGTTGGGTGGCGGTATGATAACCTTTGCGCCCAAGGATACCAAAAGCGCTTTTAACGGTATATCAATTCTGCCCATCCTCGGCCAGGCTATAATTCTTTCTTTTGCGTTTATTTCTTTTGTTGATTGCATAGTTGTGTTATTTTTTTTATATTTTTAAACATAAAAAATGGGCCCGGTAGGATTCGAACCTACGACCAAAGGATTATGAGTCCTCTGCGCTACCGCTGCGCCACAAGCCCTTATTATTCAGTTTTAATTCTTTCGGCTTGCGGTAACTCAGAGTAAAAAATCTTCGATTTTTTGTCTGCGCTACCCCTCTCGAAAAACAATTATCAATTGTTTTTCTCGGCAGAGTGCCACAAGCCCTTATTATTCAGTTTTAATTCTTTCGGCTTGCGGTAGCGTCCCGCTACCTACCTCTCGAAAAACAATTATCAATTGTTTTTCTCGGCAGAGTGCCACAAGCCCTTATTATCTTATTTCTATGCTTTTAAGATAACATCTAAATAGCTTGCGGTCAAGTTTTAATTTGTAAAATTATCCTTTTTAATCAACTTTTGAGTAATTAATATTAAAAATTTTGCAGTATTCTTCGACTTTTGGGGATAGTTTGTCGTGGATATCCAAAGTTAATTTTGATTTATCTTTCCCGTAATCTTCCGTTTTATAGAGTGTTCTTCCCGCCAGGTTGCTTCGAATAGCGCAGTAAGCACCAAATCTTTTAAAGGCTTCGGGTTTATTTTGGGCAGAATCAACGACGAATTTTTGTCCGAAAGAAATGTTCATTTTTTCGTTCCTCTTTTTTCTTCTCTTTCTCTTTAAAATTCCTAAAAATATAATTTGCGCATTTTTTAAAGTCAATTTCTTTCTTTAAATTGTTTTTATAAAATTGTGTGTGTAAGAAATATAGGAATGTGTGAAAATGGCATTAGCTGTGTCTTTGTGCGGACTTGGGTTTAATCTTGAGAAGGTTGCTTTTGACAGTAAAAAGCGGGCACTCGAAAATTTTGGGTACAGTGTAAAAGAACTGAATTTTAACGACAGAAATATCGAATTTGTCGATAAACTCTATAAAATGACCTCGCCTGTTGTTGAAGATGCTTATAAGACTTCAAACGACCAGCTCGAAGCCTGGCTCAGAGGGGAAGATAATAAGTGTACTGACGGGAAAGATGACGGGCATATAAATATTTTCTCAAAAGTCTGGAATTTTATCGAAGGGTCTTTAAAAACTGCGGTAGGTTCTCTTCATACACTTTCAAAAGACAAGAAGAAATTAGCAAAATTCGTCACTACCGCTGCAATTATGGCAGGTATTGCTGTTTTTGGCGGACCTGTCGGTGCGGCTGTTGTCGGTATAATCGGTTTTGTCGGTGCCTGCGGGTTGATAAACAACGGAATTAAAGATTTTGTTAATGCCGCTAAAATTGCCGACAGTGCAACAACGGATGCACAGGCAAAGGCAGCTTTTGAACAGATGGGTTCGGGGGCACTTCAGGTCGGAGTTGGTGTGATTTGCGCAAAACAGACCTCAACTTCGCTGCTTTCAGAGTACGAGGCAACGGAATTTGCTGATGCCTTCTGCTCTAATCTTGAAGATATAAGTATTCTTGCGGATAAATCATAAAAACTTAAATCGAAAGAATTACATCGTCATCTCTGTGTCTGTCTTTTCTCTTCTTTTTATTTTTATCCTTTGCAAGAGTGCTCTCTAAAGGTACGTTGCTTATTGAATATCTCGCAAGCGGTATTCTTTTGTGTTTGTCATAAAAAACAAGCCAGTGCTTCCTTTTCGGGTGATCGACCGTAAAAGACAGAGTGCCCGAAATGGAAGAGTTTCTTTGTATCCGCTCAAACGCGATGGAATTTTTCTTTGCTGCAAAGACACTTGGGGGATAATCCTTGTTTAAATCGTCTCTGAGCACAATATCAAAGCCCGAGAAGGTTTTGTCGGAGTTATTGTTAATAACCAAATCGAGAGTTATTGTGTTTTCGTTATCAAACGGATCTTTTTCTCTCTTTTTGCTTATTATATCTACCTTCAGCCCCGGGTAGGTCATATCCTCTACTTTGAGTGCATCCTGTGATATAACGGGAAGCTCTTCGTCAATTCTGACCTGGACTTTTATCTCATCGCCCGGGGTAATCAGCGCGTGGTCGCCTTTTCTGATTAAGCTGACACCAAGTGCAATTATTCCGCCTACTGCTGCTCCGCCGAGTATTGTATATCCGCTTGAGGCCACTACACCCGCAACTCCGGCAACATTTAAAGCAACTCCGCTTCCGATTATTGCGCCCGCCATAACGTGCCCCGTATCTTCGGCAACAATTTTAGCCGCACCTTTTGCGTTGCTGAGTTTTGAGGACATTTCACCCTCTATCGGGATTTGTCTGCCGTCAGGTGTGACGAGGTAATCAAAGGATATTTCCATAGAACCGCCTCGCCCTAAACGTTTCGGGGAACTAATCTGTTTAATTGTGCCGTGGGCAATTGTTCCTACGGGAAGTAAAACCCCGGAACCGCCTTTAACGTCTGAGGTTACCTCTGCAAAAAACTGGTCGCCCTCCTGTGCAACGGCGCCGTTAAGCACCTGGGCAACAGTCATTTCTATCTTGTTATTCGGTTTTATTTTCTCATACTCGTTTGTAAAATAGCCGTCACTTTCTCTTTTTGCTTTTCCTCCGTCATCGGTTTCAACCGAACCTTTATAAACCTGCTCCGCTGAAGCACTCAGAACCGATGTGTTTGACAATAGAAAAGCCGTTATCAAAATATAAGAAAATAATCTTTTCATTCTTCTTTCTATCCCCGATTTTTATGTAATAACCGCAGGAGGTTTATTTCCTACGGCTATTTACATTGTACCTTTTTTCAAAAAGTTTTGCCACTATTCAATATACATTAAGACTTGACCGAACTCAACGGTTTCACCGTCTTTGACGCATATTTCGGTAACTTTTCCGCTTACTTCGGCTTCGATTTCGTTCATAAGTTTCATAGCCTCGATAATGCATACGGTCTGATCGTCTTTAACTATGTCGCCGACTTCAACAAACGGAGGTTCGTCTTTGCCGGGGGCTCTGTAAAAAGTTCCGACCATAGGAGATACAATAGCGTGACCTTTTTTCTCTGTTTTGGGTTCTTCCGCTGTTGCCTTCTGTTCGGGTTGTGTAGTCTGAACCTGCACTGCGGGTACACTCTGGGCAGATGTCACAACCGCTTCTTTTTTAAGAACGATTGCTCTATCAACATCCTCGAGTGTAATTTCCGTCAGATTATTGTCTTTTAATATATTTGCAAGTTTTTGTATGTATTCTAAATCAAATTCCATTGGTTAATCCTTAAACTCTGTCAAGATATTCGTTAGTTCTCGTATCAACTCTGATAACGTCTCCTACTGCAACAAAGAAAGGAACGTTTACAACTGCACCTGTTTCCAGAGTTGCAGGTTTGCCTGAACCTTGTGCGGTGTTTCCTCTTTCCGCAGGAGGTGTATCAACAACAGTCAGCTCAACGTGGTTCGGAATATCAACACCGATAATCTTTGCATCGTGAAGGAGAATTGATACATTCATATTTTCCTTGAGGTATTTTTTGCCGTCACCGACCTGAACCTCGGGAACAGAAAGCTGTTCATAAGTTTCAAGGTCCATCATAACGTAGTCGTTGCCGTCCTTGTATAAATATTGCATATCGCGTTTGTCCAGAGTTGCTTTTGCGACTTTTTCGCCTGCTCTGAAGGTCTTTTCAACGACCTGTCCTGTTTCTGCATTCTTCAGTTTTGTTCTTACAAAAGCAGCACCTTTACCGGGTTTTACATGCAGAAATTCAACTACAATCCATAAACCGTTATCAATTTCAACGGTTAAGCCTGTTCTCAAATCATTAACTGAAATCATAATTTTTCCTTTTTTTCGGTTTCAATTTACGTTTTTGATGATACCATAAAAAGAATTTCTTGGGTAGTTTTAACGGAAATTTCGTTACTTTTTTATTACACTTCGCTCTATTGCCCTGACGATTCTTGTGAGTTTGTTTTCTTTGTCTTTAGTTATGGAATCGACCAGAATTGTCATCGCGCCTGAAAATTTTCCCGCAAGAATATCCGTTAAAGGTCTGTCACCGATTAAAACCGCTTCTTTGGGTGAGATATTTTTCGAGGATAAAAACTTTTTAATTATTTTTGTATCAGGTTTTTTTGCTTTTTCAATAACGGTGAAATCAACCTGAGAGCGCACTTTTTCCATATACTCTTTCCTGTGATTGTTGCTCACAATAGAAAGAAGAAACCCTTTTTCTTCAAGTTTTCTGAATAAATCAAGCACTTCTGAAGGGAACTGACCGCTCTTTGAGGGCATTACGGTTGAATCAAGGTCAAACATAATAACCTTAATTCCTTTTGACTTCAGTTCGTCAAAATCAATGTCAAATAGTGATTCTACATCATAATCAGGTTTTATTATCATCTTAAATTTTTTACTCCGACCGTTCTTGCAAGTGCAAATCTGTAATCCTTCGGCTTTTGCGAAAGTTCGAGCCACGAAATATCATTTGTGTTTGAAAGATCGGCTTCTTCGCCTGTTTTTGTGCTTATAATTTTTGTTACATTTGCAACGAATTTTTCCTTCGGGCTGATAACCTCGATTTCGTCGCCCAAAATAATTTTATTTTTTGTCTCAACCTTATACATTCCGTCCTTTTCCTCAAGGAAAATACATAAAAAGTCTGCGCCTGCAAGTCCTTTTGAGATGTCATAACTGTAGCCGTCAGTACCTTTCGGGTTGAGATAAAAGCCCGTTGTATAACCTCTGTTTCCGATTTTTATTATTTCGTTATAATTTTCTTCTTCTCTGACCTCGCCCCGCTCTATATAGTCATCAATAGCATTTCTGTATGCTTTTGCTACAGCTGAAACGTAGTATAAACTCTTTGTCCTGCCCTCGATTTTGAAGGAATCAATTCCTATATCGATTAATTTAGGAAGATAATTAATCAAAGCAAGGTCTTTGGGGCTTAAAATGTGTGTTCCTCTTTCGTTTTCGTTGATTTCGTAGTATTCGTTAGGGCGCGTTTCCTCAAGTAGTTTATATGACCATCTGCAGGGCTGGGAGCAGTTTCCGTGGTTTGCTTTTCTCTCTCCCCCTGTCATATAGTCGCTGATTAAACATCTGCCTGAAAAAGAAACGCACTGAGCCCCGTGGACAAAGACTTCAAGCTCAATATCGGGGCATTTTTCTCTTATTTCCCTGATTTGCTCTAAGGATAAATCTCTTGAAAGAATAACCCTTTGCGCCCCTAAATCCTGCCAGAATTTTACCGCCTCATAGTTTAAAATATTTGTTTGAGTGCTGATGTGAACGGGAATTTCGCTCATATATTTTCTTAAAACTCTGTAGATGCCGAAGTCTGAAAGTATTATTGCGTCAGGCTTTGAGTCTTTTATAATCTCCGCTTCTTCAATTAACTGTTCTATGTCATTATTGTAAGCGAAAATGTTAATGGTGAGATAGACTTTTTTTCCGTATTTGTGGGCTAGTGAAATGCAGTCTTTGAGATTTTCTTTTGTAACGAGTTCGCCTTTTCTCATCGCCCGAAGGCTGAAATCGACCATGCCAAGATATACGGCATCAGCGCCGTATTGAATTGCATACTCCATTTTTTCCCTGTTCCCTGCAGGTAAAAGCAGTTCAGGTCGTTTTTTTTCTTGTCCCATAATTATATTCTACTATAAATATTGAAAATATACTCTTCTGTCGGATAAAGTTTTTCCTGTTTTTAATTATTCTTTTTTTTGTAGAGAAAAAAGGATAATTTTATGTTTCACAAAAATATTGTTAATGATTTTGAGAGAGCAAAGTTCTATTTTGAAAATATGTCAGCATACCTGATAAGCCCTTATGAACTCAATGTTATGCTCAAAAAGAGTATGAATTCCTTTCAGCTCATTGATGTGAGAGATTATGAGGACTATTTGGACGGGCATATCGAGTTTGCTCAGCATATTCCCCCACATAAAATCGAAGAAAATCTGTCTATGCTGGACAAAACCAAGCCTACAATAGTCTATTGTTATAACCCTTCCTGCAAAAGAGCCGTTCATGCCGCATTAAAACTCATTGAACACAAATATCCCGCCGTAATCTTAGATGGTGGCATAGAAACCTGGGAAGAGTTTGACTTTGAAACGGTTAAAACAAGTGCTTCTGATAAATAAAGAATTTATACATAATTGGTGAGATGCTGAAACAAGTTCAGCATGACAGACAGTAGGGTAGACTTTAGTCTACCGAACAAAAAAAGAGATTTAAAATTTTATTCTTCACTTTTCTTCTTTTTCAAAACCTGTTTAAGCCTGTTCGGGTATCTTATATCGGCTGCGAGTTTGTGGGCAAAAAGTCCCTCTCTTGCAGCGAGAAGGGAAGCTTCTGTTGCGGTTTTTGAAATAGAAGCCTGGTGGACTATCTGATAGGTCTGAACCTTTACAAAATCAAACACACTCAGCCCGCCTGTATATTTTGACACCTGATTTGTAGGAAGGGTATGGTTTGTGCCCGTAACATAATCGCCGTAAACTTCGGCAGAGTAGTTTCCGATAAACAAAGAACCATAATTTCTGAATAAATCAATCTTGTTTGATGAGTTCTCAAAACAGAGTTCAAGATGTTCGGGCGCTTTGTTGTTTGCAATTTCTGCCGCTTCTTCTAAAGTATTAACAATAATTGCGAGTGAATTATCAAAAGATTTTTGCGCTATTGCTTTTGTGGGGAGTGTTTTCAAAAATTTCTGAGCCTGTTTCTCAACTGACATTGCAAATTCTTCGCTGAAGCATACAAGATATGCTCTTGCATCCTTGTCGTGTTCGCACTGAGCGAGCATGTCGGCTGCCACAAAATCGACATTGGCGGTGCTGTCAGCTATAATCATAACCTCTGAAGGACCTGCAAGAAAATCTATCCCGCATTCACCGTAAACCTGCTTTTTTGCTGCCGTAACAAACTTATTTCCGGGGCCTACTATTTTATTAACTTTTTTAATAGATTCCGTTCCGTATGCCATAGCGGCTATTGCCTGAACTCCGCCTACTCTGTATATCTCATCAGCGCCTGCAAGCTTCATCGCAGCAACGGTTACGGGCTGAATTTTGGGTGAAGTTGCAATAACCCTCTTTACTCCCGCAACTTTTGCAGGGGTGATAGTCATAATGGCGCTGCTCGGAAGCGGATAATTACCCCCGGGGACATAGCACCCGACCGAATCGAGCGGGATAATTCTGTGTCCTAAAATGTTTCCGCCTATATTGACCTCCAAATTTTTGAGGGTTGAAAGCTGGCATTTTGCAAACTCTTTAACGTTGTTAATGGCATATTTCATAGCCTTAATGGTGATTTTATCAACCATCGAATAACATCTGTCGATTTCGTCCTCGGAAACCCTTAATTCCTTCAGCTTCTCGTGGTCAAACTGTTTTGCGTATTCAATAACGGCTTTGTCCTTATTTTCTCTGACGTGGTTGATTATCGCTCTGACGGAATCCAGGTCCTCAAAAGAGGTTTTGCCGTAAAAAATGCCTGTTATATCTTCAAAATTGCATATATTCATAATATTTCCTATTTGGTTCTTGACGCGAGGTTATTGACTATATCCTCAAGTCTTACATTGTGTTTGACCATGAAAGTGAGAAGAAAATAAACAAGGTCGCTTGCTTCCCACTCTAAGCCGTCGCCTTCTTCAAAGTTGACACTCTCAAATGCCTCCTCCATAAGTTTTCTTTTTAAATAAAACTCATCTTTAAAGAGTTTTGTTGTATAAGAGCCCTCGGGAAGGTTTTGTTTTCTGTCCTCGAGCAGATTAACGAGCTGTTTAACCGTAAATTCTTTATCCTCAAAACAGGAGAATTGCCCTGTGTGGCAGGCACTCCCTTTCTGGTTAATTTTATATAACAGAGAATCAAAATCGCAGTCAAATCTTGCGGTGATGAGCTCCTGAGTATTGCCCGAAGTCTCACCTTTTGTCCAGAGTTCGTTTCTTGAACGGCTGAAATAAGTGCATTTCCCCGTTTCGAGAGTTTTTCTGACGGCTTCTTTGCTTGAATAAGCGAGCATGACCACCTGTTTTGTGTCCATATCCTGAACAACGGTGGGAATTAAGCCCCCTCCCTTTTCAAAATCAAGCACAGAGAGAAATGCATCTTCAAGTTTAACCGCGCCAGTATAAATAGACATACCGAGCTGGGTTGATACATTCATCTTATTTAAAGTTTGTATTTCTTCAATCGTTGAAATGCCCCCTGCTGCCGTAAGTGAATTTTTTGTAATATTTCTTATTCTTTTTATGGCTTCAAGGTCCGTTCCCGACATTAAGCCCTCTTTATCAACAATGGTGTATAAAAAACCTGAACAAAAGTTCTCAAACCTTTTGACAAAGTCCTCGGGGGTTGATGAAAGTTCTTTAGTCCAGCCTTCGGTTGTGATTTTGCCGCCTTTTGAGTCAATCGCAATAATTACTTTGTCTTTGGGGAGTTTTGAGAGCAGCTCTTCGTTTGCTGCAGTGCCTATGATGATTTTATAAGCCCCGTTTGCGAGCATGCGTCTTGCTTTTTCCTCATCTCTGATACCGCCCCCGACTCTGCATTTTGCAACCTTGCAAATTTCTTTTATTAATTCTTCATTATTCCCTTTTGACATTGCGGCATCAAGGTCTATGACCGCAAGTTCGCCGAATCTTGAATAGTATTTCGCAAGTTCAATAACATCTTCCCTTTCGAGGACTTTTTCTTTCCCCTGTCTGAGCTGAACTGCTTTTCCGGACATTAAATCTATACTTGGAACTATCATTCTGTGACCTTTCACACCATTTTTTCTCATCTAATTATATTATAAAAATATTAATTAACTTCATTTTATTTTTTTGTGTGATATAATTTTGTTTGAACAGTCTATCAGAGGATGAAACAATTAGCGGAATAGTTAATAAATTCAATAAAGGTTTAATGTTGGCAGCATTGGTTGTATTGTCATGCGCGCCAGCTTTTGCCGTTGAAGAAGCAAAGCCCGTTGATATATCCTCCAGCTCTAAGATTTCAAAGATTGTCGTTGAGGGTAACTACCTTATCGGTGAGGACGAGATTTTAAAGAATACCAATCTCAAGGTTGGCGATGTTTACAGCAAGGAATCTCTACAGCAAAACCTCAAGGACATTTATAAAATGGGATATTTCTCGGAAAAGATGAAGGCAGTTCCTATCCCGAACGATCCCGAGACTGTTACTTTAAAGGTTTACGTTGAAGAAAATACCCCGATGACGGATTTTACAGTTGTCGGCAATACCGTTATTAATACGGGCGATTTGCTTGCACTCACCGAACCGCTTCAGGGACAGCCTCAGAATTTACAGAAAATCAGCGATGTAGTCAGCGAAATGGAAGAACTGTATGCTTCTAAAGGTTACGTTCTCGCCAGAGTCGTTGAAGTGCTTGATGATCCAGACGGTTGTATTAACTTTATCGTTGAAGAAGGTGTTATTAACTCAATTAAATTTGAGGGTAATAAAAAGACAAAAGATTTTGTTATAGAAAGAAATATCCGCTCAACCCCGGGTTCTGTTTATAACGACAACACTCTGAGAGAAGACCTTATGAGGTTATATTCCACTCAGGCATTTAAAGATGTCAACAGAACAATCGAAAAGAGTGATGAGGGTGAAAATCTCTATGATATAACCATCGTACTTGAAGAACAGAGAACGGGTACAATATCCCTGGGTGGTGGTATTGATACCGCAACAGGTTTCTTCGGACAGGCAGGGTTTGTTGAAAACAACTTCCTCGGAAACGGTCAGAGAGTCGGTCTGAACTTCATGGCAGGTACAGGTGTTCTGATGTCTGATGATACGACAATTAGACACGCAAGCTGGCAGGCAGAACTCAGCTTCTTTGAACCGAGACTCAGAGGAAGCGATAATTCTTTGTTACTTAAAGCCTTCTGGAGAGATTTCGGCAGCTATCAGATTCCGCTTGCTATTGAGCAGAGATTTGGCGGTGAAGCCGTTATTGCCCGTCAGTTTAAGAGATATAAGAACTTAACGGGTTCATTTAAGCTCGGTGTTGAATATGTCAACGTTAAAGAGGGTGATGAACATCAGACAAGAACTCTGTTTGCAAGACATAATGTTCCGATTTCAGAGAGAGCAGAACAGCTTCAGGGCGGAACGTTTATTACTCTCGGACCTTCTTTGATTTATGATACAAGAGACAACACGATTAACCCGAGACGAGGTGTTTATTCGGCTATCAGACTTAGTGAAAACGTTTGTGTTACCGATTTCGGACTTACTCACGCAACTCTCACCGGAGGTATAAAGAAATACTTCCCAGTAATGAAGAAGTCATCGTTTGCTTTAACAGCCAGAGCGGCAGGAAAACTCCACGGCGATATGCCTGAGGTTATGGCCTTCCGTCTGGGCGGACCTTATACGGTCAGAGGGTATAACATGAGCGGTGTCGGTACAGGTGAAGGATTTATGATGGCATCTGCCGAGTTGACAACTCCGTTCTTCTTCCTCGACAGAATAAAGAAAGTTCCGTTCCTCGACAACATCAAGTTCACAATGTTTGCTGACGCAGGTAAGATTTACAAGGGTACGGTTGCCAACAAAATTTACGACAGACCTGAATATGGCTTGTCCGCAGGTGTCGGTATAAAATTGTTCATACCTGCTGTTGGTCCGTTGACTATCGACTATGGTATTCCGTTCACACCTGTCGGAGATGGCGCAAGCAAGAGCGGTACCTTCAGCTTTGGTGTCGGAGATTACTTCTAATGTCCTGTGAGCCTGTCATCTGCTTAAATCTTGAAGAAACAGACCTTCTTGCTTCAAGACTTTCAAAGCTGATTGAAAATACGGGTGCTTTTATCTGCCTTTTCGGGGATATTGGTGCGGGCAAAACAGCATTTGCAAAGTGTTTATGCAAACATCTTGAAGTTAAACAAAAGGTTACAAGCCCCAGTTTTGTGATACTGAATGAGTATAAATCGGGGAAACTTCCTGTTTATCATTTTGACCTCTACAGGCTTGAAAATGAAGGGATTAAAACTATTATCAACGAGCTTGAGGAGTATTCGCAGGGGAAAATCGTTACCCTTGTTGAATGGGCGGAGTTTTCGCAGGATGCACTTCCCTTTGACAGAATCGAGATAAAAATTGAATATCTTGGCGAAACAAAACGCTCTTTTACCTTTAAAGCATTTGGAGAAACAAATAAAAAGGTGGTAGAGGAGCTTTTGAAATGAAGATTTTAGCTTTTGATACCTGTTTTGCAAAAACTTACGTTGTTTTGTCCGAAGATGATAAAATTTTGACCTCAAACACAATAGATACAACCGATGAGGGGTATCACAGTGTTTATCTTATTCCTAATATCGTTGAAATTTTAAACTCTCATAATTTAAAAATACAGGATTTAGATGCTATCGGGGTGAATATAGGCCCCGGGAGTTTTACGGGGATAAGAATTTCGGCAACGATAGCGAGGGTTTTCGCTCAGTCAGCCGATTTAAAACTGGTCGGAGTTCCTTCTCTTCAGATACTTTCAAAACTTAATACTTCAGACAAAAATTCAACCGTTATTTTGGATGCGAGAAAAAATAAAGTCTATTTTGCAAGATATGATAAGGATAATAACCCTGTTGTTGAGCCTCAGCTCGTTGAGAGAGATGAATTAAAAGAGATTATTAACTCTGAAGATGTTATTATTACTGATGAAACTATTTCGGAATACCTGAAAACAGCCGGTATTGAGAGTATTAATTATTTAAATAATCAGGAAAAAATTGGGGAATATTTATCACATTTGACTTATAAAACTTTAACGGAAAACAAAGAGGATAATTTCAGCTTTGCAAAACTGAAACCGCTCTATATCCAGCCCCCCTCCATAACAAAGCCGAAGGAGAAAAATGTTTTATAAATTTGAAATAACAGGGTGTCTCACCGCATTAATTATTTTGACCTTCATTGTTTTTCTTATGACAAAACTCTGGTGGCTTGTCGCCATTATGGTTTTAATCTGGATGGTTAATACTTTTATTACGGTATTTTTGCAAAAACTTGAGCAAAAGAAGGCTGAAAAAGAGAAATTTAACCCTGAAATCGGGCAGTCATACAAGGTTTGTCCTAATTGCGGGGAAAAGGTTAAGGTTACTGATTTAAAATGTCCTTATTGCGGGCAGGAGTTAGGTTAAGAGGTGAATATGAAAAATTCTAGCGGGTTTGCTTTTTTACTGTTTACTGTTGTTATTTTAAGTTTTGCTGCGTTTTTTACCCCTTATCAGTGGCTTCCCTTTATAGTTATGATTGCCGGAATTATTTCGCTGATGGTGTATCTTAATATTGAAAAGCGGGAGAATGACAAAATAGCGCAGGAAGTTTACGGAGTGATTAAGGACAAAAAAGAGTATTATAAGGTTTGTCCTCATTGCGGCGAAAAACTTATGATTTCAGAGGAAAACTGTACTAAATGCGGGAAAGAACAGGAATAAAAAGTGGAATATAATGATAAAAATTTGTCGCCATACTCGGCAGAGCAAGCAGCAGAAGAAGAGTTAGTAAAAAGAATAAATCGACATCATATTTATTTCGTAATTTTTGTTATTGTACTAATAGTAT
Organism: bacterium; assembly: GCA_017541465.1. Taxonomy (GTDB): domain Bacteria; phylum Cyanobacteriota; class Vampirovibrionia; order Gastranaerophilales; family Gastranaerophilaceae; genus RGIG6874. The sequence goes on along the minus strand of JAFXYZ010000066.1, from coordinate 7,482 downwards.
CAGCATTAGCATCATGCTTTACGCCTCATAAATGGATTGTATTTGCTGTTCTTGCTGTTTTCTTTTTGTTCAATAAAATTTTCTTTGCAAAACTAAAGTCAGACACGAAGAAATATTTTGATTTGGTGGACGGAAAAGAAGAGGAATAAAATGTAAGTTGGGCTTAATCCTGACAAAAAATGTTATAAATTGTCAAAATTGGGAATATTTGATAATATAATTATTATTAAGAGAATTAAGAGAGGTTTTTAGTATGTTTAATTTGAAAAATAAACTTGTTCCTACCCCCCCCCTATTGTAATAACGGTTTAGAAAATAGTGTAGGTTGGGCATACTTGCCCAACAATTTCAAAAAATCTACCCTCACCCCAACCCTCTCCCATTGGAGAGGGAGTAAGTGCGCATTCACCCTTGCAGAGGTTCTGATTACATTAGTTATCATAGGTGTTATTGCGGCTATTACAGTGCCGACATTGATGAATAGTACAAATAATCAGGAAACAGTGTCAAAATTAAAAAAAGCATATTCAACTATGGCTCAGGCAACAAATTTAATTATTGCAGAAGAAGGACCTCCTGTGAATAACGGGGTTGGTTGGGTTACAAATATGGATGATGTTTATAATTTATACATAAAGCATCTTCACAATGCAAAAGAATGCAGTAATAAATCAGGTTGTCTGGCAGATAAATATTTGTGGATGAATGGTCAGTATACAGATAATTATAATGCTGCAAATGCCGCTGCGAGAAACTTTGTATTGGCAGATGGTACTTATGTTGCAATAATTAAAGCAGAACCGACTTGTACGGGAGGTTATTCCGGAGAAGGTACAAATACTCATCGTATTTGTGCAGAGTTTTGGATTGATATTAACGGTGCTAAAAAACCTAATGCTATTGGTCGAGATTTATTTGCTTTTATTCTTGAACCAAACGGATTATATCCTGCAGGTTGTGATAACGATACTTGTAATAAAAATTCTACTGGTTTTGGTTGCACCTGCAAAGTTCTTCGTGAAGGTGCAATTAATTATTAATATATGAAATATACAAAAATGTCGGGTTTAAAAGTAGTAGGTCGTGTTGTAAAACACGACAAATAACTCAATAAATTTTTATCTCAACAAATCTTTAATCGAAAACTTTTTCTTTTCACTATGGCAGATGATTAATTTTTCCTGCAATATTGGATCCGTAACCTTATTTTCAACGGCTTTTTTATGCACTTCAATTTCAGGCTCTTCCTCTTGTTTAGCCTTAATTATCTCTGAAATATCGGTTATATTATCTCTTGCCATATATAAATTATACCTCTTATTTATATAAAAAGATAGTCTCTCAATTTTTTGCCGTTTTTGTTCTGAAAAATTACAAATGTAAACAATTATCCCAAAATTTTAACCTGGTGTTGAAGAAAAATATTAATAGTTTACAATTAAAGAGATAAAGGGGACTGTTTTGGCAGAAGAACTTAATCTGAAACGAATATTATTTTTTACCGTTATGGGGGCAATTATGCTCTCAGGGGTATATTTGTTCGTTGATACCCCGACCGTTCAGAAGGAAAATAAATTCGACAAATTCCTGAGTGAGATGAACCAAAAGCAGAAGATTGCGCCAAAACGTCTTTACGTCAATGCGTGGCGGAAAATCAGGAACGAATACTACGATATTTCCATGAATAATCAGGACTGGTACAGGTGGAGATATAAGTATCTGAACCAAATTGTTACTCTTGATGATGCCGATGTTGCAATAAACACCATGCTCGCAAGCCTTAATGACCAGTCCTCGGTGTTTTTGAGGACCGAACAGTACAAAAAACAAAAGGTCGTGATGGACGCCCATATCACAGGGATAGGCGCAAACCTTAAACAGATCAAAGATGGTGTTGTTATTGATAATATCATCAAAAACTCGCCTGCCGATTTGAAAGAGCTTGAAATAGGCGATTTTCTGCTCAAAATTAACGATGTCGATGTCAAAAAATTTGATTTGGCTTCTCTTGCTGATTTAACCTCCGATAAATCAAAGAAGAAAATTAAGCTCAAGATAAAAAGAAACGGCAAACTCATTGAAAAAGAGATAAATATTGCCGACATCAACATCAAAAATATGGAATATTACATCTCTGACGACAATATCGCCTATGTCAGAATTGAAAATTTTATGGGAAATAATGCCGTTAAAGATTTTGATGTTATTTTGCAAAAAACAAACGGCGCAAAAGGGCTGATTATAGATTTAAGAAATAATTACGGCGGTATCCTTACAAATGCAATAAACATGGCAGATTTGATGATTTCGGACAGTCTCATCGTCAGTCTTGAATCAAGAGGTAACTATTATTTCAGAATTTTTGCGGAGCACAATAAACCCTTTATTGATAAACCCGTCGTCATTTTGACAAATAACTCTACCGCCAGCTCGGCGGAAATTCTCGCGGGTACGCTCAGAGATAATTTGGGCGCAATAATAGTTGGCGAACAGACTTACGGCAAAAATACCATTCAAAAGGTAATTCCCCTTCAGAATATGACGGGAATACTTCTGACAACAGGAAAATATATTCTTCCAAAAGGTGAGGATATTTACCAGACAGGACTTACACCCGATATTGCTATTCCAAATATCACCAAATTCGGCGATACCCAGCTTGAAATTGCCTTTGAAACCATTGATATTCTCGTTAATCACCCTCAGGAACTCGGCGAATATATTGAAGAGATGAAAAAATACAACATTTTCCATAACAAAAAATCAAAACTTAAAAATATTTACAGAATTAAAAAGACAAAGTTGATATAGTTGTTTATCATTTGCAGACTGAAGTCTGCCATGCTGCTTTGGGATAGGGGCGGGGTGAGGGTTATCTTAACCTTTTGATAATTGCGTCCGTAAACTCTCTTGTAGTCGAAGTTCCGCCGAGGTCTTTCGTCAAACTGTCCTTGTTCTCTATCGTTTCTCTTATTGCTCTGTCAATTTTATCGGCATAACCTGTTTCACCGATATATTTCAACATCTCAACTGCCGAAAAAATTAAGGCAGCAGGGTTTGCAAGCCCTTTCCCTGCTATATCGGGAGCAGAACCATGAACAGGCTCAAAAACAGCGCATTCCTTCCCTATGTTTGCGCCCTGCGCTACTCCGAGCCCTCCGATTAAGCCTGCAGTCAGGTCGGAAACTATATCGCCATAAAGGTTGGGAAGTACAAGTACATCAAATTTAGAAGGGTTTTGAACCAGCTGCATACAAAGGTTGTCCACCAGAATTTCCTTAAATTCGATATCCGGGTAGTTTTGGGCTATTTTTCTTGCGCTCTCTAAAAATAATCCGTCAGAGAGCTTGCAGATATTTGCTTTTGTTACGCACCAGACGGTTTTTCGGTTTTGTTTTACCGCAAGATTAAACGCATAATCAACAATGCGCTCCGATGCACCTCTCGTTATTATCTTTATTGATTCTGCGGTGTTTTCATCCACCTTCCTCTCAATTCCCGCGTATAAATCTTCGGTATTTTCCCTCACAACTATCAAATCAACATCGTTAAATCTTGTTTCAATTCCTTTGATATTTTTGCAGGGACGGATATTTGCATATAAATCAAGTTCTTTTCTCAACTGAACATTAACACTGCGGAAGCCCTTTCCGATAGGGGTTGTAACGGGGGCTTTCAGGGCAACTTTATTCTTTTTTATGGAGTCGATAACCCTCTTGGGGAGCGGTGTTCCTTCTTCTTCCGCTACCTTCTGTCCTGCGGTTTGTATATCCCAGTTAATTTTCAGCCCCGATGCCTCAATGATTTCGAGTGTACTTTCTGAAATCTCAGGCCCTATGCCGTCTCCGTTAATCAGTGTTATTGTTCTCATAATTTTTCTTTCTAGTAAACAGGTAAATCAACCGAGTTTACGAGATATACATACAAAATTTCGCCCTGGTTGATAGCAATTTCATCACCTTTTTTAATCATATCAACAACTGCATCGCCAACGAAATAAAGACCTGCAACGGGTGTTGCAAAAATAGCGGTGACAGGCGCAAAGATGTATTTCGGGAAGCCGTTGAATAAATCATCGCCCTTTTCCCACGACCAGGTCGTTGATTTTGTGATGATATTCTTTGCTGTTTGCGCATTTTGTCTGATAGCCGTTCCGTAGTTCGTTTTTGTGCTCAATTTTCCGTCATAGGTCAGATATTTGTTGTTGCAAAGTGCAATATCAATAGGTATCTGCTTTCCGCTTGGGCTTACGATGTGGTCAAAATACATACCCAAAGCTGCACCCTTGCTGAATCTCTTTGCGGGTGAAACATCGCTGAGAGAGCCTCTGATTAAAGTTCCCTGAGGTACGACAATCTTTTTGCCTTCTTTTATATCCTCCATAACGGTTACGGTAAACGGCGCACCAGTTTTGAGGTAGGCTGTTCCGATGGGCTCCTGAAGTCTTACCTTGAGAATTGTTCCGGCTTCGAGCTTCTTTATTGCCGCATTTGCGTTGATTTTACTGTCTTTTATTGCAGCCTGCGCCGTCACCTGAGTGAAAATCATCAGTGCGCCCAAAAGTGATATTATTAAAGTTTTTTTCATTATTTTCTCCTTATTCCAGGTCATTGACACTTGTTTTTCCGAATTTTGCCGATAAATCATCTATGTGGTGAATTAAATAAACAAAGGGTTCTAAGTCTTTTGTGTCGAGGTCAATAATTGCGCCCCATTCGGTTCTGCCGTGGTGAGCGGCTACCATCTTCGCTATATCTTTATAACCTTTGCTCATACAGACCGTAAAAGCCCATTGAGAGTGGGAAATCCAGTCTTTGATAAAATCATTGTTATAGGAAATAATTCCCGTTTCAAGGTCAAAATTGTATTCGTGAATTTTTCCGAAATCGTGCAGAATGCAGGCAGCATAAACGATGTCAGCATCAACTTTTTTGTAAAAAGTTGAAAGTACGGTGTCTGCTATCTTAAGACATTCATAGGTGTGTTCGGTTAAACCACCGATATAGTTATGGTGCATAGCTTTTGCGGCAGGCGCAGTCTTAAATTCTTTATTGTATTTGTTGAGAAGCGACAGGATAAATTCTCTTAAATCCTGCTTTTGAATTTTATTCGCGTATTCGAGAATCTTTGAGAAAACCTCTTCTCTCTGCTCCTCGCTCATTCCCATTTTGGCTTCTTTGACGAGTTCAACTTCATTAACAATGTAATTATTGTATTTTTCATTTAAAGAACCGTTTTTAATCCTGATAAGACTTCATGTTCTGAAATTTTTAGGGTCTATTCTGTTTAGCGCCTCTTCCCAAATCTTGCAGTTTAAAACAGTGTTGTCACTGGTGTTTCTGAGGTTTAGTGTCCCCATTTTTGTTCCTGTTTTTGTAGTCCCCAAAACGAAGTCCGTAACTTCATAAATCGCCGATGAATCTAACATTTAATTTCCCTTTTAATCTATGGGATGATTATACCACGAAAGATGAATATTGATGTAAATAATATTTATCAGGAGGTTTAATATTTGTTATTTTGTGGAATATATGATAATATTATTAGTGTTTTATAGAGTTATAAAATTGAGAGGATATTATGTTTAATTTAAATAATAAACTTTTTTCTATCCCTTATTATGAAAAAAATCATGCTTTTACGTTAGCAGAGGTCCTGATTACTCTCGTTATTATAGGTGTTATCGCAGCAATAACTGTTCCGACTTTAATAACAAAGTATCAAAAGGAGCAGACTGTTACAAGGTTGAAAAAAAGCATATTCTACATTGGCTCAAACAACAGCAAGAGCAATTGCCGATTATGGACCTGTTACTACTTGGGAAATTGGGACTCATGGAAATGTTGAAGATGCTAAAACATTTGTTAATAAATATATGATTCCATATATGAATGTTGCAAAAAAACCGATGTCATTGGCAGAAGGTAATTGGAATAGCGAATTATATTTTCTGAATGGTTCTCCTGTCGATCCGGATTCAAATGATGGAGTAAATCATCAAGTAAGATTTTATTTGTCTGATGGTACTTCAATATCTTGTTATGTTCAATCTCAATCTTCAGATTGGAAACGTTTATCAATTCTTATAGATATTAATGGAGATAAAAAACCCAATAAATTTGGCAGAGATGTTTTTATGTTTGAATACCTAATTTATGTTAATCCAAATCATATTTATTATCCATTTGTTGGGAAAATTGTACCGGATTTTGGTAATGGAATATCATCAAGAAGTGCTTTATTATCTAATTCTGCTTGGAACTGTCATAAAAATCAACAAGGTACACCTTGTGCGGCAGTTATTGTTAGAGACGGTTGGAGAATCGCAGACGATTATCCTTGGTAGTTTTGTTGGGCTAAAAGCCCAACTTGCTACTTTCTTGTTCTTTTAAACTGCTTTTTTCCCGATTTTGAGGAAATGTTTCACATATTTTTTATGCAAAAACCGGGGAAGGCAAAGAACGGGATAAACCCCTCTGAACACCATAATTTTGTGGTCAAGGGTTGCTATTTCAACCCTTTCGCCGTCATTATAAACTATCTCGCCAAACTCTTTTTCGGCCGTTCCTTCAAGTATTTCATACTCTTTAAACATAAAAAAGTCATTTTTTAAAGGAACACAGCACTTTAACCAGGGGGTTAATCCCCTTATCCTTCTGTCCAGTTGTTCTGCGCTCTCTGTCGAAAACGGAAGAATTGAATCATAGAGGGTTAGCTGGGGAAAATATGTCGCGAGCTTCGGGTTTTGGTTTACGGGGGTTATAAACCCGTTATCAAACTCCTTTAGAAGCTCCTGAGTTTCTTCTCTGACGTACAGAGCGCATTTTTCCCTCAAACTTTCACCTGTCTCTTTTTCCGAAATCGGGATGGTTTTCTGTCTTAAAATTGCCCCCGAATCATACTCTTTATCCATAAGGTGAAAAGTCAGCCCTGTCTCTTTTTCCCCGTGCTTTATCACCTGAGCATAAGGGTTTGGACCTCTGTATTTTGGAAGAAGTGAAGGATGAAGGTTTATTGTTCCGATTTTGGGAATTTTTATAGTCTCTTCCTGAAATTTTTCGCACCAGGAGGACACAAACACTATATCCGCGCCCAGATTAACCAGTATTTTTTTGAATTTTTCAGAGTTTACAGAGGAAACATTTATATCGTTTAGTTTTAAATTATTTACAAAAATTTTGTCTCTGTCGGGGAAAAGAGAATCGATAAAAAAGTTCATAACAGGTGAATATCGGACTTTATTAACCCTCAATACCCCGGTAACACTGTGTCCTGAAGCGAGGCATCCTTCAATTACTCCCCGAAATAAACTTCCATACCCGACAACGACTATTCTCATAACTACTTATTCAGTTCGCTGTAGTCAGAGGGCTTAAAAAGAGTTATTCTGTTCAGTGGCCAGAAGAGAAGAACGGCTCTTCCTATAAACCTGTCTTTTTTGATTGTGCCCCAGTATCTTGAGTCCTTTGAGTTTCCTCTGTT
>JAFXYZ010000065.1 GCA_017541465.1 bacterium | reverse complement strand
TTCATGAACATCAGGATTCGGCAACGGTAAAGCCTTCTTATACAAAATTTCAATTTGTTCTATTTGCTCCTTGCTGACAAGTAATTGCTTTTGTCTTTTCGGTTTATTATTAGGACGCGGTCTGTTGAAACCTCCGCCTTGTCTGTTGAAATTATTACGTTGCGGACGTTGTCCGTTATTTGGTCTGTCATTATTTCTGAATCTGTTATTATTGTATGGTCTTTGACCGCCGTTATTTTGGTTATATCTTGGTCTGTCGTTTCCGTATCTTTGATTGTTATTTCTGTTATATTGAGGTCTTTGACCGTTATTTTGTCTGTCGTAAGGTTTATATTCTCTTTCGGGATTTTCCGTACCAAAGGAATAAGAACCTCTTGAAGGGGAATCACTTTGTGTTTGAGAAGCGTTAGCTGCCTCGTTTGATAAATCTTCCGTATATTTTTTATCCGAATATAAGCAATCAGGGCATATTACCCTCTTAGGATTCTTTGTTTCGAACTCTTTACCACATTTAATACACTTATTTACGTACATACAAATTGCCCCTTTTTCCTTAAGCAAAAAATTATATTAATTCTTCCTTTTGCGTATAATCGCCTTTAACCTTAATTTTACAATGTTGATTAGAATTTGCTCTACCTGATTTATATATGTGAACTATCACAAAAACAAAAACATGTATGAACTACAATTATATTTTACACATAAATTTGAAATATTACAATATGTTTCCGTTAAGAATTTACATTTCGTTTTAAGTTTCATAAATTTACGGATAGAAACTTCGGTTGTTTATGAGATAATATTGTTGAGAGCAGTCGAATAATCGCGTATAAGTTATCTTATATGAGGAAAGTCCGAACACCTTAGGGCAGAACGACGGATAACCTCCGCCGAGGGCAACCTCAGGACTAGTGCCACAGAAAAGTAAACAACCCACTTACTCTCTTTCTTAGGGTTCAGGTGCAACGGTAGTGTAAAAGACTACCAGAGGTATCGAGAGATACCTGCTCGGTAAACTCCGGTCGGGTGCAAGATTGAATAAAAGGCTAAGACGGCCCGTCATCTTTTGAAAAATCGCTAGAGGTTTGGAGTAATCCAAATTCGAGACAGATGATTGTTTAGAAACAGAATTCGGCTTATGACCTGCTCTCTTTTTTATGAAATTTTTTATCTTTTTTGTTAATTTTCGTGAAAAAAATTTAATTTTTGGAAATTTAACAAAAAATTTTTTTTTTAATATTTAGGTGTAATGTAAGATGACTATCGCAAATATAACAGGAATCGGGAAAAATGTCGGTTCGGCTGCAAAAGGTATCTGCAGAAGCAAAGGATACCAAAAGCTGACTGAGTTCGCTCTCGAAAATATTTCTCCTGCCGAGCAGAGACTTCTGGTCGGTGTTACCGGTGTTATTATGCAGCCGTGGATAGACTTACACAATAAAAAGGTAGATAAAGAAACAAGAATATATTCTGCATGTAAAAACTGTGCGAAGGCTTTTGTCGGCGCTACAACAGGATTTTTTATCAGAAAAGGCTGTATAAAACTCGTTAATCATCTTATAGATAAAGGAAGGCTTCTTCCTTCTGATACTTCAGGTATCGTTCACTACACCCAGAAGGTCAAAAACTACGGCAGTGCTTTAGGTACAGGACTTGCCATTGTTGTTATGATGGCGACAAATTTCCTCCTAGATGCACCTTTAACCCAGCTTTTGTCATCTAAAATTTACTCCAAAGCAACAGGCGGAAAGGATAAACAATAATGAATCCTTCTACTGTTGATAAAATCGAAAAGTTTATTTTAAACCACGTTGATTCCGCATCTACAATGCTTGTTCTGATGGGAATCATCGGAACAATTACCTCCAGTGTTGCCCAGCAGATTGGTATTAAGGCAAATAAAAATATTCCTGAGGATAAAAAAGCCTTTTTGATTAACCAGGAAAGAAACGACTGTATGCTTAGTGCCGGTCTGACCTGGCTGACGGGTACTTCTTCAAAACAGATAGTCAAGTTTTTCACCAACAGAGGATATTTGCTGAACGACAACGTCAGAAAGGTCTCTGATGCTATTGCATCAATGAACGGTATGACTCACAAAGAGCTTGCCAAAACAGGTTTCTTTAATCCCGCCAAAACCGGTAACAGTCTAAACATTTCTCAGTATAAGGGATTGATGAGAAGAATGGAAAGATGCAGAGAAGGTATCAGTATTATTGCAACCATAGGCGCTGCAATTCTGACTACAAACCTTCTTGTTCCTATTTTGAGAAATAAACTCTCAAAACCTGCTCTAAAGTCTGATGAAACCCCGAAACTTTCCGTTAAAATGGCATCAAATCTTAATTCTAATAAATTTGTAAGCGCATATCCCACTTATTATTCAAGCAGTATGAAAATTTAGTCTGTTAATTTTTTATAAAATAGGATAAAATATATTTATGCGCTCGTAGCTTAGTCGGATAGAGTGAAGATCTCCGAAGTCTTTGACATGGGTTCGATTCCCATCGGGCGCAAATATTTTCAAGTTAAACGACACTCTGCATTTCGTTTATCAGGTATTGTTTTGCGCATTTAAGAATTTAAAGGTTATTTTTCTTTTTTGTCTTTCCCAGAAGTATCGGGCACTTTTTTTCAAGAAACAAAATTGTGTAATAGGAAAAGATTAACATTACTATTCCATATATAATAACGAAGATGAACAGATTTATTCCCTGAAAATATTTATGTGCAAAAGGTATTATTCCCGCTACTTTTGATATAAGAAGTATGAAAACGTGGAAGAACATAATAAATAAAGTGTTTTTTGATATTACCTGAATAAATTTAAAATCTTTTTTAATCAAATCAGAGAACAGTATAACCCCGACTGTTCCTGCTAATCCACCAATATATGAGAGAAGAATTGACCTTTGTGATACAAGGTGATTAATTTTCATATTGCATTCTATTAAACCGTTTGTTTTTAGGATTAAATATACAGCGGAAAAAGACAAAACAAATAAAAGTATTTTTATGAAATTGTTTGATAAAAGATTTTTCTTATCCGAAAAGGAAGGATAAATATATTCTTTAAAATAATATCCCATTATAAAATACGGAAGAGTATATAATAAATTATCAATACAGAAGATTAAATCAAATTTCAGGATAAACAGTATTTTTAAAAGAATAATTGATGCTATTGAAAGTGTTATCAAATTAATTTTTGAGAGTTTTATATTCGCAAAAATCAGTCTTATATAAATCATTGTTAAAAGAAACCAACAAACACTGCAGACCAAAATTGAAAAACGTGTACCGTAACAGTCGCCTATCATTATTCCTGCAAGTGATTTCAGTAAAACAATAAATATATTCATATCGCCTGAAACACTTAAATATATTGCTTTTATCGGTAAATACAGAAATTGATACAAAAAGTAGGGTATTAATAATCTTGTGATTATTATATTATAATTTTCTTCTTTTGTTTTCTGTTTATATAAAAATCCCGATATAACAAAAAACAGGGGCATATGAAACATATAAATAAAATTAGACAGTGTAATTCCGATATGAAAATCACGAAGAAAATGCCCAAGTATAACAAGATATATACCAAATACTTTTGCGTAATCAATATTTAAGAAATTCTTTTTTGTACCATCCATTACTCTATCTTACCATGCGCAAAAAAAATATTCAGAGGTTTTAATTCTGATATAATTTTAAAAATAAGGATAAAATGATGAATATTCGCCCTGTAAGTTTTGGAATGGCTGCTATTTTCACAGATAAAGGTGTCCAACAGATTATCAAGACATCAAGCAATGTCTCGAAGGATCGTGCAGATAATTTTGTATCCTGTGCCGAACAGTTTAAACGCGACCTTTCCTCGACTCAGCATGTTGATGTAATTGTTGATAAAACAGGAGTTTTATTCCCCAGATTAAAAGCCAAGGTCGTAAGAAAAGATACCCCGAAAAGAGAAGTTCTCTCAACCTTTAAACAACCCAGGTTAAACAAAACCTCGACCAGATTTTTCGATGCAAGCACCCAAAGTGCAAGAAATGCAGAAATGGTTATTTCCTCCTCTGAAGATTTTAATGTTACAACATAATTATTTCTGTTTAAACTGACTTCATATCGAATGATTTCAACAAATTGCTATATTGTTACAATTTGTTAAGTTAAATATTCTTTTCACAATAAAATTAAGCAATTTTTACAAAAATATACACTTTATATATATAAGGCACAAATATAGAATGCGAGGATTATTGTGAGTTTACTTGGAGGAATCCCCCATCTGATTGGCTTATCAACCAACATTGCAGAGGAAGAAAACGACGAAGATTTAACACCGATGGACAAAATGTCCGAGCTTCAAAAAGCTAAGGCAGAACGTGCTGCCGAAAAGGCCGAGCGCGAAAGAGAACGTGCTGAAGAAGCAAAAGAAAAACGCGAAGAACAGGCTCGTCTTGAAAAAGAACAGGCTGAGCGCGAAGAAGAACATGAAATTCAGGAAAAAGAACTTTCCAACGATGAGTTGAAAAGATACACTCTCGAACTTCGCCAGGCGATGAAGGACGACACTGACGGTCGTGACACAAACAGCGAACAGCTTGATAAACTTATATCCAATAATGAAATTTCAGACAGCGATTTTGCCAAAATCGTTAATTTATATAACCAGAGATACGGCACAGGCGAGCAGGATAAGTTAATTGAAACTTTAGACCACGAGCTCAGCGGTGAGTTTAAAAATTCAATTCTCGGAAAAGCAGCCCAAAGACTGGCAAATGCCGCTCAGGACGAAATTGACTGCGGTAACACTAACGGTGCAGCTCTTCAGACACTGTCCGAACTTGTTCACAATTCAAAATTCGATGATATGAGTGCTGCAGCAAAATTCGTTGAAGCCGTTATGAGCGCAGATTCCGCAAAATCCGTTACTAACGTCTTAAAGGAAAAATACCCCGAATATGCGCAGGATTCAAACTTAGCGGAAAACATCGAAAAGAGCTATGATTTATACAACGAAGAAGATGCTGTTGATATAATCGATATGTACAGCTAAAAATTGTATTCATATAAACTGAAAGAGCAGTTCTCAACCTTGAGAGCTGCTTCTTTTTTTGTTATATCCATTCGCACTGAACGAGGCATAAATCATCGTTTGTTGCTTTGTTTTTGAGCCTGTGGAGTGTTTTGTTATCTTCGGTTATTTGTACTTCTGAGATTAATTCCGCTCCGTATTTAATCTCTTTTTTATAAACCATATCGACATTTTTTAGCTTGTGCGCCGTCTTAAATTCAAGAGGAAGGGGCTCCAGTGCCCAGACGATGTAGTTTGCATTGTTTGCGTGCATATTAACGTCAATGTCGTTGTATCTGACTTTAAATTCTTCCCTGTGATCAGTGCTGGTCATCGGGGGAATTTTGTTGTATTTTAAATCACCTTCAACGGGTTCAAACTTAGTCATTAGCTCATTTGTTTCAAAAACCTTGTCGCAGTTAGCGATTTCCATTGTGTTATAGTCAACAAGTGCCCAGGTGCTGGATGCTCTTGCGAGCCTTTTATCGGCGCATCTTAGTTCAAAATTACGATAGGCAAATAATCTGTTGCAGCCTCTCGGTTCTGTTATCAGTTTTACCTGCTGAACGTCAGAGGGGTATTCGTCAAACTCTATTCTGTATTTTAAAAGTACCCACATTAAGTTTTTAGGGTGGATATAAGAATAGCCGAAGCCAAATTTTTCCGCATTATCGCTTGCAATATCCTGAAAAAAGTTTAAAAGTGAAAACATTTTTAAACTCTTATCAAAATCAATGTCTGAGTACCTTATGTTTATTATTTCTTCAGAAATTACCGAATTTTTAATCATAATTCCGCCTGTTATCATGTTTCCTGTATAATTATATTATAAATAGAAAATCAGGGAAATATATTATGTCTGTTGATAAGGTAAGAGAATATTTTAAACAGTTCGGAATTGAAGAAAGAATAATGGAATTTGATGTTTCGAGTGCCACGGTTGAGCTTGCCGCAAAAGCTCTTAATTGCGAGCCCGACCGAATCGCTAAAACCCTGTCTTTTAAAATTGACGATAAACCCCTTTTGATTTTGTTCAGCGGTGAAGCGAGAATTGACAATAAAAAATATAAAGAATATTTCCATTCAAAAGCCAAAATGCTTTCACCTGAAGAGGTTTCTTCTCTCATCGGACATAATATCGGCGGTGTATGTCCGTTTGGCATTAACGATGGTGTCGATGTCTATCTTGATGTTTCTCTTAAAAAGTATGATACGGTTTTTCCTGCCTGCGGAAGTTCAAACAGTGCTATTGAACTCAATATTAATGAACTTGAAAAATATTCAAATTCGCTCTCCTGGATAGATGTCAGCAAAGAAAAAATTCCCGCTGAGGTCTAACTTATGGAACAAAATTCTTTGTTTGAAAATGATAAAAACCAACCTCTTCCCTCCAGGCTTCGTCCGAGGGATTTAGATGAGTTTGTCGGTCAGAAGCATCTTCTCGGGGAAGGCAGAGTTTTAAGAAAGTTAATCGAAAACGACAATATAACTTCAATCATTTTCTGGGGCAATCCGGGGATAGGCAAAACCACTCTTGCGCGAATTATTGCAAACAAAACAAACTCTCAGTTTATCGATTTTTCAGCCGTTACAAGCGGTATAAAAGAGATTAAGCTTGTTATGGAGCAGGCTGAAACTAACAGAAAATTCGGTCAGAAAACCATTGTGTTTGTTGATGAAATCCACAGGTTTAATAAAGCCCAGCAGGATGCTTTTTTGCCGTTTGTTGAAAAGGGCAGTATTATTTTAATTGGCGCAACGACCGAAAATCCTTCTTTTGAAATCAACTCCGCTCTTCTTTCACGTTGTAAGGTTTTCGTTTTTAAACCGCTTGAAACGGAAGATTTGGTTTCTCTTTTAAAACGTGCCATAACTGATGAACGCGGGTTTGGAAACGAAAAGGTTGAGGTGGACGATGAAGCTCTTACCGCTATCGCTAAATTTGCCAACGGTGACGCAAGAAATGCCCTTTCTACTCTTGAAATGGTCGTTTTAAACAGTGATGTTGATAATGATGGGGTTATTAAGGTTACAAAAGAAATTCTAGAGCAGTGTATTTCTAAAAAGTCGCTTTTATATGATAAAAACGGGGAAGAGCATTATAACATTATCTCTGCGCTTCATAAATCGATGAGAAACTCAGATCCTGATGCCGCGGTTTACTGGCTCGCAAGAATGCTTGAGTCAGGTGAAGATCCTATCTATATTGCAAGAAGGGTAACAAGATTTGCCGCTGAGGACGTCGGGTTAGCTGATCCGAGGGCGCTTGAAATTGCGGTTGCAGCTTATCAGGCTTGTCATTTTATAGGTATGCCCGAATGCAACGTTCATCTGACAGAAGCCGTTATATATATGGCTATGGCGCCAAAATCAAATGCTATGGAGGTTGCGTATATGAAGGCGGCCTCAGATGCGAGAAACTCAATAGCCGAGCCTGTTCCTCTTGTTATCAGAAATGCCCCGACAAAGCTCATGAAGGAGCTCGATTACGGAAAAGGCTATCAGTATGCCCACGATTACGAGGAAAAAATGACGAGTATGCAGTGTCTTCCTGATTCTCTTGTTGGCAGAGAATATTATATTCCTACAGAGCAGGGGTTTGAGGTTAAATATAAAACAAGATTAGAGCAGATTAAAGAGTGGAAGAAAAATCATTAATTCCGATTTATTTCTGTAATTCCTGTTTCTTATTCCATTTTTCTTCTTATAAAATAAATAATTCCGCCTAATAATACTACAATTAACAATATCCCTGCAGCTAAATTCGGTTGTCTGTAAGTGGTTTTGTTTATTGCTTCGTTTTTGTCGTGTGCAGCATCTTCAAACATTTTGAAGGTGTCTTTATTAACCTCTGTTTCATCTGATTTTGAAAAAGCTACAATGTATATCGCTTCCTCAGAACCCTGAGAATTTTTCTTCGGGCGGTTTATCACATACAGGCTGTAGCGCCCTCTCTGAAATTCCTTTTGTATTATGGGATTATCAAAAATTCCGCATGATTTATATGTGCAAATATTGTTATTATTGCATATAAACTCATCTTTTACGATTAAGACACAAGTGATGTAATAAAGGATGAGTATCATAAGTAACATAAGAAGGATGTTGAAAAGACTGTTATTTCTCTTTCCTTTAAGTATTTCCTTCGTATCTTCTGAAACCGTGTTTTGATTGTTGTTATTGTTTAAATTAATATCTGTATCTTTATTGCTCACTGCTGTTCTCAATTTTCAATTTTCAATTAAAAAAAAACGGAGAAGGCGGGATTGTCTTGAAATTCCTTTGCGCTCGTTGCTGTCGTTGACTTCACTTCGTTGTCGTCAACTTCGCACTCGCTACCCGAACTCGCTTCGCTTCGTTCGTACGGAATTTCGCTCGAACCCTTGACCAAACTTCGTTTGGTGCGTGTTCTCATCCCTGTTCTCAATTTTCAATTTACAATAAAAAAAACGGAGAAGGCGGGATTCGAACCCGCGGTGAAGTTGCCCCCACACAAACGTTCCAGGTTTGCACCTTAAACCACTCGGACACCTCTCCATTTTTGGTTTATATATAAGGTTTTTCTAACCTCTTACTTATTCTATAAGAAGAGTATTCAAAAGTAAAGATTATTTTTTATCTTCACCATACTGGTATTTATAGCCGTTGATGAAGGTATTTACTATTGCTTTTGCAAAAGTATTTTTGGCTTTCCAGTAAGATGTATGTGCCATCGGGAACGGCCTTTTTGACCATACACCCGAGTTATCGTAAATTAAGCCCTGAGGATCTTTGAGGTCTGTATTCAAAATGGTTTGTATCTCACTGATTTTCAGGTTAGTGCTTGTCGGAATGCCGAGAGGATCTTCTCTGAAGTTTATTGTCATAAAGAAGATTCCGTTCTCCATTATATACTTTATCATTTCCGTACCGGCATAATTCTGGTCATAGTCGTCATCTGCCAGATTAGAATAGAACAGAGGCAGAGGGCTTGCATAATTGACTACACCGACAACTTTGCCTTCAGGCGCGCAAACCATGTTTGTATAATCATCAATTTTTAAGTAATTAGCTTTTAATTGTTTAATATCCTGGTTTAATATAAACTTTCCTGTCTGAGAAATTGTACCGATATTTGAATGATTTTCAAGCAGGGCTGAAATACAGGTGTTCTGCCTGGGATTCTTTTTGACAAATTTCAAAAATTCTTTGTCCGCATTATAATTCTCAAACATTTTTTCAAGGTTAATATATCTGAGGTTTCTGAACAAATATTCATAAGTAATAAATGTTCCTGCGGAATATCCGTATAATACAACACTGTTGCCGTTATCAGCTTCTTCCTTTACTACTTCATTGAGTTGATCAAGTATCGGAATCATGTGCTGGGGCTTTTGAACCCAGATAGCATCGTGAATACAGGTGGAAAACAGGTTTCTTACCAAATAAGCGCCTGAAGAGCTGACTGCCTTTGAAAGCTCGATTTGATTTTTGACGTAATCCAAATCCTGTTTGCTCTGATTACCCCAGAAAAAGATGACAGGCTCTTCTTTAATATTGAGTGTAGTGCCTTCTGCCTTGTAATACTTCTGTATTGTTTCATTCGTAAGGAATTTTTTCCTCAAAACCTTATGAAGGTTTCTGACACCCTTATCGAACCAGTTTGCCATTTTTTCATTGTTGTTGTTTGAGCCGTTTATGTAAACAAAGCTGATGTTCTGGTCGGCAAACGCACAAGAACATGTTAAAAATAAAACTAAAATAAATAAACTAATTTTTCTCATATCTTTACACCATTTTAATTCTACGATAATTGTAATATTTAGTAAGTAATTTTATAAGATTTTCCGTCAGCAAATTTAATGTCAAAATTGAGGGGTTTTGGGTTATCTTTATATTTAAGAACCAAAATTCTCATCTCACCGAGAGGTTTAAGCTCGAAATTTTCGGGAAGTGCATTTGAAAATCTCTTTGATTCAGCCGTTATTCTTGCTAACCTTACCCAGTTAGGAACACTCAGAAGTGCTGATGTACCTGCCGTTAAAAGTAATACAGGAGGAAAAGTTCCTACGGTATCAATTAAATCAAGCCTGTCTAAATCAACAAATGCTTCTGTAGTTACGTCTTTGAGGGCTGCAAGTCTTTCGCTGGTTGCAGTAATTGTTGCTTTTGAACTGTTCTTATTCGTTAAAATATATTCATAAGCATGGACATATTTATTTTCTTTTTGTTTTAGTCTGTATTCATTTTCTACAATATTGATTTTTGCATTTTCATCATAATAGCTTGTCGAATCAACGCAATCAAGATTGATAGGCTCAGTATCCGGTGTATAAGGGAATACCGATGTTTTTTTATTGTCTTTTGCCATACGGTTATTGACTTTTGCCATACCTGTTTTTAAAGGTTTTACTAAATCAGGCGAAATATAGAAGTTTCCTAATCTCTGTTTTCTTGCCAGGGCATAGAAATCAAACTGATATTCTTTAAGCGCGTCTTTATCATCTAATTTTGAGAATTTATAATTCCAGTAGGTGAGCAAATCTGTTAACTCATTTTTTTCAACATTGTATTTTTCGTTTGAAACAACATAAATATCCGTATTTTGTTTTGAAGGGTATAATTTTACAAAATATGTGCTGTTTGCGTCAGTATAAATATAAGCGTTCTCAACATTTTCGAGCGGGTTGAATTTGTCCTCGCCCTTATATGCCTCAATAGCAGTGTCTATTTCGTATTTAAGCTGTCTGATGTTTACGTCCTTAACCTGATAGCCGTAAAAATTTTTGGTCATTTCCGCTGAAACAATGCCTGAATTTGCAAAGCCGACTACTATTACAAATACTAAAAGTCTAAAAAATTTCTTCATTTCTTCCCAACCTTCATTTTTATCTCTAAACTATTCATCCATACTCTTTAAATATAATTCTTCAATTATTACGCAGGCATCTGCGGCTATAGCTGGTGCAAATATTGCGCCGACTACACCAAAGTATTTTGCGCAGATAAATAAGAATATATAAATAACAATAGGATGTAAATCCATAAATTTACCGAATACATAAGGCTTAACAAAGTTATTTTCCGCAAATTGTGCGATAGCAAAGATAATGCCTGTCAGAATAATAACTGTCCAGCCTAATTTATAAACAACTGCAAGACATACCACCAAAGCTATGGCAGGACCTACAATAGGGATAATATCCAAAACTGCGCAAATACAGCCCAATACTACGGCTGAATTAACCTTTAATAAAAGTAAACCTATAATCATTATCAATCCGACACTTGCAGATGCTATAAACTGACCTGAAACAAATCTGCTGAGCTTTTGTTCCGATATAAAGAATAACTCTCTCATTTTTTCTCTTGATTTCTTGGGGAAAAATCTCAAATAGGTGTTTAAAATTAATTCCCTGTCAACCATAAAGAAATAGGTAAAAACTAAGGCAACAAACAAATATATTCCGCCTTTTGAAATACTTGTTATGGAGGCAAGCAGACCTCCCGAGTTTGCAAAATCCTGAACAACGGGTGAAGTAGTGATGTAATCTTTTACCATATCAACATATTGAGGGTATTGTCCCGCCAGGTGTGCAATTTCTTTCCCTCCGATAATTATAATAGGAAGAAACATAAGTAATATACCGCATATAAATGCGCTAAAGACTATTGTTGCTGCAATTTTTCTGTTGCATTTCTTTTCCAGTTTATCGACAATAGGATTAAGTGCGCAGGATACAACGTAAGTTGCAAAGAACATCAGCGCAATATCCGTTATTGTAAAAAGGCAAATGATATAAATCAAAATTCCTATGCCGAAAATAATGTTTTGTGAATTACTGATTTTGTGAAAAATGTTATCCATATAAAAATCTTCTTGTATAAAATCTACAATTTTAGTTTATAATAAAATTATCTGAAGTACAAATATGTATTTCTTTTTTACATTAATTGGGATGATGAAATGAAAAAAATACTTAAAATATCATTGCTTTCAATATTATCGGTTGCGCTTATATTATATTCTGCAACAATTTTCCTGCTTCCTCAGGTTATTAACAATAAAGCAATTATAAATAAACTTCAAAAACTTGTTTATAATAAATGCGGTATTGAAACTCAGCTTGAAGGTTTAAATCTGAAGGTATCACCAAAACTTGGTTTCGATTTTAAAATTGACAGCCTTATCGCAAAGCACAACGATATTTCTGTTGTAGATATTAAAAATTTATCCCTTAATTATGAATTTCTCCAAAATTATCTGACCTATTTTAATGCAAAAAATATTTATGTTGACGGAAACAATTTCGATGAATTTGCGTCATCAGATAACAAAAATAACACTCCTTTCAAATTTAATCTTAAAAAACTTCCTAAAATTAATATTGAGAATTTGGCTTTTGAATCAGAAAATGCAAGTGTTTATGCAAAAAACATAGAATCAGTTAATGATGTATTAAAATTTCAGGCTCAGATTAAAACACCATATCTGAATAAAATCATAGAACTCGGTAACTCCGGCTCATTCAATATAGCTGACAGCAAATTTAAGGCAGACAGGTTTGAAATAACATTAGGCAACTCTCATGTATTTATCGATGGGCTATTGGTTGATAATAACAATAACACTGATTTCACTCTAAAGGGTGAAAATCTTCCTGTGTCTGAGCTTGTACCCATTATTCTTCATGCCCAGAAATTCCAGGATCCGACTAAAAAGTTTATCGAAAACGCAAAAGACCACGACGGAAGTATCGATATTGACTTAAAAATCAATAATGACGGGGTATGGGGTAAATCTGTAGCCAAAAATTTCAGCGCAAAATCCGTTATGTTTGATATTCCGTTTTTATTCAAAGAAACTGTTTTCAATTTTAACGGTAATGTTATGACCTCTGAATCTGAGGGGTTGCTCGGAAACGAAAAAGTTGTTCAGACTTTACAAATTACGAATTTAACTTCAGAGGATAATGAAGTTACCGGAACTCTGAATACCACATTAACCAAAAAATTCAATTATGTACCAGATTTCAAAATCTTAAATTCCGCAAAAATCAGTTTATTGTATAAAATCAAATTCCAGCAGATTAATGTTTTCTATAATCTTGATATTCCCGAGAACAGCGATTTGATTTTTAATACTTTCTATTTGGGTTTAAGAAATTATAAAAGAAAAATCTTCGCTGAGACACTAAAAGTCGATAACGATTTATATTTAAAAGATTTCGGTTATTCTATTGTTAAAAACAATAAAGAAAATATCATAGTCAAAGGTGACGGGTTCTTTAAGAAGGTAAAAGATGATTTTATTCCGCAATATATTAACTGTCAAACTGATGGATATGCCCCTGTTTCCGTTACGGGTTCATTTGGTGAAAAACTCAGTGGCGGTGAATTCAGCGGTAAATTACAATATGATTATCTTCAGAATAAAATCTTCGGAAACTTTGATATTATAAATGCAAGATATAAAGAGTTTAAAATTGATAAAGCGCTGGTTAAAGCTGATGATGAGGAAGTCGTCATCAAGGCAGACGGAACATTAAACGGTGAAAAATATTCAGCCTCTATGTCTGCGAAGAATGACTTTAATGATCGTGTTACAATTAACAGGATGAAGCTTTTTCTGGATAAATTGATTCTGGCGACTGAAGAAAAACCTGTCCAGACCCAGCCCCGTGAGGTTAATGCTGAAGAAATCACCAAAAAGGTTAATGAAGCTCCTATCACAATACATAACTGGCAGGTGCTTATAAATGAAATCAGACGTGGCGACCACTTTGAACTCAAAAATGTTGATTTATCGGGCGCACTGAAAAATCACGTATTTGATTTTAATATGAAGGAATTAAGTTTTGCCGACGGAACAATAAACGCAAACGGTGCTTATAATTTTAAAAATAATTCCGCTAAAATGTCGTTTGAAGCAAAAAATATTAATTCAAACAAAGCTGCCTTTATGATGCTTAATCTTCAGGACCAGATTGAAGGCACTGCAAATGCAAAATTTAATCTTGTGGCAAAAGACCTCTTCAGATTTCTTGATGTCCACAGTGAATTTGAGATTAAAGACGGATTTTTGCCAAGACTGGGTGATACTGAGTTTATGCTCAAAAATTCAAAATATACACTCTCTCAGATAACAAATTATGATTTATCTCAAAAAGAAACAATGTCGGGTGATATAAAAGGTTCGTTTGATGTTCATAATACAGAACTAAAGAATATTTATATAACCGCTTATAACCCCGAGGTTTCATATTTTATTGAGGGCGATTATGAAATGGAAAAACAGTATGCTGATTTACAGCTTTTCAGCAGATACAGTAAAGATTCCTCAAAAGGAGTAAGAATATTCTCAATTCCATTGAGCTGGATATTAAAAGTAGCTTTCAGACCTGAAAAATCAAAGGAAATTTATCAGTCTAAACTTGTAAATATACCTGAAATTCCTGTCGATGAAAAACGCACTGTTTTCTACAGAATACAGCTGAAAGGCGATATAAACAACAATGATGTTAATTTGGTATTAAAAGAAATCAAATAATTTTTATGTTTAAATATCTGAAATTACTCTTTGTATTTATATTAATTTTTCTCTTTATTCTTGTATTTTTCATAAACTTCGGCAAGTATAAAGTCCTTGATGTTCCTGACTATAAAACGGTAGTGCTCGACCTTAACCATAATTTTCAGCCGGATTCTGATGAAGCAATTACCTTTGATGAACTCTATATCCCGGACACTCTTTCTTCTGAGGACAGATTTCTTCTTGAGTATCTTGCTCTAAGGGAGGCTCAGCATTTTTTATTGCATAAATATGTTACCTATGAGCCTGAGACAAAAACTATTCAGTTAAATGATTCTGATTTTCTTCAGCATATGACCTCTTCACATCTTGTTTTAAATTCAAACTCAAAAGATGAAGAAGGTTTTAAGAAAAAACTTGAAGAGGAAAAGGCTAAAGATTACGTTATTTTAAACATAAAAAGTAAACGCTATCATAAACTAAATTGTGATACTGGAATAAAGAGCAAATTGTATAAACTTATCCCTGTCAAATTTGTTCCTTCAGATTATATTCCCTGCAAAAGCTGTATTAATGTTTATCTTAACCCAGAGGAAGTATCTCCCGATATTAAAGTTGAAAGTCAAAAATTAATAGATGTAGGTGACATACAAATATTTCCCCTGGGCTTAAATGAGGTTAAAACACCGCAAAACTCCTGCCAGACTTCAGCGTGCAAAGTCTTATTAAAAGAAATAAATTCAGCGCAGAACGAAATTCTCTTTGCCGTCTATGGACTGCATAACCAGGATGCTATCTTTAACGCGCTCATAAATGCACATAAAAGAGGTGTCAAAATTAAATGGGTGAGCGATTATTCCACTTCACCGACCGAATACTATCCCGATACCAAAAGACTTGCCGATATTCTCAGCGATTATCGCTACGATTACAGTGATAATAAAGCCCAGGCGAATAAGATTATGCACAATAAATTCTTTATCTTTGACGGCAAAAAAGTGTTTACGGGTTCAAGTAATATCACTCAGACTGATTTAACGGGGTTTAATGCTAATTATTCTGTTTTGATTAATTCTGATAAAATAGCAGAATATTATACAAAAGAATTTAATCAGATGTATGAAGGTAAATTTCATAGTGATAAAGAAAAGATTGAAAAATCCCCCGTTCTTTTAAATGGTGATACTGAAGTTTCCGTTTTCTTTTCACCTAAAGATAAAATTATCATAAATGAAATTATTCCGCTTATAAACAGCGCAAAATCAACCATTGACATCTCTATCTTCTATCTTACCCATAAAAATCTGAAGGAAGCACTTATTGAAGCTTCAAAGCGCGGGGTTAAAATCAGAATTATCAATGATGCGACTAATGCTTCAAACAAATTTTCTGTTCATAAAGAGCTGAGAGGGGAAGGAATAAGTGTTAAGACGGAAAACTTTGCAGGTAAAAATCATTCCAAAATAATTATATTTGATAATGAAATTACTCTTATCGGCTCGATGAATTTTACCTCAAGCGGTGAAAAAGCAAACGATGAAAATGTTTTAATAATTAAAAACACAAAAATTGCTCAGGAAATGACTGAGAGCTTCAATAAAACCTGGGCTCAGATAGATGATAAATATTTAAACAGTGATCCTCCCGCAGAATCGCCTCAGTCCGTCTATTCCTGTTTTGACGGTGTCGATAACGACTTTGACGGCAAAACCGATGGTCAGGACGAGGGCTGCCGCAGTTCACGTTAAATATTTACCAGTCTGTTAATGAAGCCTTTTTTCTCTTCCTTATCGTTTGTTTTATAAGTAGCTTTCTTAAATTCAATTTCGGAATCTTTAGCGCCTACAAGCATTGATAAAGTAAGCATTGTGCTTTGCCTGTTAACGTCATATCCTAAGGTGAATTTAGCATAGTCAGGTCCTACACTGAGAAGAATTTTGTTTTCCTGCCACATATTATCGTCAAACGAAGAGTCTCTTAAAAGTGCTATAGAACCTAAGTAGCCTATAGTTAAGTATTTGCATATTTTCAGCTCTTCAACAAAGACAAAGTTTGATTTACCGTAAGCATATTTGTCAAAGGCGAAGGGCGATTCCCCTGCTGTTGCGGACTGGAAGTAAATTAAAGATTGCTTCCACGGACCTAATCTTGTAGTTAAAATAGGACCAAATCTGAATAACCCTGTTACGTCACCTTTTGAGTAAACAGTTGCGGCAGTTTGCGAAATTAAACCTGCATCAACAAGAACATTTTTATCTCTGTTCTGATAGCGATAGAAGGATTTCTGACCTTGTGTCATCCATCTCATTCTCATTTCGCCCTGACCTATCTGGTCATCTTCATCAACAAAGTATCCTGCCGAATATCTCTGGGTGAAGGTTAAGCCCAAATCTTCAACAAAATCTGCTCTGTTATATTGCAAATCAGCTGAATATCTTGGTCTTCTGAAGCCCAAAAACCACTCATCCTGGTAGGTGTTTTGTGAATATCTGAGAGATAGTCTGTCTGTGAGCATTTGCTGACCGTTGATGAGGAATTTATCTTCACTTGAGCCATACATAATTTCTGTTCTGTTTTTATCGTGCAGGAATCTTGCAAAACCGCCAAATCCGAGTTTATTATCTGAATATGTCAACAGAGGCGCAACTTTTAAAGTTGAGGACTTTGGCATATTTAAAACGATTGCAGGTCCTGCATAAAGTCCTATGTTTGAGGCGCTTCCGAATTCAGGGATATTTGTTTCAAAAGTAGAGGACTGTTTCCCTGATACTACCTGTATCTGGGGAACTACACCGATTTTGATTTTCTTTGCATAAACACCGGTGTTTTTCATAGTGATTATATTGTGTTCCTCTTCGGAATTTATCTTAATTTCCTGGGTTTTGAGATGATATATTCCTGAGTCGCTAGCCTTCATAGTTTCTTCGTGAAGGTCTAATCTTCCCGGGTTAACATAACTTGCAAATGAGCGGGCAGCAAATTTTAAATCGTAATTCTTTAAAATCTTTGCAACACCATCATATTCTTCAATTCTGTCAGAGTAAACTCTTCCCTCTTTCGCTTTAATGCTTATTTCATAGGTGTTTGTAATCGGGTTTTCGATGATACCTTCATCACTGCTTAAATTCAGATTTATAAAGTCACCGGTTGTCTCAGAATCCTGATTAACGAGCTTTACGTTATCTTTTGCCACTACTGTATTTAAATCGTGATTAAAAACAATTTTATTTGCGTAAAGGGTTACATCCTGGCTTGGAAGGTAGATTTTTGCATTTCCTATCGCTTCAATCTCCGACTTTTCAGGATAATATTCAAGAAAATCAGCTTCTATCTGTACGTCTGAAACTTCGTTATTGTCTGATTTTTTTGTAACTGCTTCTTCCTTCTTCTTGTTCAGTAAAGGCAGATTAACTTTCGGCAAATTCAAACCTGAAAGTCTTTCTTTTACTGTCTTTTTCTCTTCCTTCGGTGTGTCGCCGACAGAAATGTTTGCATCAATAGAGGAAATTGTCTCATCCTGAGGCTTCATTCTCTTTTTTGTCTTAAAGAGCGAGAATTTGTTCTCTTCCTCCTCCTGTGGAAATTTATCCAAATCTTCATCGGATAATTCCGCATTATTGAGTAAATTTAAGTCAGAAACAGGTGCTGCCAAGTCTGTCATAAACTCTGCTGCATTTGCGCTGTTGGCTGTGATTATTAACCCTAAAACCAAAATAAAGAATATCTTTTTCAAAATATGCCTTTCTATTTTACATAAGACAGCGGATTAACCGGTTTTCCGTCAACTCTGACCTCAAAGTGGCAGTGAGGTCCGGTTGAATATCCCGTAGAACCGACCAAGCCGATGACTTGTCCTTTTTTAACCTGTTCGCCGACACGAGCCTTCTGTGCCGACATGTGTGCGTAAAGTGTCGTTATTGAATGTCCGTTAAGTTTTCCGTGGTCAATAATGACAACTTTACCATATCCTCCGTACCAGCCGGAGTAAATAACTTTTCCGTCATTTGAAGCCTTAATTGCCGTTCCCATTGGTGCTGCTATATCCTGTCCGCTGTGGAAGGTCTTTGACTTAAATATCGGGTGAATTCTCCAGCCGAAGGGCGAAGAAAATCTTCCGTTCAAAGGCAAATCAAACGCGGTTGTGACTTTTACCGTGCTGTTTGAGGTTGACTTTGAAATCATTGTACTTAAACTCTCAGACTGCTTTGCAAGTTCACGTTCTGCCTTTTCATAAGCAAGACGGTCTTTTTGATATTTTTCAATGATGGAAGTATTTGAATCAATAGCTTTTTTGATAGACTTATTCTGTCTGTCCATTGTTGTTATCATATTTGCAAGATTTTTTCTTTCCTGCTCAAGTGTTGATTTTAAAATCTTAATTCTCTTTGACTTTGCTCTCAGTTTATCAAGCTCTGCTTTATCCTGTTTTGTAACAAGATTTTGATAATAAATTCTGTCGAGAAAATAGTTTAAATCTGAGGATGAAAGCAGGAATAAAAGAAGGTTTGCATTTTGGTGTTTGTAAATAGCTACAACTCTGTCTTTTGCTTCATTCTGACTATCAATATAATCGTTAATCGTATCCGTCAGTTCAACCTGTAAATCGTTAATTCTTGCCTGTTTATAAGTGTATTGTTTCTTTGATATTTCAAGTTTGTTCTGGTTGTTTTCAAGTTTAATCTGGTTTCTCTGAAGTTTATTTGTTTCAAGGAACTCCAGCCTTTTTAACAATTTAATCTTATTTTTAGTTTCGTTTCTTTTTCTCTCAATACTTTCTCTTGTCGGAAGAGCAAGAGCGCATGTAAAATTTACCGTAAGCATGACAATTACGGCAATACTTATATAGTATTTTGCTCTCTTCCATCCCATTCCGTTTTATCCCCAAAAGTTGTATTAGTTCATTAAACCGATGAAGATAACTCCGAAAGTCCAAAGGAGGAAGCAAAATACTACGAACAATATAACTGCTTTCTTGTGTTCTCTAAAAAATTCCATTTTCCTTAACCCATTAATCTACACTACTATTGTACCTTTAAAATGGACAATAGCAAATATTTTACCTAAATATACATAACATTTCTTTGCGTAATTATAATATCGCATCTGATGTCGGTTTCCCCTGTCGGAATTGTTTCAAAAACCAGCTCATCTGAGACAGGGATAATTTTTATGCAGTTTAATCCAGGCAGAAGTCTGTCGTAATAACCTTTGCCGTAGCCGAGTCTGTAGCCTCTTTTATCAGCGCAGAGGCAGGGAATAACAGCTAAATCGATAACCGATAAATCATTAATCGGCTCTGTAATCGGTTCTAAAATGTTATATTTGTTTATTTTACATTCAGTATCTGAAATATAAGGGCATATATCAAGCTCATCACCGTTTATTTTGGGCAGAAAAAAGTTTTTATCTTTATCAGTTAATAAAAATTTCGTTTGTGTTTCATAAGAAAGCGAAGAATATATTAAAATATTCTTCGCTTCAGTGTAACATTTCAGTTTTTTTATTTTTTCACAAATAATTCTGCTGTTTTCTTCGACAGGAAGTTCAGTTCTCTTTTGTTTGATTAAATTTCTGAGTGCTGATTTTTCGTCTGAGATTGTCATAGAACTATTTGATGTTTGAAAATGTCCAGGCATTTTTGTCGCCTTCAGAGGAGGAAACAACTCTGTAGTCAATATCGGAGGTTACACCGCCTTCTCTCGGATCATCGTGAGCGATTGGCTTATAGAGCCTGTTGAAGTATTCAATAACCATACGGTCTGAGTTGAAGTACGATTCAGCAGTTCTTATAGCCTGTCTCATCATTGTTGCCCATTTTACTTTGTCGTTGTAGTAAGTCGGGATGATTTGATTTTCTATAATATCCATCATGCACTGATAATCTTTTTCATGACGTTCTTCCCAGGGAATATCATCGTCAAGTCCCGGATATTCGATTGTATAACCGTTAATTCCGGGGAAGGTACCTTCAACAGTCCAGCCGTCATAAGTTGACAGGTGGAGTGCTCCGTTAGCATTTGCAGACATGCCTGATGTTCCTGATGCTTCAAGAGGTCTTAATGGTGTATTTAACCAGATATCAGATGCTCTCTTGAGTTTTCCGCTCAAATCAAGTTCATAACCTGTTAATACAACTACGTTCTTCATTGTATAAGACATGTGAAGAATTTCATTAAACATTTCTCTGCCTGAAACATCATCGGGGTGGAATTTACCGGCAAAGATAAGCTGAATTTTATTCTCGTTTAAGAGCTTCAAAATACGTTCCTGATCCTTGAAGATAAGCCATGCTCTCTTGTAGTCAGCGAATCTTCTTGCCCAGGTAATTGTAAGAACGTTAGGATCAAAACGTTTACCTGCGTTATTTGCAATATAATCAAACACTTCCTGCTTCATTTCGAGTTTTGCATCAAGGAGTGCCTGAAGGTTCTGGGCATTTTTAATTCTGGGATCCTGCCAGTAGTGAAGGTTAACAGCATTTGTGATAGCTCTTATTTGGCATCTTCCGTCAACATCCTTCCACATTTTGTTTGATACAAGTCCGTGAAGCTGAGAAACTGCGTTTGCAAGTCTGCTCATTCTGAGTGCGGCAACAGTCAGAGAGAAGTGTTCTCCGCCTAATTGTACAGCTCTTTCTCTGCTGCAGCCTGCGAAATATCCTGCCTTTAAAAGTTCATCAACCCAGTGTACTTCGTTTCCGGCAGGAACAGGTGTGTGAGTTGTGAATACAAGTCTTTGTTTTACTTCGTTGAGGTTTCCGTTGTGTTGTCTAAGAAGTTCAAATGCTGCAGGAAGTCCGTGACCTTCGTTGAGGTGTACACAGTCAAACGGATAGCCGACAGCCTGAAGTATCTGAACACCGCCTATACCGAGAACAATTTCCTGTGCAATTCTTGTTTTTTCGTTTCCGTCATAGAGTTTATGTGTAATTGATTTAGCCCATTCCGAGTTGCCCTCGATGTCTGTTGTTAAGAAATAAACAGGGCATGTTTCAAAGAGTTCGGGCTCTAATTTATATGCCGCGATTTTAACGTCTTCACCATAAATTTTAATTGTAACTGTTTGATCTAAAAGTGTAAGAAAGTCATAATGTTTCCTGATGTATGCAACTTCTACATTACCTTCATGGTCAATTCTCTGGTTATAATAACCATAGGACCACAATATTGAAACACCGACCATCGGCATCTGGAGGTATCCTGCTGACAGCATGTGAGAGCCGGCGAGGAAGCCAAGTCCTCCGGAGTAGGTCGATAAAGATTGGTTAATTGCTATTTCCATTGAGAAATAGGCTACGTTAGGTAATCCCATATTGCTCCTTTATTTTTACTAGCCTAATAACATTTACCGAAATTATATCGGCAAATTCTAATTTACCAACAAGATAATTTAATTGCAAGAAAAAAGCAATTTTAAAATCAATAATTACTATCTCAAACACACTAATATCAGGAAATTTTAAAGATTAAGAAACTTTACCGACACGACAAATTCAGCATCAATTTCTGTGCTGATTAAAAATTTTTTTAAATTAAATTTGTCGTTTACTATGCAAGTAAATCTTCAAGGTTAATTGCTTCGAAATTGATTTCAATTCCGTTTCCGCTTATGCCGTTACCGCTGATACCATTGCCGGATAATCCGTTTCCGCCAAAGATAACAGGTTCAACGCCATTTCCGCTCAAGCCGTTACCGCTGAAGCCGTTTCCTGCAAATTCTGTAAAATCTGTTTTGATTTTAATGTCAGAATTAATCATGACTTTGCCTCTCTGTATAAATCCTCATATATATAAAAACAATTTGTGAATAAAAATTGACTATTATTTTTAAGTTATCGGAATAAATACGGTCGGTTTTCCGTTTTGTCCGACAGAGGTTAACTGTTGGCGAATTTTTGAGCTCGATTCTCTTCCGTCACCGAGTGATACAGAAATATGTCCGTATAAGTCTGCAGGGCTTGAACCTCCTGATGAGCTGCTCCAGACAACAACTGCGCCTGCAGGCAGATAACCGAGTTCCCCTGCACTAATTCCTGTTATTTCTCGGTAGTTTTCATTATTTCTCATTGTATCAAGGCATTGTGATGCTACAGTTATTCCCTGTTCGGGAAGTCCGAAGGGGCTTTCTCCTGTTACGTCAATAAAGGTATCTTTAACACCGCCCAAACAGTTATGGTCAATTTGTTTCCCTTTTGCTCTTAATCTGCTTTCAACATTTACCGCACTGTCGGCAAACTTTTTGCCTGTTTCAGGATTATATCCGTAGTCTTCCCAGTTTACGTTTTGTATATTTTCATTTAATGATGTCGGTGTTCTGTCAACAGGTCTGTTGGAATTAATTATTTCTTTGGTCTTTGGTGCCTGCTCCAGTTGCGCCTTTTCGTTTTTGAGTTTCTGAATGTTTCCGTCAACCGTTTCTAAATCTTTTTCCAGATTCTCACGGATAGTTTTTATATTTTCCTGATATTCTTTTATATCTTCTTTGATTTTTTCAACCTTCTCTTTTTCTGAGCTGAATTTTTCGCTCAGAGTATCGAGAAGATTATCTTTTTCTTTTTCTAAATCCGATTTATCTTTTTTTAAAGCGTCAATTTGCTCTTTTGCACTATCTGCTTTATCTCTTTCAGCACGTTCTTCTTCTTCAAGTTTTTCCTTTTCCGTTGTTAAATTCTGAATACTTGTCTGATATTTTTCTTTTAAACCTGAATCTTCACCAAGATTGTTCATTTTTCCTTCAAGCTCTGTTATTTGAGATGAAATTTCTCCTGCTGCGCTCTTTAAAGTGTCAGCCTTCGCCAGAGCATCCTGATATATTACCGTTTGCTCATCTATTTCTTTGTCTTTATTTGAAATTTCTTCATCCAGACGTTTTGTTTCGTTTTCATATTCCTCTTTAAATTCTTCGCTCAAATCGCTTTTTGATACAGCTTCAGATATTTTCCCTTCATTCTCTGCTATATCTTTTTCTGATTTAGACTTGATTTCGTTTCTTGAACTTTCCTGTTCTTTAATTTCCGAATTTATCTGTTCAACCGTTCTTTCATCATTCTCGGGTACTGTCGGAACAACGTTGCCTCCGTCATTTGTCGGGGAGCCCGAATTATAGCTTCCGCCCGTTGAAGATGGAGTTGATGAAGGTTTTGATGTTTCTTTAGGTTTATTTGTCTCTTGTGTTGTTGTGTCTTCGTCCGGTTTTGTTGATGTCGGCTCATCAGTTTCTTCTGTTCCAACTGAAGGCTCTTCTGTATTTTCTAAGGTCTCTGATTCATCTTCCAAGAGTGTTTCAGGGTTAATAAACTGACTTAAATCGGTTAATGAAATATTATCTTTCTCGCCGTCAATTTCAGAGAACTTGTTTAATTCCTCCTTTGAAAGTTTCCCATCTTTATTTTCATCGAGTTTTTCAAAAATTTCTTTAGCGTCATTTTCTTTTATCGCGCCCCAGAATTTTGAGAGTGTTTCATCTTCAAAATCAGTTTTTTCTGAATTTTCGATAAAATCATCAAGAGATATATCTTCAAGAGCTGAAATATCTTCGTTTATCTCATCATTTCCTTCGATTAAATCTTTTGAAATATTGAATAAATCGTTCGTAACTTCTGTTGCGTCAACATTTTCGAGCTCCTGAACAAGAAGTTTAAAGGCTGCAAGTATTTCTGCGCCGTTTGTTTCATAAAGTTCAGAGAGTTCCTCTGAGGAAATTATATTATCCTCTGATTTGTCTGCATTTTTCAGGTATTCGTTAAATTTAGCGAAGACAGAATCGGAGATTTTCTTTTCTGAAAATTTCCCCGCAAAATCAGTATGATTCTTTATAAACGATAATAAACTGTTTATTTGCATTAAACTATCTTCATCCCTCTTATATTCATAAAAAAAAATTCAGAGTAAAAATTTACCCTGAATATTTTAAAATAATAAATTTTTAAAAATTATTACATATACTGTTCTTCCTGAAGTGCTACGGCGCAGACTTCAGAAGAGTTTATGCAAACCTTTTTGAGTGGTCCTATGGTTTCTTTTTCGATTATTCGGGATGGCATCGGGCTTTTTACTACCTGAGTTAATTCTTCATACACCGCAAAAGGATTTTCAAAATATAATACCAAAGGGGCTGTTGCGCCTTTTAAAAATACAAGCACCGAATGTCTTTTCTTCATTTGTCCCTGAAATTGCTGTACCATTTTATTCTCCTGCTTTTAAATGTTCAATAATCTGTCCGTAGAGTGCTTCATTTTCCTCATCACCGAGTTTTGCATAGGTCTTTTGTGTATATTCATTGACTTCTATGTTTCTTAAATATCCTGAAGCAAGTGATAGTTTAAAAAACTCGAGAGCTGCGTTATATTGTTTGCACTGATAATAAAATTTACCCATCTCAAACTGTATTCTGGGACTGTTCGGGTAAGTATTATATAACTGCATATAATATGATTTTGCTATTGCCCTTTGTCCTAAATCAAGATGAATTTTGGCTATTTTCAATATATTTTCGGTGTCGAGATTATTCTCTTCATATCTTTTTTCGTAGATTTTGAGCATTTCATGTTTAAAATTGAAGTCCTGGTCCTCTGAATATTCAACAGTATGCTCGGTATCTTCTCTCTGAGGCTGTATCACTTCCTCCTGTTTTTGTTCTTCTGCCTGAACGACTTCTTCCTGTTGTTCGGTTACTTCTTCAGGTTTATCTTTTTTAGACTTCTTTTTCTTCTTTTCTTTTTTTGCTTTCTTATCTTTTTTATTCTTTTTTGTTTTCTTTAATTTTTTATTTGTTTCTTTTAATTCTGATTGTATATTTTCTTTTACTTCAGTAGCATTTTCCGTAATTTCTTTAGCCTGTTCGTTTATTTTATCCTGAGTGGATTTTTCCTGTTTAACGGTGACAGGCAGAAGGGGGGAAAGTTCAAACTCCGCATCAGCTAAGGCGGAGGGAAAAAGTAATAAAAATGTTAAAATAAGAAGATATTTTTTCATTATTTGAGCATTTCTTTTGCGGTTTCAAAGTAGTAAGCTGCCTGTTTAGTGTTGCCCGATAACTCAAGCATTGTTCCCATTAACTTTTTAAACATTACGTTTAAGAATAAACATACATTATCATCGCTCTCAATTTTCTGAAGAAGAGATGAGAGAGTATCAAGAACGGAAGGTAGTTTCCCTTCATCTGCGCTTTCATTCAGGCAGTCAAAATAGCAGGTGAGATAACTGAGAGTTGAGAGGTTTTGTTTTGCTGATTTTTCCTGAATAATTTTTATTATCTGTCTTGATTTATCATTATTTGATAGTTTTGTATAAGAATACGCGATTAAAAGCGCGCAGAAGTATTCTATCTGGTTATTGTGTGTCTGAGATGAGATTAAAGAGGCGCTATATAATCTGTTCGCAAATTCTTCAGGCTCCTCAACTTTAAGGAAGGCATTTAAAATGTGATATAGCATTGCAGTAAAGGGTATTGCGCCATAAATTTCTTTATACTGAACAGTATAAGCCTTTCCCATAACCAGTTTTTCAAGTGCTTCAAAAAGTTCTTTTGCGGGAATTTTTCTCTTTAGTTTTTCTTCTAAGAGAAGCGAAAATTCCTCAACACTTGTCTGATGATCTAAAATGAGCATCAGAGTTAAATCACAGATAAGAATATTTAAAAGTTCTTCAAAGGGCTTATCCAAAAAGACTGTGTGTTTGATTTTTGCGATATATTCAGCCGTCATTTCATTGATAGTGCCCATACCCGAATTAATTGCACTCTTGAAATAGCCTAAATTAAAGAGTAAATCAATTTTTAATATGGACAAAATCGGCAGAATATTTGAGAATTTATCCTGCGCCTCCTGAGAGTTTTGTATAAGTGAAAAAATCTTCTGAAGGTACTGGAAGCCGTTTACATAGTTCTGATGATTTAAGCAGGAATCAAAAATATTCAGATAAACATTGATTAAATCAATAATCTGAGATTCTTTTTTGAGTTTATTAGCAATAACCGCAATAATATCCGAAATACTGTCAGGATTGAAGTGGCGGGCATTAGAGATTAACTCCGAGAAAATGGCTTCTTTCTTTTCTCTTATACCTTCATCGTTATCCGATATTTCATATTTTTTAATCAGATATAAGAAATATCTTATAGAATGAAGAAGTGCGTAATAATCGCCCAAAGAGGAATTAATATCAATGTTTTGGGTTATTTCATTAAGAGCATCAATTTTGTTTCCGCAGAGCTCATGAAGTTTTACTTTGAGAGCTTTATTTTTGTTTATATAGGTTGATTTCAGCATACGCTGGGCGATTTCAACTGTCTTTTCTTCTGGAATTGAATCTTTAAACATCTTCAGATAAAGATTATAGCCTGCTATATAGAAGTTTGTGCCATTCTTGTATAAATATCCGTTATCCGTCAGATATTTAAATAACGGTTCAAATTTATATTCGCTGAAGAGTTCTGAGAGATACTTCATATTTATGCAGTCATCAAAGAGGAGTGAAACCGCAAAAATATCAAACACCTGAGGATAATCCATTAGCGCCGTTATCCTCTTCTTGATTAAGTCGTCAAGCGTTGCCGGAATGATAAGATTTCCCTGCGAATTTAACCTAATACCCGATTTTTCCTCAACAAAAATCTCTTTTTCTTTAAGGTAAGAAAGTGCCGTATCAACGAAGTAGAGAGAACCCTTTGCGCAAAGTGCCGTTCTGTTTATATAGAAACTGTCCGTAACCGCTTCATACTTAGGAAGATATGGCTGAATAATCTTGTTAAACGGCATAGGAAGCATTGTAACTTCAAAATATTTCGGGTTTACAAGCAGCGGTTTAAATATATCATGAAGTTTTTGAGGATGATTTAGCTCTACAACCCAGCTCAGTGGAAGAGAATCAAAGTTATTTATCAGCTGCTCAAAGATGAGTTTTGAGGTTTCATCCATATATTCAAAGTTTTTAATATAAAATACCTTATTCGTCTGGTTTTTGATGAGGTTAAAAATCGATTTTGAGATTTCTTCATTGACCTGGGAAGGATTTGAATTTTTGAGTTCCTCAAAGTTCATAACAAATCTGAGCAGATTATTTCTGTCCTCTAAACCGATTTGGTATTTATACACATCCTGAAGCTCTTTTTCAGAAAGATTTGAAAGGTTATAAATTCTCTCTAGCATCTTTCTCCAAAAGCCGTAGGGAATATCCTTCATATCCTGGGAGCACGTGATTATTTGAATTGTTTTTTCCTTTGCAGGTTCAAAAAGCTGAATGATTTCTTTTTCCGGAAGGGTGTATTCATAAGGCGCAGAGCAGGAAAGTATAAATTTCTTTTCGCCTATAACAAGGCTGAAGAGTTTTTCCTTTAATTGATACCCGTCGAGCTTTTCCCAGTTACATTTTATTGAAGTAAAGTTAATGAGGTTTTTATTAAAGGCATTTCTGTCCTGGATAACTTTTAGATAGGATAAATCTTCTTTAAATTCGGGAAGATTATACCTTCCATCCACCATCTTCTGCCCTTTTAACTGTGGATCGTCATAAATATCTATATATTTTTTAGCATTGATATTAAAGAGCATGACCTCTTTTTTGTTTTTGTAAACACTTGAAATATAAGTATATTCAAGTTTATCCTGAAGAACGGAATAAATCTGGGCTTCTAAATAGAGATGAACATCAGTCAGTGCCGATATTTTCTTTTTGTCATCTTTATATAAGTCCAGGAACGAAATAACATCAATGTTATCGGAATAGCTTGCCATTTTTGATATTGTAGCTGCGCACTTTAAGACTTCGTTTGAATATTTTGTTATTTTTAAGTTAATCTTTGCAACGAGCGCAAGCAGTCTGAAGGACACTTTTATTGCATTTTCAACAGATTCAGAAAAGGAATCATCTTTATTGAAGCCGATTACATAGTTGCTTCCGTCTTTAATTATTGTTAATTCTTTTGTTTTGACAATATTTTTTATTGCGCTTTTTAATTTGTCATAGAACTTTTTAAACCTTTTATCACCCATTGACCAGCTGATTTTATCAAGGTTTACAAAATCAAAGGTTAATACGGCAAACTCTTCGAGCTTAGAGGTGTTAACAAGCACACTTGCAAAGGTTGAAGTTCCGCAGTTAGCGCAGGTTTTATTTATTGTAGGATTGATTTTTGAACACTTTGCGCACTTTGAGATAATAACATACCCGCATTTTTCACATACTTTTCTTGTGTTTAATGTAGAACAAATCGGGCATTCAAGTCTTAAAACCTTTCTGCACTTAGGACAAATCTTATCCTTTTCCGTTATTTCAGCTCCGCAGCTCGGGCATTGCATGTAATTTTTCTTCCTCTTCAACTATCTATTTTTTTATTATACATCCATTTATGAAGTTATTGTCAATATTTTGAAATTTATGCTAGTATTTAACCAACAGAGGATAAAAATTATGATTAACATTCTTACAACAATTTCTGAATTTGCAACCTACGTTGTCATCTTCGCTTTTATTACACTTTTGACTTATTATTTTACCAAAATGAATTATGTAAATAAGAACCTCAAAATTCTTCTTGAGACTTTTAATTCCATAAAAAAAGATGAACTGACGGTAAAATTCAAATTGCTTGATACCAAACTTTCCTCCAACCCTTATGTAAATGTTGTCTGGTCTGAGTTTAAGAGTACCCTTTTCTTCCCTGAAAATTCGCTTTCAAGAGATGAATCAAACCCTAATTTCTTTGAAGCAGCGTCTCAGCCGAGTTTATCCGTTCAGACCACAATTGATCCCCAGTATTTCTTTAATGAAGAAAATCTGGTTTTATCAAAATATAATTCAAAGTTGGTTACCATTATTCCGACAATTTTAACGGGCTTGGGACCTTTATTTACCTTCCTTGCAATCGCTACGGCTTTTGCAAACATAAACTTTTCATCTTCTGAAGAAACCATTAATACAGTTTCAGGCATTATGCACTCTATGCAGATGGCTGCTATGGTTTCGGTTGCTGCACTTTCTTCTTCAATATTATTTATGTTTATTGAAAAAATTACTTACGAATTAAAATGTAAAAACGTTTTAAATATCTTATCAGACACCATAACAAGACTTTTTGACAGTACCTCATCGGAAAAATTCCTCGTTGAGCTTTTAAGACAAAACAGAACACAGAGTGCAAATATGGCTTATGCCCTGAACAGTATCCCCGAACAGTTCAAAAAGACTGTCAATGAAGCAATGAACACTTCTCTTATGCCATACCTCGAAAGCATTGTTTTCGGACTTAACAAGATACAGGAATACTCAAAAGAAATGGCGACCGAAAAAGAAGACAAAGATATGACTGATGATTTATTCTAAGGCAAAATAATGATTATAAAGAAATTAAAACCTCAAAATTCTGATGACAGTAATATATTCTGGATAACGATGACCGACCTTATGCTTGGTTTGGTTATTGTTTTCATGCTTCTTTTCGTTTTTGCAATTACCGGCTATGGGGAAAAGACAGAGCAGGTAAGCCATTTGAAGAAAAAGCTCAAAACTCTTACAAAAAAAGAAAGAATTTATTATTCCAGAAAATTCAGCTCAGAAATCAAGAAAGAACTTGAGGCTCAGGGGCTTGATGCTGATATTGATGCTAATACCGCTCAGATAAAAATTTCAAACGTTGAACTTTTTGATCTTAACAGCTATGAACTCTCAGAAAGCGGAAAAGCATATCTTGATAAATTCTTCCCTGAATATATTAACACTCTTTTGAAGAATGATAAGGTCAGAAAAAATCTTCATCATATAATCATTGAAGGTCATACGGATTCTCATTCCTTCTATGGTGCAAAAACCCAGGAGGAGCAGTTCCTTAAAAATATGAACCTGAGTTTATTAAGAGCAAATTCTATTGCTAATTACATGTTTACAACTAATTACGATAAAAAATATACTGACGATTTAACCAAACTGATTATTATTGAAGGTAAAAGTTTCACAGAGCCTGTTTTGACCAAGGATAAAACTGAGGACTATGATGCTTCAAGACGTGTAGAACTTTCTTTGTTGTTTAAAGCCGAAGAATAAAATTATCCTTTATAATAATTCTTAAAATTAGTGCATGACTTATAATCTTTTACTATAATATTTTTGTAGATTAGATAAGGTTAGTGAATTTGCAAGAGTTTTTAGGGTTAACGATTATATTTGTTTTATCAGTCCTGTTTGCACTATGCATGCTCGTTTGTGCCTTTATTGTGCGACCTAAGGATAATAACAGAATAAAAAAATCGGTTTATGAATGCGGTATGTTCCCCTTCGGAACAGCAAAAATCAGATTTCATATTCAGTATTTCATCTTTGCAATTCTTTTTCTTATCTTCGATGTTGAAACCCTTCTTCTCTTTCCGTTTGCGGTAGTCTTTGATGAACTCGGTCTTTTCGCCTTTTTAGAAGCAGCAATATTTATTGTTATTTTAACCTTCGGACTGTTCTATGCCATCCGAAAAGGTTTATTGAGGTGGAACTGATGCAGGTAATCGCTGGGGCAATTAATACCGTTTATAACTGGGCAAGGTCAAATTCCCTTTGGCCTTTAACTTTTGCGACCTCCTGCTGTGGTATTGAGATGATGAGTGTTTCAAGTGCAAACTATGATATTGCACGTTTCGGCTCTGAAGTATTCAGAGGAAGCCCGAGACAGGCTGATTTATTGATTGTCGCGGGTACTATAACTCAAAAAATGGCACCTGCTCTTCTTAAACTCTATGAGCAAATGGCAGAGCCAAAGTATGTAATTGCTATGGGTGCCTGCGCATGCTCAGGGGGTATGTTCAGGGAAAATTCATATTCTGTCGTTCGTGGTGTTGATAAAATCATTCCGGTTGATGTTTATCTTCCTATGTGCCCTCCGACACCTGAGAGCCTGCTTGAAGCAATTATTAATCTTCAGAAGAAAATCAGAACGCAGGATATTTTTGACAGAGACGATGAAATTAAAGCGCATAAAAGCAGATTAAAATTTGATATTGACCAAAAGGACCTTCTCATCTGCATTGATGACGATAAATATTTTGAAATCGAGGTGGGATAGTGAATTTTGATTTAAGTTCAAATTTTAATATCTTAAAATCAGAGACCTTAAAATCAGGTCAGACAAGATTTTTTGTTTCAAAAGACGACATTGTTAATGTTTTAACCTTCTTAAAAAATGTTCCCGAGTGTGATTTTAACGTTTTAAAATCGGTATCATGTGCGCAAATTCATGATAATTTTGAGATTTCATATTATCTCTATTCCTCAAAAAATCTTGATGAGGTTATAATTTTAGTGTCAGTTCCTGTTAATTGTCCTGAAATTCTTTCAGTCGTTGATGTTTTTAAGAGCGCAAACTGGGATGAGAGAGAAATTTATGATTTGTTCGGTGTTAAATTCATAAATCATCCTAATTTAAAAAGAATTTTATTACCTGAAGAGTGGCAGGGGCATCCTCTCAGAAAAGACTATATAAATGAAGATAAAAGGCTGAGGTGGAATTATGAATAAAACTTTAAAAAACACTTTTCAGCTAAATATCGGACCTCAGCATCCTTCAACCCACGGGGTTTTGAGGTGCATAGAAGAGCTAGACGGCGAGCGAATTAAATCACTTGATTTTGTAGTCGGCTACCTCCACAGAGGTATGGAAAAAATGGCTGAGAATATGACCTGTCTTCAGTACCTCCCTGTAGTTGACAGAGTTGATTATCTCTCGGGGTTCTTCTGCTCTCAGGCTTATCTGAGTGCAATAGAGACCTCTCTTAATTTTGAACTTCCAAAAAAGGCTCAGTATATAAGAGTTTTGACTATGGAATTAAACAGAATATCTTCTCACCTCCTCTGGCTCGCAAGTTTCCTTATGGACTTGGGTGCTACTTCGCCTTATTTTTACTGCTTCAGGGAACGAGAAAGTATTTTAGACATTTTTGAAAATATTACGGGTGCGAGAATGATGTATAACTATTACACCTTTGGCGGTGTAAAATCAGACATTTCAGCTGAAATTCTCGATAAAATAGCCGAATTTCTTGATGAATTCCCTTCTCACGTTAAAGAATACGAAAACATTATTACTAATAACCCGATATTTCTGGACAGGACAAAAGAAATCGGTGTAATATCACTTAAACAGGCTCAGAATTTTGGGCTTACTGGTGTAAACCTCAGAGCATCGGGTTCAAAAGCTGATTTAAGAAAGGATAAACCTTATCTTATTTATTCTGAGCTCGATTTTGATGTTCCCTTTTCTATATACGGCGATGCTTACACGCGCTATCAGATGAGAATAAGAGAAATGCTCGAGAGCCGAAAAATCGCTCTTCAGTGTATTGAATGGCTGAGAAAAAATATTTCTGACGATAAAGTTAATTTAAATATCAATTCTAAAACTGTTAAAATTGATGAAGGTTTAACCATCGGCTCTGTTGAAGCCCCGAGAGGTGAAATTATGTGCTGGCTATGGGGCAACGGAACAAATACCCCCGAAAGGGTAAAATGGCGCACACCTTCTTTTTATGCACTTCAGGTACTTCCCGAGATTATGAAGGGAAAAATGTATTCCGATTTAATGTCCGCCTTTGGCTCGCTTGACGTTATCATGCCGGAGGTTGACCGATGAACTACTTCAATATTTCTTATTTCCCCGATTACGTTTATATCCCGCTCTATTATCTCATAGGCTTCATTGTTGTTGCCGTTTTAATGCTTTTTGTTGTTTTGTTTCTTGTTTTACTTGAAAGAAAACTTCTTGGCTTCTTTACCGTTAGAGTTGGTCCGAACAGAGTAGGCTTCCATGGGGCTTTGCAGACAGTTGCAGACGCAATAAAACTCTTGTTTAAAGAGGATATAATTCCTTTAAAAGCAGATAAATTATTGTTTACATTATCGCCTATTTTAGTTTTTGCGCCAATTATGACCGTATGGGCATATATTCCCTTCAACGGCTTTTTTGCCGTACAGAATTCCGTTGTCGGTAGTTTAATCTTTTTATCCCTACTGTCATTCCCTATTTTAGGTATTTTGTTTGCGGGAATTTCTTCCGCGAATAAGTATTCTCTTTTGGGTTCTCTTCGTGCCTGCGCACAGACACTCTGTTATGAGCTTCCCATCTTTATTTCTCTTCTTTCGGTCGTTATTTTATCGGGTTCGCTTGATTTAAATGATATCGTATCTGCGCAGAGCATAAATAATAACTGTTTTGGCTGGTTTATCATCCCTTCTCTTTTAGGGTTTATAACGTTTTATATCTCATCTGTCGCTATGATGAACAGAGTGCCTTTTGATTTTCCGGAAGCTGAGAGTGAATTTGTAGGAGGGTATCATACAGAGTATTCAGGAATGAAATTTGCGATGTTTTTCCTTGCCGAATATGCGTCAATGTTTATTTTATGTGCTTTTATGGCTACAATTTTCCTCGGCGGATTTCTCTCACCCTTCGGGAAATATATATCTGATTTTCTTCCTCTTTCTGATTTAATCAAAACACCTCTAATCTTTATTGAACAATTCTTCTGGCTTATTTTAAAGACTATGGTTTTGGTTGTTGCCGTTATCTGGACAAGGGCGACACTCCCCCGGCTCAGAATAGACAGAAGCCTTGAATTTTTCTGGAAACTTATACTTCCTCTCTCAATTCTGAATATTTTTATTGTCTGCCTTATTAAACTGTTTATGGGGGCGAGATAGATTATGGTAAAATTCTTTAGGCATATTATTTCACTAATCATCGGCTACTTCACCATAGGCTCTAACCTTATCAAAAAGCCTGTTACGGTTTTTTACCCCGAAAAAAAGAAAGAGCATAAAAATCTCAGGGGAAAAATATCTTTTGCTGAAGGTGAGTGCAAATGTATCGCCTGCGGTATATGTAAAAGTGTTTGCCCGTCTAAAGGCACTATAAAGATTACAACAAAAGAAGATGAAGGCTCAAAGAAGGTTTTAGATGAGCTTTCAATAGACCTTTCGCAGTGTATTCAGTGCGGTAATTGCGCCGAAAACTGTCCTACCAAAACTTTAATAATGACAAATGACTATGAATACTCATCGACAGACAAAATCGATTTGATAATCAGGCTCAGGAGGTAATTTGGAACTAATTAATACAATATCATTTTGGCTCACAGCCGTATTTTTGGTTATAACCACACTGTTAACCGTGTTTATCCCAAAAATATTTTACAGTATCTTTTTTGGCTTTGTTTCCTTCATTTTATTCGGGCTTTTATATTTTCTCTTAAATGCGCCCTTCAATGCCGCCGTTCAGATTTCAATTTATGGTGTTGCCTTTAGTGTGCTTTTTGTCATTTCGGTTATGCTCTATAACACCATAAAAGATGAGAGAAAATATTTATTTATTTCAAAAAGGTTCTTTTTAACTCTCTTCGGAATTTCTTTAATCGTTTATTCAATATTTGGAATACTCAGACAGGATATGTCTTTTGGCTTAAAGGAATTTTTAAATACGAATGATTATATGCTCTCTGACAGTTCAGCATCACTTCAAATCATCGGAAATACACTCTTTACAAAATATATTTTCGCCTTTGAGCTGTTATCCCTACTTCTCTTAATCGGTATTGTCGGGGTTCTCATTTTTGTTAATAAGAACCCTAAAAATCAGGAGGTCAAAGAAAATGAGTAGTATTTTATCCCCCTCGCTCTTTCATTACCTCATATTAAGCGCTGTTTTATTCTTTATAGGAATTATAGGGCTTATAATTTCCCGTAATTTAATCAGGGTTTTAATCAGCTTAGAGATTATGATGAGCTCCGTTAATCTTAATTTTATAGCATTTTCATCTTATCTTGATAAAGACGGTTCGGGCAGTGTATTTATGCTTTTTATCTCTGCTGTTTCAGCGCTTCAGGTTGCGCTTGCTTTAACAATTATAATTTCAGTTTTTAAAGATAAACCCGACATTTCATCAGAAGAATTAGAGGAGTTAAAAGGATGACAGAGTTAATCGAACACAATATTTTTCTTGTCTTATTCCTGCCCGTCTGGGTTTGTCTGTTTATTCTCGTTAACCATTTCGTTAAATTCACCGATACGAAAAAACTGACTTATTTCTTCACTCTGTTTTCAACAACGGTGGGGCTTATTTTTTCCTCATTTCTTCTTTATTCAACCCTGTTTCCCGTTCAGAGAACTATTGAAAACTCTCTCTTATGGTTTCAGTACGGAAATTTAAGTGTTTATTTCGGAGTATTTATTGATAATATTTCGGCAATATTCCTCTTTATCCTTATGTGTGTCAGTCTTGCCGTTCATATCTTTTCTTACGACTATATGAAGGATGACGAAGATTTCCACAAATATTTTTTCTATTTAAATTTCTTTAATTTTTCAATGAGTGCACTTCTCGTTTCTTCAAACCTTATTCAGACCTATATTTTCTGGGAGCTTGTCGGAGTTGCGAGTTATCTTCTCATCGGCTTTTGGTATAAAAGAGCAGATGTATCACTTGCCGCAAAAAAAGTTTTCTGGATTAACAGAATCGGTGATTTTACCTTTCTTCTCGCACTTATCACGTTGATTTATTACTCGGTTTCCTATCTCCAGTCCTTCCCTCAGGGCGAAATTCTCGCGTTCACTAATCTTGATGCAATAACCTTCAACCTTCAGGCTCTGATGAGCGAAACAACTTTTGTTTCAATTTTATTACTTCTTGCTCTCAGCGCTTTTGTTAAATCAGCTCAGTTCCCGTTTCAGACCTGGCTTGTCGACGCGATGAAGGCGCCAACACCTGTCAGCGCTTTAATCCATAGCGCGACTATGGTTTGCGCAGGCTTATTTTTGATTTTGAGGCTATACCCTATGTTTATGGCTTCAGAATTTATTTTGCATTTAATTTTTATTGTCGGTCTTTTTACCGCTATTTTCT
Source organism: bacterium (assembly GCA_017541465.1). Classification (GTDB taxonomy): domain Bacteria; phylum Cyanobacteriota; class Vampirovibrionia; order Gastranaerophilales; family Gastranaerophilaceae; genus RGIG6874. Next base: position 30,097 of record JAFXYZ010000065.1, on the reverse strand, counting down.
GTGCACTTTTTGCGCTTCCTCAGCGAAATATCAAGAAAATGCTCGCTTATTCGACCTCATCTCAGTTGGGTTTAATGTTCTTTGCTTTAGGGGCACTCTCACCAACCGCTGCAATATTTTATATGTGCGCCCACGCATTTGCCAAATCTTCATTATTCCTCACTACAGGATATGTTTCAAAACTCTATGGTGATGAGTTAAATATGAACAAACTCGGGGGAGTAAGATATAATAAATTCCTTTTGGCGCTTTACTGGTTTATTGCCTCTGTCTCACTATCCGGTATGGCATTTATCGGACGAAATGCAAAAGAAGCCATTTACGGCTCCTTCTTTAACCCTTCATCTTATCTGACATTATCTTTGTTGGTTCTTGTTTCCTTCCTGACAACTGTTTATCTCTTCAGGTCGTATTTAAAAATCTTTGAATTTGAATCTAATCTATCAATGAAATATATGTCTTCTTATTCTATGACTTTTGGTATTTTAGGTGTTGTACTTCTTTCTCTGTGCGGCGGTGCAATTATAAATAATGAGCTTTTAAAGGCAATTACCCCTCAGAATTTCTTCTTTACGGAATACCACGATTTAGGGCTTGCTTTAATCTTAATAGCTGCCGCGCTGATAGGTATTTCTGTTGCCTTTATTACAGTAAAAATTAAGCCTAAAAGGAATATTATCCCAAGATTTATTGTTAAATTCTTCTATCGTGGCGCATACATTGATTCCATTTTTAAATTTATCGGTTCTATATTATTTATTTCGGTTTGCAAAGTCTTAAAATTCATTGATGAATACATCTTTGACGGGTGTGTAAAATTAATTTCTTTTATTTCGGTTAAATTATCCCACCTCGTCAAAAAACTTCAAAACGGCAACTTTCAGACATATATTGCCTATGCCGTCTTTTCGGCAGGGCTTATTTTGTATCTTGCCTTTCAGATTTACAGTTATATTGCTAAGGAGCTATAAACTATGTTATCCTTTCAGTCCTTGATATTTCTAATATTTGCACCCCTTATAGCATCTTTAATTATATTATGTCCTCTGTTCCCTTCCACCGATACCGCTGTAAGACGTTTTTCAAAGTGGTTTTCGGTTTGTCATTTTCTCTATGCAATTACCTTTTTGCTTCTCTTTCAGTCTCAAAACCCGGTTCTTGTTCTGGAGGACGAACTAAAACTCTTTTCTCTACATTGGATAGATACCCTCGGGATAAGCGCGACATTTTCTATGGATTCGCTCTCGCTTGCTCTCGTTCTGCTCACCACCTTCATCTTCTTTATTGCCTTTGTTATGAGCAAACGGACAATTAAAAAAGATTTTAAAATTTATTATTCACTTATGTTTCTTCTTGAAATGTGTATTTTAGGCATCTTTTGCGCAAAAGATTTGTTCATCTTCTTCCTTCTCTGGGAATTAGAGCTTGTACCAATGTATTTTCTCATCTCAAAATGGGGAAGCGTAAACGCAAAAGCATCCGCGATGAAATTTTTGTTATATACCTTCTTTGGAAGTATTTTTATTCTTCTGGGTATTTTTACTATATACTTTTACAGTTATTCAATCTCGGGTGTACTGACCTCGAATATGGATATGCTCATTACGGATTCAAATCTTTATCCCCCTCAGATAATCTATTTTGCATTTATTTGTTTTTTAATTGGTTTTGGGGTAAAACTTCCGATAGTTCCGCTTCATACCTGGCTCGCCGATGCTCATTCCGATGCACCGACACCTGTCAGCATTGTTCTTGCGGCAATTCTTTTAAAAACAGGAGCTTACGGTTTACTGAGGTTTAATTTATCACTCTTCCCCGATATATTCCTAACTCTTGCGCCTGCGCTGATGTTTTTTGCCGCGGTAAACTGCATTTATGCTTCTTCTCTTGCAGTTGTTCAGAAGGATATAAAACGGTTAATTGCCTTTTCGAGTATTTCTCAGATGGGAATATTTCTTATAGGTTTGTTTTCGGTTAATTATATCGGGCTCTCGGGTGCTGTTTTCCAGCTTATATCCCACGCCATTATAGCTGCGGGGCTCTTCACTGTTGCAGGTATTCTTTATTCAATTTATTCAACAAGAGACATAGATTATATTCATAACCACCTTAAAAATTCCCCTCTTTTTATGTTCGTTTCGATACCGATTATTCTTGCTGCGGTCGGTGTGCCTTTATTCAGCGGATTTATAGCAGAGTTTCTCTCTTTTGTCGGTGGTATGACCTCTGATTTTGGCATAACCCTGCCTAAAATTCTGACCTCAATTTCAATATTTACTATAGTTCTATCTTCTGCTTACATTTTAAAACTTTTCCACTCTTGCTTTTTCGGTGTAAGAGATTTGAATTTTACAAGAGATATTTCAGGGCACAGACTGAATGTTTTAATAATTATATCTGTCATCGTTTTATTCTTCGGTATTTTCCCGAATTTTCTGTCCGACATATATATGCCGTTTATAGATACCACTGTTGATATGCTGGGAGTACAATAATGAATTTCTTTTATGATATTTTAATATATAATCCTCAGGAGCTCGTTCTTTCGTTCTTTATTATAACAGGGCTTTTGCTTTCACTGTTTAATAATGAGAGATTAAATAAATTTGCATATTTATTTGCGCTTTTTGGAATTATAACCGCCATATTATCTACATTATCAATAAATATAACAACCGGGATGGGCCATGGTAATTCCTTTACCTCTTCAAATCTTTTCTCTGTTGTATCTAAAACGTTAATTCTCTTTTCAGCGCTTTTAATTATTATTTTATCGAGAAAGATTATTAGCGAATATTCAAAGAAGGCTTTTGAATTTGTTACTCTGATTTTCTCGGGTGTACTTGGGGCATGTTGCCTTGTTATTTCAAACGACTTCTTAACCGCCTTCGTCTCTCTTGAAATGCTATCTGTTTCAGGGTATCTTCTTGTCGGGTTTACAAAAACCCAAAGAGCAAAAGAGGCCTCAATAAAATATCTTATTCAAAGCTGTTTTGCCTCGGCACTCTTACTTTTTGGAGTTTCTTATATCTACGGGCTCAGCGGCAGTATTGATTTTTACTCGGTTTCAGATTTCTGTTTTTCACTCTCCCCGACCTTTTTCTATCCTGCCCTCGGGCTTTTAACCATAATGGGTATAATGTTTAAACTCGGCTGTGTGCCCTTCACCAACTGGATTCCTGATATTTATGAAGGCGCGAGTTATCCTGTAGGTGCTTTTATATCTCTTGTTCCTAAAATAGCCGGATTTGCCTTTCTGGTACGTATTCTTGCTTTCATATTCCCGCACATGCCGATAGCTACGCTTGCGCTTCAGATAATTGCCGTTATATCGGTTATTTATGGTGTCTTTGGTGCAATTTCCCAAACTAATATCAAAAGGCTCTGGGGCTACAGTTCAATTATTCAGTCAGGGTTTATACTCTGCGCAGTTTCTTTTATGACAGTATATTCACTGTCCTCCGTATTATTTTACCTCGGAGTTTATATCTTTATGAACCTTGGAGTATGGTGTGCTTCCTATCAGTTCAATATTAATACCGGAAGTGATTTAATCGCTGATAATGAAGGGTTATACAAGAAAAGACCTTATTTTTCTATCGCCTACACGATTTGTCTTATAAGTCTTGCAGGACTTCCTTTGACCGCAGGCTTTCTGGCAAAAATTTACCTGTTTTCATCAATTATTAAAAGCGGACTGGAATACTTTTCTCTTCTGTTTATCCTTCTACTTCTCAGTCTTGGAGCTATTTTTGCTTACTTTAACGTCATCAAAAACATCTTTGTATCTTCATCAAAACTTCTTTCATTTCCGTTTAAATATACTACTGCAGACATGCTTCTCTACTTCTGTGCCTTTTTAACTATAGTCTTATGTCTTATTCCTAATTCGTTTATAAAAATTTCTCAGATAGTTTCATTCTATATAAACTGATAAATATGATTTTTAAAGCAAAAAAAATCACCATATAATTGGTGATTTTTTTGATTATTTTAAACTTCTTTTTAGTAATCAGTAAACCATTTATGATCATGAACTGTACGGTGGCTCGGGAAATCCCAGTCGTCATATTCACCCGGTTCGAGGTAATTAACAACTCTCCAGAATTTTTCCTGAGCAGTAAGCGGTTTCTTTTCAATCGGTGCATAAGGATCAACGGTATGAACCTCAACAATTCTACCTGCATCAGGCGAATAACCGATGTTTGTTAAGAACTGTGCAGAGCTTGTAAATCTTGAATCTACCTCAGCATTTGCGATTAACGGCATCATTGTGAGGCAAAAAGCTATTAACATAATAATTTTTTTCATATTTTTCCCCTTTATCTTTAATTATTTTACATTATTTTTCTCATTAATGCAAACCCACTAAATAGAGGAAATATTTCGTAAAATATTATATTTTTTCCTGTTCTTTTACTAAATTTTCAAAGGTGTCTAAAAGCTCATCTTCATTGACTTTAAGGATAATTTCACCTTTTTTGAAAATATAACCTTCACCAATACCGCCTGCTATACCGTAATCCGCGTGTTTTGCTTCCCCCGGACCGTTTACGGCACAACCCATTACGGCAATTGTTAAGTTTTTATCACAATTCTTAAATCTTTCTTCAACTTCTTTGGCGAGTTTTATTAAATTTATCTGTGTTCTTCCGCATGTCGGACATGAGATAAAATTAATTCCTCGCTGCCTTATTCCGAGTGCCTTTAATATTTCATAGCCGGTTTTGACTTCTTCCTTTGGGTTTTCTGTGAGTGAAACCCTTATAGTATCTCCTATACCTTCAGCAAGAAGTGTACCTATACCAACAGAGGACTTTATACTTCCGTTTTTAAGAGTGCCTGACTCCGTTACACCAACGTGAAGAGGGTAATTGACTGCTTCGGACATTTTTCTGTAGGCTTCAATAGTCGTTAAAACATCGCTTGATTTTAAAGAAACTTTAATTAAATTAAAATCTAAATCTTCTAAAATCTGAATGTGTCTTTTTGCGCTTAGCACAAGTTTTTCGGATAGTGGCAGGTTCATTTCGGCAATATCTTTCTGAAGTGAGCCTGCGTTAACTCCGATTCTTATCGGTGTTGAGTTTATTTTTGCCAGTTTTACGACTTTTTCAACGTTTTCTCTCTTTCCGATGTTGCCGGGGTTTAGTCGAAGAGCATCTACTCCGTTTTCTATAGCCTGTATGGCAAGCCTGTAGTCAAAATGAATATCGGCAATAAGCGGAATATTTATTTGTTTCTTAATTTCTTTTAATTTATCACCTGCGTCAGAGTTCAAAACAGCGAGCCTGATTATCTCACAACCTGCATCTTCTAGCTCTCTTATTTGTCTTACGGTCGCTTCAACGTCTCTTGTGTCGGTATTTGTCATAGACTGAACACTAATCGGGGCGTTTCCTCCGACCTCTATGTTACCGATTCTTAATTTTATTGTTTCTTTTCTTTTAATCATTTTTAAATCCCTACTATAATATTAATGATAACATAAAGGTCAGAAGTCATGAAAATAGGAATTATATCGGATATACACGGAAACCTTGACGCACTGAACTCTGTGCTTGAAGGGTTAAAGAAGGAAAACTGTGAGAGAATTTTTTGTCTTGGGGATTTAGCGATGGCAGGACCTGAACCTGATAAGACAGTTGGTTTTGTAAGAGATTTATTAAAAAACTCTGATTTTACTTTAATTCAGGGCAACACTGATTTTATGCTCTCAAACTATTCAGAGGAAATTTATAAAAAACTTCTTGAATTAAACACAGTCATGGCGCATGCCTATAAATCGGACTGCGAAGTATTGAGCGAAGATAACAAAAAATTCCTGTCTTCCCTTCCGATAACAAAAGAAATTGAGCTTTTTAATGTCAAAATACTTCTTGTACATGGTTCACCCAGAAGACAGGATGAGAATATTTTCCCTGATATGCCCATAAAAGATGTGGAAGAGATTGTTAGCAGCGCAAAAGCCGATTTAATCTTTTGCGGACACACTCATCTTCCCTGCGGTTACCAGACAACAACGGGAAAAACAGTTGTAAACGTCGGCAGTGTCGGACGTCCTTTCAGTCAGTATCCCGAGGCATGCTGCGCAATACTCGATATTAAATCAGACGGAACTTACGAAATTAAGCATAAACTCATTAAATATGACTTTATGTCGGCTTCAGAAAAACTTAATAACAGAAACTTCGAGGGCTCCGATAAACTGGCGAAAATGCTTATTCACGCGACCTCGAGGTATCCTGAATAAGAAATGTAAAGATACATAATAGAGCGCGCAACTAAATTTTTGTTCATACCTTTAAGCATGCGGACAAATGTTGAGAGTAATATGAATACTATCGATAACAAACGAATTAACACAAATATTATTCAGCCAAAAAGAATTAACCTAAACAAGGCTGTAAAACATTCGTCTTTGTATTCTCTGTCTCGAAAACAACAAAATGTCAGTTTTAAAGGGGCAGAGATTTTAGTAAGTAAGGCAGTTAAGTTTAACGACTACGATAAACTTATTAAAATCTTTGATAAAGCCTATGACGGAACCGGGCAGAGACTTCTCTCCGAGTTATCCGAAACTATTACTCAGGCAGGTTCAAGAATACATAAAAACGCAAATTCTCTTGTAATAGACGAAAAATCGTTCTTCAGAAACCTCGCAGAAAGCGCACTCTTTCCCGTTACAAAACTCCCTCTTCATATTCTAAACTTTTTGACTGATGTAGGCAGAAAAATTCCACTTATCAGCAAAGGTGCACAAAAACTTTATGATTCCTCAACTCTGACAAAACTCAGAAACTCCGTCAGCGCTGATACAAAAACTGATATGCTGAGAGGCATTTTAGATTCCACGCAAAAAGCCATTCAGCCCCTGCTTGATAAAGGCGAAACCTTAGACACCCTTATTTCAAAGCCCGGAAGACTTGAAGAAGTCGCTCAGGAACTCTTTAAGAAATCAAATAAATTCTTTAATACGGCAACGGGGAACTATAATACTGCCTATGAGCGACCGCTCAACAGAATTGTTACAGGGTTAATTCCTGCTACCTTCCTTGCCAACGATGCCTATAACCTTGCGATTATGTGCGGTGACAATAAAGATAAGGCTGATAAGGAAGCAAATTCGAGAAAGAAACAGGAAATTTCAAGAGTATTATTAAATGCATACATTCAGCTTGTAACCCTGGGAACGTTTACTAAACTCATTAACTCTAATGCCGTTGCTTCGGCGATGATTTCAGCAGGAACGGTACTTGTCGCAGAAACCTTCGGTCGTCTTGCAAATAACAGACCTATTTTCTTCCTGACTAAGGAAAAAGCGGTTGAGTTCAATAAAAAGTTAGAGGATAAAGAGAAAAATAAATCCGAAAGAAAATCATTTATTTTCAACCTCTTCAGAAAAAATAAAAAGGAAGATGAAAATAAGGTTAAAAATACAAATACCGTAACTCACGTTAAGAGTGCCGATGTAAAAGAAAAGAGAAGTTTTAAAGCGGACAACAAACCCGAAAAACCGGAAAAGAAGGAAGAGAAAAAGACAGTAGTAACCTTTGATACTTTAAAGAAAATTGTTGTCGGGCTGTCTCTTGGCGGTATTGCTCTAGCTTTCCTTAAAAACTCTACCGCGCTTGAAAAAATCAAACCTTATAAGGCGCTGAAGAACTCTATCAAATCAGTCGGCGATTTCTTCACAAATAATGTTTATAACAAACTCTGCAAAAAAGATTTTAAAGTCGATGTAAACGACTTCAATAAGACAATGAATAAACTAGAAGAGGTCGGACTTCCAAATATTGCTCAGACATATAAGGATATTGCGGGCGATTTGACAGGTAAATCTGAGATTATACTCAAAAACGGAAATAAAGTCCTTCAGACGACAACAAAGGCAGAACCTTATGTTAATGCACTTCTTCAGCCGTTTAAATTCCTTATTTCGGTTGTTACTCTGCCGTATAGAATTATAAGAGGAGTTATTAAGGCTTCAACAAACGGAATTGAAACTAAACTTGCAAACGGCGAAAAGGTTTCATCGTTATCAAAGGCAGTTAATAAAGCCGTTACTGAGGTGTTTGGAGCATCAAAGCCTAAGAAACCACAGACCTTAAATGATATTTTTGCTTACAGTATTCCTAATCTGATTAAAAAAGCGCAAAATGTTGAGAGCGGTGCTCTTACAAACCAGCAATTTAAAGACTTTGTTCAGACCTCTATTCAGCGCTCGTTTAATAATATAAGCCAGTCAAAGACCTCAAATACTGAGCTTGCGATGATTACAAAGCTCGCCTCTTCAACAGTTACTTCGGCCTTCCTTATAGCAGATAACTATAATATGGTTATGTTGAAATCAAACGGTGAGGACAAAGAAAACGCTCTTCAAAAGGCGAAGGAAAGGTTAGTACAGCGCATCAGCGGTATCTTCTATCAGACACTCTTTATGAAGTGGTTTAATTCAACCTTTCAGGCTACTTATCATAAATCGCTTCTTGGTATGTCTGCAGTATGCGGTTCTAATACCCTAGCGACAGAGTTCTTTACACGTAAATCTATCGGTATGCCGATTACAAGAAAATCTCTTGATGAATTAATTGCTCTTGATGAAAAGAACCTGAACAGAAAAGGCTTAGCGGGTAAATACTTCAGGTTTATGTCTCAGCTGACGGGTAAAAAATCTCTGGGTGAAAGAGTTGCATCTGATTCGAGAACAAAGAATGCGCAAAAACAGGAAACAAAAATTTCCCCGGTTAAATCTTTATATATTCCATCGGATATTTCAAAATTAAAATAATTAATTTGTTTAAATTCTTGATTTTTTGTTGTAGAATAACTATAGATTTTTGCTGATGTAGCTCAGTCGGTAGAGCAACTGATTCGTAATCAGTAGGTCGGGGGTTCAAATCCCCCCATCAGCTTAGTTTATTAATGGAGTTTATATGAACGAAAAAGATTAATTATTTCGTGCAATAAGATATTTGATTTATTTTTATATTGGATTTTCTTTAATTGCTTTTGTAATTTTTATTTTTTGGCAATCACGATTTTTTGATTAACTGAATTATCAATCCTCTTCCCCAAACAGGTCCTGAAGGAAATCTGATTTGCCGTCATTGTTCAGGTCAGTGTTAAATAAATCTTTTACGACACTTCCGTGGGTTGCGCCTTCTACAATATTCAAATCTTCACCGATTTTATTTCTCATATCTCTGATTTTACCATCCTCAGTGCCTACATAATATGATACGGGCATATCAGGTGTTTTCTTTCCATAAATAACTTCTGCGATGCAAACTGTTTCGTCAAAATATTCAGTACCGAGTTTATTTGCGATATACCCCGCCCCCGGAGCTCCTGAGCTTGCCCCTACAATGACTGTTTTCCCTGTCTTTTGATTATCGTTGAGGTTATCCAGAATACTTTTTACCACGTTTGCTGCATAATCATTATACCAGTTTTTCAGTCCTGCCTTTTGATAGGGAATAATTACATATCCGTTAAAGTTCTCTAAATTCCAGTCTTTCATTGCGCCCACTGGTGTGGTATCTGCATAAAGCCCCTTTTCACCTGCACCGTGCTGTGCCTCACCTGACATAAACACCATAACGGGATATTCTGTATTCGGATCAGGGTTCTCAGGGCTCATTAATAAATATGACATGCCTGTTTTTTCATCTGTCAGAAATTCTGTTTTAATATTCGTGTTTTGGGTTTGTGTATTTCTGTTTTGCTCTGTTCCTTGGGCATTTGTATCATCTTTTGCTTCAGTTGCGTCGTTTTGAGTATTTTCTGTTGAATTATCTGTATCAACATCAGCCGTATCAGATTTTTCTGTATCATTTACATTCTGAGAGGACTGATTTGAATTGTTGTCTGATTTTTGCGCTGAAGGTGAGGGTGTTGAAGATGTTGGTTGCGTTCTATTGGGTTTATTATTTTTCTTTTTTAAACTGTCTAAGCCGTTAAAAAACTCACCAAAGGTTATTTCAGAATTTTTATTTTCATCAAGAGAGTTAAAAAACTCTTCCAATTCTTCTTTTTCAATTTTTCCGTTTTGGTTTGTATCGATGATTTCAACCAAATCTTCATCATTTAAAAGTTCAGAGAATAATTCCATAAAGAATAGGGAATTTTCGTTTTCCGAATTCTGATTTAAAATATCAAAAATGCTGATTCCCTCACTATCCGAAAAATCTGTCAGATTATCATTTAAAAAATCTCTGAATTCACTGCTGTATTTAAATATACTAAAATCAGAATTGTCAGACACATTCATTGATGAATGAAATTTGTTCAAATTATTTTTAAAGCCGTTAATGTTTAACATATTTTCTCTCTCTTTATTAATATAAAGCCGAAAAATATAGTTAAAATTATAGTTCTGAAGGACTAATTAATCGGTAATATAATTTTCTTGTCGTTTTTGAATTAACTGATAAATTATGACTGCGGTTTCGGTTATTGCGATAGTGAAAACGGCGAAGGTAAGACCTAACCAGAAGCCCTTGAGCTGAAGGTTGAGGTTATAAGCAAAATAAAATGCCAGCGGAATACCGACAAGCCAGTATGATGACAATATGCACGCAGTCACTGCTTTTGTCTGTTTGATTCCCTTTAATACCCCCGAAAGTGATACCTGAAGCCCGTCTGCGAGTACAAATACAGAGAAAATAGGAACAATACCTACCGCAATATCAAAAACAATTTTCTCTTTTGAAAAGATACCGATAAAGAACTCCGGTTTAAAGAAGAAAAGAACTGAACAGATACACATAAACGCAGTGCTTAAAATCAGACCGATTAGGGTATATCGTTTGATTTCAGTTAAATTTTTTGCGCCGTTAAAGAAGCCGATTTTAATCGACATTGCGGCTGATATTGAAAGAGGTACCATATAAGCGGTATCAACGAGAGTGAGCAGAATATTATGCACGGCAGGAAAGAGAGGGTTATCAAGCCCCGCTTTTATTGTAATCAGATTAAACGCAACAAATTCAAGCAAAATTGCAAGCCCGATAGGTGTTCCGACTTTTAAGACCTGTTTTATATAATCTTTGTCGAAAAGTGGTTTTTCCTTCTTATCTTTGAACAGTTTAAAGGTATAAAATAAAAGACTTGCCCCCATAAAAATTCTGATGATTAATGTGGCAAGAGCAATACCCTCGACCGCACCCAGTCCCTTAAACCCAAAACCGCCGAAGACAAAGAACCAGCTTAAAACGGCATTTAAAACGACAGAAATTAAAATTACAACATTTGGGAAATTTACTATTTCATAAGCAAGCAAAAACTCTTTTATCGCCTGATACAAATACATTCCGAAGAGAGAAAATGATGTAATATACATATATTTCTGGATATTCGGAACAAGAAAATCTTCAAACCCGAAATATGGGACAAATTTAATAGAAAATATTATTATTCCCCAGATGATGAGCGCGAGTATCTGGGATAAAACAATTCCCGATAAAAAGAATTTTTTTGTGGGCTTCCTTTCCCCTCTTCTGTTTGAGAGTATTATCGAAATACCAGATAAAAGCCCGATTGCGACAAAAAATATTGAAAACAAAATTGCATTAGCTATCGCAATAGCCGAAAGTGTGCTGATGTCATATTTTGAAGCTACCCAGACATCAACAGCGCCGATGAGGGTATGACCGACATTCCCCAGCATTATGGGAATACTCATCGTCAGCAGTTCTGATATGTATTTTTTGCACTCAAAATTCTTCATAAATAAGAGTGTAGCATGGAAAAACTAAATCTTGCAGGCTTTTTTGTAAAATAACAAAGTGCCCAGCAAAAATAAAATGAGGTTTGGCGACCATGACGCAAGGATAGGCGTTATTGTTCCTGCTTCCCCGAGAGAATACGAGAACGCGCGTATAAGATAGTATAAGAAAATAATCAGAATACTGAATAAAAATCCTCTGTTATATCTCACTCTCGGAGGTGTTATGGCAAGAGGGATACCGATAAGAACAAGAATTACGGTTGTAAGCGGGAACGCAATTTTATCCCACATCTCAATCCTTAACCTAGTTCTCTGGTCGGGCTGAATATCCTGCTTGTTTCGGAGGAGTTTAACAAGCGAAACAAAATTGTGTATTCCGCTGTCCTTATCCTGTAAAAGCTGTTTTTGTATCTCTACACCAAAGTCAACGACTGTTTTTTCAACCCAGGAGGTGCTGAGGTTCTTTTCCGATTTAAAAATGGTATAAATTGATGCATTGTCAAACTGCCAGCCGTCAATCTGCGATGAGCCCGTTTTCGCCTGTAAAATCTGGACTGCGTTAATATCCGAAACATCAAGAACGGAAATATTCTTTAAACTGCTGTTTTTGCACTCTTCAACATAAAACAGTCTTTTTAATTTATTTCCGTCTTTGAGTTCTTTAAGAGTAAAATTTCTCTTTCCTTCAGGAATGTTGCGCTGGGTAATTGAATACAGCATAAGAATTTTAGATTGTTCAACCGTTCTCGGCACAACTGTTTCATTAATGAGCACCATAAAGAGCATTAAAACAGCTGCAAACATAAAGATGGGTTTTGCAATTCGGGCGATACTTATTCCGCAAGAGCGCATAACCGTAATTTCCGAGTTCAAACAGAGTTTGTTTATTGTCATAACGGTTGAAAACAGGCAACTCATAGGAATTGTCATAACAATAACCGAGGGCAGATTTAAAATGATAATCATAAAGGCTATGTTAAACGGCATTCCGTACATAGACATCTGTTTAATCAGTCTGATAAAGGTATCTGAAGCGAAAATAATCGATGTAAATATAATTACACCAAGAATAAATACTTCAAGCACCTGCTTCAAAATATATTTATCAAGTCTGGTTAGTTTAAAAATCGATTTCATGTCTTTTATTCTACCTTAAAAATTAATTTTTAAACAGATAATTTTTCCCAGTCGTCCGAAAACTTTTTGACTAAATCCTCGATTTTTTCACTGCTGATAAGAACTTTCTGGATAAAGGTTGATGACAGAGAGATTATTTCTTTTCTGTTCTTCTGTATCTTAACAGGCTCAATGGGCTCTTTTAACTGCTTTGCTGATACTGAAATCGCCTGAGAAAGCAAATTTTCGTCACTTCCTTTAAAGAATTCATCCTTTAAAGCTAAATCGTTTACACTCAAAACAGAGGTAAGTTTTGATAAATCAAGCTGATTTTTTTCGTTTGTTAAATATAAAATAAACTTTATAGCTTCCTCTTTGTGTTTTGACTTTTTTGGAATAACAAGATTCATAAGAGAATAATCATATTCTCCGTGGTTTGACGATAGTTGAGGTGCGATTTTTGTCTTTTCATAAATTTGCGGGGCATTTTCTTTTATGATATTGATAAAATTAACCCCTACATTTAAAATAGCAAGCTGACCTGACATATACTTTTCAAGTCCTTCCCTGTGCGACTGTGTGATAGATTCTTTAGGCAGTTTCCCGCTTTGGTATAAATTTCTCAATTCTCTGAATAAATCTATGCTCTCATCTTTGAGTAAATCCTTTGGCTCTTTAATTCCGTATTTATTCAAAATTTTTAAAAGAGTATCATTTTCGTTAAAACTAATCATTGTTAAGTAGTCGTTATTCTGTTTGAATTTTAAACATAAATCAAAGAGCTCGGGGTAGTTTTGGGGTATTGAATTGTCTTTCATCAAATCTTCATTATATATTGTGACCGCAGAAGTAGCATAAAAAGGGAAGGCATAATATTTTTCGCCATACTTAACGCTCTTTAAAAGCGGTTTAAAAAACTGAGAGAGTGTTTCTTCCTCAATAAACGTCAGTGCGTTTTTCTGGGCTAACGTAAGAGAAAAATCAGGAGTAAGGTTGAAAATATCAGGGGTATTATCCGATAAAACACTCGCTAAAGCTCTTTTTTCGCCCTCGGAATAAGGTACATCCACCCATTTGATTTTGATTTCGGGGTTTTCTTTTTCAAATTCCGATATTATATTTTCAATATAATCTTTAAAAGTTCCCATCTGAAGGGTGTAAAAGCTTACCTCTGTCTGCTCATTGTCTTTTGGTTTTATAAGATAAATGGTAAGGCTCAGAGCTATAATCACCATTAAAACAAGTTTTAATATTTTCATTATCTTTCCCTTATTCTTTTAATATCATAGTTTATTCCTGCTTTTTGGTCGAGTTTTTAATGTTTATATTTCTTAACAATATATAAACAATATGTCAATAATATATACTCTTTCTTTTTTATTAAAATATAGCGAGGAATTAAAAAATGTTTGATATTTCACAAGACACAATCGATGAACAAATTTACAGAGCACAAAAATTATTAAGACTTCACCAGAATGTAATCTATTCAGATGTTAAAGATATTCAGAAATCTTACAGAACACTTCCTGAGTTATTACAAAAGAACGTTTTTGTCGGCTCAATCAATTATGGCAATAATATCATAGCATAGTATATATAAGGAAGATAATCAGCCCTTCAAAAGAGGGCTGTTTTTTTTTGCGTTAATTATCCCAAAACCTCTTCAAGCGCTTCTTTAGTAATTTTAATCGCTTTATCTATCGTTTCTCTGTCAATTATTAAAGGAGGGTTAAAGTATAAAACATCGCCTAAAGGCCTTAATAATAAGCCTTTTGAAAGTGCTTTTTTGTATATCTGATAGCCGGTTCTGAGATTTGAATTAAAAAGTTCTTTTGTATTCTTGTCTTTAACAAGTTCTATTGCGTTTATGAGGTTTAAATGTCTTATCTCACCAACATTTTTATGGTTTGAAAAGGCTTTATTGAGTTCCTCATGAAGGTATTTAGCCGTTTCTCTCGATTTTTCGATTATCTTATCCTCTCTTAAAATCTTCTGAACGGCAAGAGCAGCAGAACAACCAATGGGGTTACCGCTGTAGGTGTGGCTGTGCATAAAGGCTCTTCCTTTTAAATAGTCGTCATAAAAGGCATCAAATATTTTCTGTGTGGTAACAGTAAGAGACATCGGCATGTATCCTCCCGTAAGACCTTTTGAAAGGCACATAATATCAGGTGAAACACCCGAGTGGTCAAAAGCAAACATTTTTCCTGTTCTTCCGAAACCAGTTGCTATTTCATCTGCGATTAAGATTACATTATATTCATCACAGAGTTTTCTGAGTTCTTTTAAATAGAGAGGCGGATAAATTCTCATCCCGGCACTGCCCTGTAAAAGCGGTTCTACTATCATTCCGGCAGTTTCATTACCGAATTTTTCAAAGCATTTTTTAGCTTTTTCGATACATTCACATGAGCAGTTATCTCTTGATTTTGAATATGGACATCTGAAACAGTCAGGTGCTTTGATTCTTATTGTGTCCATCAACATCGGTTTATAGATTTTTGCGTATAAATCAAGGGTTCCGACTGAAAGTGCACCGATTGTTTCACCGTGGTAGCCGTCTGAAAGGCACATAAATCTTGTTTTCTGAGGGTTACCAGTCTGATAATGGTACTGAAATGCCATTTTAAGAGCGCACTCTACTGAAGCCGAGCCGTTATCGGAAAAATTGAATTTACACAAACCTTCAGGAAGAATTTTAATTAACTCTTCACATAACTGAATTGCCGGTTTATGTGAAAAATTAGCAAAAATGACATGTTCAAGTTTATCCAGTTGTTCTTTTATATTATTATTGATTTTCTCGTTTGAATGCCCCAAAAGGTTGCACCACCACGAGCTTACAATATCAATATAGCTCTTACCTTCTGTGTCATAAAGATAGCACCCTTTCCCCGTTTTAATAATTATCGGCGGAAGCTCTTCATAGTCCTTCATTTGAGAGCACGGATGCCAGATATATTTTAAATCTTTTTCCTGTAAACTATTCATATAAATCCTCAAGATTTTCTATAATTAATTCTTTTTGTCCTCTCTCAACAGCTGTAAGAACAGGTATTTGAGTTAAATCCTCTATCATTTTGATGTTATCCCGTTCCATAAAACTGTTTTTGTCATATTCATTTATGATAATACCTTTAATATTGATTTTCTTTTCTTTTAAATATGAAACGGTAAGCCCCACGGAATTAATAGAGCCGAGTTTTGAGTTTGAAACTATCAAAACAGAAAGATTTAAGGCTTTTATTATATCCTCAAGCCATATTATATTGTCATTTTCATAACTTATCGGGCATAAAATTCCCCCTGAGCCTTCAACTGTCAGATATTCACATTTAGACGAAATTATGTTGAAATCATTTATAATTTTATCCAAACAGATTGTAGTGTTTGTTCTTTGGGCTGCAAGATGAGGTGAAACGGCTTCTTCAAAAATGTAAGATACTAAACTGTTTGGGTTAATATTAATATTTGCCAAGTCGCAGACAAATTTTGAATCGCCAGCTATTAATTCATCGTTAATTCTCTCATTTCCGCTAACGGCAGCTTTATAATAGAGCGCATTTTTGCCTTTATCTTTTAATGCTTTAACCAAAAGTGCGGAAATATAAGTTTTTCCGACATCCGTTCCCGTTCCCGTAATGAATAAATTTTTGCTCATAGATGTATTTTATATCCCATTTCAGTTGCCATTTTAATATCAGAGAGAATCGTAGCCCCTGTTGTTGTCAGCATATCGCCTGTAATAAGAGAATTTATTCCCGATTTTAAACACTCTTTTCCGCTGTCTTCAGTCAAATATCTTCCCCCTGCAAGTCTTATAAAGGCTTTTGGGTTAATGAACCTGAATATAGCGCAGGTTCTCAAAATTTCCTCTTTTGTTAAAAGTTTATTATTTTGGTAAGGTGTTCCTTCTATAGCACAAAGAAAATTCATCGGAATAGACATGATGTTTAGTTCTCTCAGCATAAAGGCCAAATCTATTCTGTCCTCAAAACTTTCCCCGAGCCCAGAAATACCTCCTGAACAGACTTCTATCCCAAGTTTCTGAGCTTCTTTAATCGTTTTGATTTTGTCATCTGTCGTGTGTGTGGTGCAGACAAATGGGAAAAACTTTCTCGAACTCTCTAAATTATTATGTATTCTTGTTAAACCTGCCTCTTTGAGCATTTTTAAATCATCACAGTCAACGAGCCCTAAAGATGCGCAGATTTCAATTTTACACTGTCTTTTGATTTCTTTGATTATTTCGCAGATTTTTATTATTTCTGTTCTTGAAGGTTTTCTGCCTGATGTTACCAAAGAAAACCTCAAAACACCTTTATGACAGTTCTCTTTAGCTGCTTTAATTATTGTCTCAGAGTCAAGAAGACTGTATTCTTCAACCTTTGTGTTATAGTGGGCGGACTGAGCGCAATACTTACAGTCCTCAGAGCATTTGCCCGATTTTGCGTTAATAATTGAGCATAAATCGAATTTATCCCTGCAATAGTGCTCTCTTATCTCGTCAGCGCATTTGCAGAGTGAAGGCAAATCGGCATCAATTAAAGAGAGTGCTTCACTTCTGTTTATTTCATTTTTTTCTATAATCTTATCTCTTAATTCGGATATATTCATCTCATTCCCTTATTGTTTAATATCTTAATTTTATAACAAAAATAATTGAAATATTCGTATATTTATAATACATTAAAAAAAAGTTGTCAGTTTATAAGGAGCAATAAATGGTAACTACAAAGGCAAAATCGAAGGTAAGATGGGGAAGAACTCCGGTCACGACCGTTGATGAATTAAATAAGTTAATAGAGCGCGTGAGCAAGGCTCAGGAGGTTTATTCAACCTTCACGCAGGAGCAGGTTGATGCGATTTTTAAAGCTGCAGCAACAGCAGCAAATAAAATGCGTATTCCTTTAGCCAAAATGGCTGTTCAGGATACGGGAATGGGCGTTGTTGAAGATAAAATTATCAAAAACCACTATGCTTCAGAATATATTTATAATAAACACAAAAACGTTAAGACCTGCGGAATAATCAGCGAGGACAAGACAAACGGTATCAAAACTTTTGCTGAACCTTTAGGTGTTATTGCAGGTATTATTCCGACAACAAACCCGACTTCAACCGCTATTTTTAAATCGCTTATTTGTTTAAAAACCAGAAATGCCATTGTATTTTCACCTCACCCGAGAGCAAAAGCATCAACAATAGAAGCCGCAAGAATTGTTCTGGAAGCTGCCGTAAAAGCAGGTGCTCCTAATGATATTATCGGCTGGATTGATGAACCTACAATGGAACTTTCTGATGCCCTTTTGCATCACCCTAAAATAGCCTGCATATTAGCAACAGGCGGTCCCGGGATGGTTAAAGCATCTTATTCATCAGGAAAACCTGCTTTAGGCGTAGGTCCCGGAAATGTTGCCTGCATAATAGATGAAACGGCTGATATTCAGACGGCAGTTTCCTCTGTTATGATGTCAAAATCATTTGATAACGGTATGATTTGCGCTTCAGAGCAGTCTGTTATCGTTGTTGACAGCGTATATGAAAAAGTTAAAAAAGAATTTATTTATAGAGGAGCATACCTCGTTAATTCAAAAGAACAAAAGAAACTTGAAGATTTACCTTTAATTGACCCCAAAAGAGGCTCTGCTCATCCCGATATAGTCGGTCAAAGACCTGTTATAATCGCAAAACTTGCAGGATTTAAAGTTCCAGAGGATTCAAAAATTCTTCTTGTTGAAAGACCGACTGTGGACTGGGATGACCCGTTTTCAAGAGAAAAACTTTCTCCTGTTTTGACAATGTATAAGGCTTCAGATTTTGAAGATGCCTCTAAGAAAGCATATTATCTAGTATCAAAAGGCGGAGCAGGTCATACAGCCGTTATTCATACAGATGAAAGAAGTCAGGACAGAATAAATAAATATGCTGAAATGATGCCAGCGTGCAGAATAATAGTTAATTCACCATCATCTCAGGGTGGTATCGGTGATTTATACAACTTTAAACTCGAACCATCTCTCTCCTTAGGGTGCGGTTCCTGGGGCGGTAATTCCGTTTCGGGAAACATCGGTGTAGAGCACCTTTTGAACTACAAAACAGTCGCAGAGAGGAGAGAGAATATGTTGTGGTATAAAGTTCCTTCAAAGATTTATTTTAAAAGAGGCGCGATTGACCTCGCCCTCAGGGAATTACAGGGCAAAAAACGTGCCTTCATTGTTACAGACAGATTTTTGTTTGACTCGGGCGCAGTGAATAATATCGTTAATATTCTTGAAGAAATAAATGTTGAGTATCAGATTTTCTTTGGTGTTAAACCTGACCCGACATTATCTACGATTAATGAAGCAATGCTTATGGTTAAATCCTTTGAACCTGATGTAATTATCGCTCTTGGTGGCGGTTCACCGATGGATGCCGCTAAAATTATGTGGCTTATGTACGAACAGCCCGACACTAATTTTGATGATATTTCAATGAGGTTTATGGATATCAGAAAGAGAATCTGCTCAATACCGGAACTCGGTAAAAAAGCCATGATGATTGCTATCCCTACAACTTCAGGTACAGGAAGCGAGGTTACGCCGTTTGCTATTATCACTGATGACGAGAGCCACGTTAAATACGCAATCGCAGATTATGCTCTCACACCTAATATGGCGATTATCGATCCTAACCTTGTTGATAATATGCCAAAGAGTTTGACTGCTGCTTCAGGTATTGATGCACTTGTTCACGCAGTTGAGGCTTATGTTTCCTG
This sequence comes from bacterium, assembly GCA_017541465.1. Taxonomy (GTDB): domain Bacteria; phylum Cyanobacteriota; class Vampirovibrionia; order Gastranaerophilales; family Gastranaerophilaceae; genus RGIG6874. The sequence continues at coordinate 10,487 of JAFXYZ010000065.1, read as the reverse complement.
CATGGCTACAAACTTCACGAACTCAAATGCCTTAGAGGCAACGAAATTAATCTTCAGGTATCTTGAAAGATCATATACTCTCGGTGCCAAAGATCCTATGGCAAGAGAAAAAATGCATTATGCCGCAACTATCGCAGGTATGGCATTTGCGAACTCCTTCCTCGGACTTTGCCACTCAATGGCTCATAAACTTGGTTCTATGTACCACGTTCCACATGGTGTTGCCAATGCGCTCTTAATCAGACAGGTTATTAAATATAATTCTTCTGATGCACCTCATAAACAGGCGACATTCCCTCAATATAAATTCCCCTGCGCTAAGAAAAAATACGGACAGATAGCAGATGAACTCGGGCTCGGTGGAAAAGATGATGATGAAAAAGTCGAACTTCTCTTAAAGGCCATTGACGATTTGATGAAGAAAATTGAACTTCCTAATTCTATAAAAGAATACGGAATTGATGAAAAGACCTTTATGGATAATCTTGACGAACTCGTTGAACTTGCATTTGATGATCAGTGTACGGGTGCAAACCCTGCTTATCCTTTAATGTCAGACATCAGAAAAATCTTTCTTGATGCTTATAAAGGGAAAGTTTAATAACCATTTATGAGGGCTTTTTTGAGCCCTCATTTTTTTGATGATATAATTTTTCTATGAGTAACAATTCAATTTTTCTAAAACGTGAAATTTTGCAGAGAATAGTTAAGTCTTTTCTGAGTGATGATTTTGAAAAAAATACAAGACTTATCCCGTTTGATATGCGCCCGAAAGGTGCTGAAGTACCATACAGGTGTTGTATTTATAAAGAGAGGGCAATATTAAAGGACAGAGTTATCGCCGGGCTCGGTTTCGCTATCGAAGATGATGATGAGACTGTTTCTCTGACTGAATACGCACACAGAGCCTTATTAAGAGAAAAGCCCGAAGAAAATTTATTAACTGTCTTAGGTGCTGCCTGCAAGGGCTGTGTACCCAAGAGAATTTATGTTACGGATTTATGCCAGGGGTGTGTTGCAAGAACGTGCACTTCAGCCTGCAGAGCGGGAGCTATTGAAATCGTAAACGGCAAAGCAAACATTGATTCTTCAAAGTGTAAGGCATGTAAAATGTGTATAGATGCCTGCCCTTATAATGCCATAGTTAAAGTTGCAGTTCCCTGTGAGGACCACTGTCCCGTCAATGCCATTGAAAAAAATCAGGACGGAACGGCAAAAATCGATTTTGACAAATGTATTTCCTGCGGAAAATGCGTTACACACTGTCCGTTTGGTGCTGTTCACGAAAAAAGTCAGCTTATAGAAGTCTTAAAATTATTAAAAGCAAAAAAAGAAATTTCTGTTATGTTTGCTCCTGCAATAGCGGGTGAATTTGAGGGAACTATAGGACAGCTAAAGTCTGCACTTAAAAAAGTTGGATTTACTAATGTTTATGAGGTTGCAAGAGGGGCTGATATAACGATTAAAACTGAAGCTCAGGAGTTCAGGGAACGAATGATGAACGCAGAGCCCTTTATGACGACCTCCTGCTGCGCAGGATATAATGAACTTGTAAACAAGCATATTCAGGAGCTGGATAAATACCGCTCAAACGCAAAAACTCCTCTGTTTTATACCTCTGAAATCGTTAAATTTGAACACCCTGACGGTGTTAATATATTTATTTCGCCGTGTGTTGCAAAAAAACATGAGGCAAAATTCAATAATAATATTGATTTGGTTATTAATTCAGAAGAATTAAATGCACTCTTTATGGGGCTAAATATAAATGTCAAAGACTGCGAAGAATATATTGATGATAAAGAGCCATCAAGACAGGGCAGAAAGTTCCCTGTTTCCGGAGGTGTCGCAGAAGCAGTTGAGTTTGCTTTAGGCTTTAGTATATGCTCTAAAATTGTAAGCGGCGTTGATAAAAATTCAATTAAAAATTTAAAACAGTACGCAAAAGAGGGAAAATGCGAGGACGCAAATCTGGTTGAGGTTATGTGCTGTGAAGGCGGCTGCATACGAGGAAACGCAACCATGTCAGATACAAGAACTTCCTTCAAAAGAATTAATTCGCTCGCTTCAAAAGGCTCGGATATTGAGATTATTTCCGATTAATTCATATTTAGTCAATTTTTTTAAAGTAATTGTTTTTATATAATTAACGAGGAATATCCATACACTTTTGGAGAACTTATGTCATTAGGCAAAGTTAAGCAGTCATTTCTAAAGTATCTGTTAAAACACGACAGAGATAATGTACTGTCAGGGAAAGACACCGGTGCTAACTTCAGCCTGTTTGATTATATGACAGAGTTCAGAGAATACCTCAAAACACAGGGTAAATCAGATGCTTCGATTTACTCCTTAAACGTTCATGATATATCAGAATTTGTCGGAGATATTTCACTCTTTTTAAATTCTGAAGGCGGGGAAACACCTGAAGCTCTTTCTGCCACTGAAGGAGAAGAGGGTTCTGTTAATCCGATGGAAATGTACGCAGAACTCTTTAATAATGAAACTATGGTCGGAATATTTGACTCCGATTCTGACGGAAAACTATCCCAGGATGAATTAATTGCCGCTCTTACTGAAGTTGGTGCGGTTGATGGCAATACAGAGGATATAACCCTTGAAGATTTTGAAGGGTTAAACAATTATATTAACGCTTTTAAAGAGGCAAACCCTGATATTTCGGAAGATGAATTTACGGATAAGTTGCTTGAATCTATAAAAGCACTGGATGGTGACGGAACAAAATTATCATATAATGACTTTAAAAAGATAGGTGACAAGATAGCTGAAGCAGAGGTTCTGGGAGCAACGGAAGCATTTAGCTATACAGAGGAAATATCTGAAGAACAGATTCTCGAACAGGTTCAGCAGGTATTTCAGTCAAGTTCGGCTGATGCACTTGGGGCTGCAACAGCAGGCGGGAATACCTTAAATACACACGCAAGTAATTATCAGGGACCAAGCGGTGAGCTGAAATCACACGAATTAACAAAAGCGGTTGAGGCTAAAGACGGCGAAATAGAGGGACTTGAAAACCAGATTATAGAACAGAATAAAACGAAAGCCAAGGCGGCTTCGGCAAGTTCCGAATACTTTGCTGAAAATAAATACGATGAAAAAGTCCAGGGGTTAAATACATTAATCGGAAACATAAATAAATATAATTCAACTCTGACAAGCACAAAAGCAGAGCTTCATGAAACACAGTATGACTTAAATGCTGCTAAAGTAGAGCTCGAAAATCTTCAGGATCCCGTTGTATTTACCGAATACCAGGACGATATTACCAAACTGAAGGAAGATTTGAAGAAACAAATATCAGAACTGACGGAAAAAGAACAAAATCTTCAGAAAACAATAAAAGATACTCAGGAAGCTCTCACACAGGCAGAAACTGACAGAACGACACTTGAAGGTGAAATTAAAACTATAGAAGCTAATAATCCTGATGCAGAATCAAAGGCAATAATAGAACAATGTAATAAAACCATTGAAGAGCTACAGGGTAAAATTAAGAGCGCTAAAGCAGAAAAAACTTCATCAGAATCTAAATTATCAACACAAAGAGAACAGGAAATAAAAGACTCTGATGTATATGGTCTTGCCCAGGCTTACAGACAGAGTGAATTTGTTAAATTTATGATGGATTATGCAACAGATCCTGCGACAAAACAGAAATATGATGCATGGCACGCAAAGAATAAAGGTGCATATTGCGCAATATTCACAAGTGAAGTCAGCGAGATTATGTACGCAAAAGTTCTCGATAAACTCGGAATTGATCCCAAATCAATGAACAAATACGGCGACCAAAACAGTTCAACACAGGGCTTAACAGGTGACCAGATGGCTATGGCGGCATCAGCCTGGGGCGAAAAAATTCAGCCTGCACTCAAGGCTCTCGGATTAACAGGTCAGGCAACCGTTAATTTAAGAGGAATGTCACAAAGTGAAAGAGCCGAGCTCGTCAGACAGGGTAAGATTTACCCCGGTATGACATTTGAATATGACGGCGGTTATCACACAGGGTTTATTGAAAGTATTAATAAAGATTTAAGCTGGAATACAATCGAAGGAAATACGGCAGTCAAATATTCCGACGGAAAATCGGAAAGCGGAACTGTCGGTTCACATAAACGTGATGCTACAAATTCACGTATGTACGCAGCAACTGATTCAACGATAAAAGCATTAATCTGGGCTTATCAGGCAGGCAAAATAACACTTGAAGAGCTTCAGTCAATGACTTATGCGGCAAAATTCAGCGCTTAATTATTTGTTTATCTTTAGCTTCTGATAATAAGAGGATACTCCTAAGAGGATAATACCTATTATTACAAATGCTATGAGTTTAAATATTGCGTCAATATTATATAAATCAACAAAAATTAATTTACAAAGCAATACAAGTATCAAGCAGATTGATGTTTGCTTCATATATCCAAGGTTGTTTAAAATTCCGACTGATAAAATTATCCCGGAATAAATCATAAGCGAAACAGTTATTACAAGGGGCATTGTGTCAGACGGGAAGAGAGGTGTAAACATATAATTAATTTGAGGCGAAAGCGCAAATAAACCGATTACAACCGCAATATACCCGAAGATTTGACTGATTTGTTTATGATAATAAATTGTTAAAGCAAGAACCGAAATGAAGGCGAAAAATTCGAGGTTTAAAAAGGGTATATAATCGGTATTATTTACCGCACATGCTTCTGCAACAAAAAGCAGTATTAACGAAAGTGCATATAAAGCTTCACCAAAGATAAGTGAAAAGTCTTTATAATCTTTAGAGAGAAGTTTATAAGAGTGAATAGAATATATAGCGGCAATAATTGAATCTATAAAGAATTTAGTCCAGAGGTCATTATTTCCGATGTTGAAATAGAAGATTGCATAAAGATAAAGTATGCTATAGCCGAGCATGGTAAGGGTGTTTTTGCAATATTTATCAGTTTTATCAAGTCTCTGGGCACTATAGAGCATAATTACCGCCTGAGCTAAATATAAAATAAAGGTGAAGAATAAAACACCCGTATTATCTGCCGGGAACATTCCCATATAGTTTAAAAACAGATAAACAAAGGAAGAAAGGAAAAATACAAGAACATAGTTTTTAAGGAAAGGCTTTTGAAGTTTTATATATAATTCCGAAACCAAAAATCCTTCAACTGCCCAGGCAAGTCCTAAGTACGGAATGTTTACAAGATAAAAAGTGCCTATTAAGAGACAAATAAGCCCGCTCTGAAGGTTTGTATTTTTAACATCTTCATTTTTGTTCTTAAACAGATAATATAAAATACCATATATAAGACCGACAGCAATAATCGTTGCGCCGATTTCAATTTTTTGCGTGAAATGGAAAATGTGATTGGTAATATATATTAATGCAGTGAAATTGAACCATCTGAGAAGTGTTGAATCTGACTGTTTCATTTCTTTCATCGTCACTATAATGTCATAAACGACATACAAGAGCCAGAGAAGAAGCGGATAAACAATCGAGACAGTACCTCTTGAGGAAAAGATGATTAAAGTAATAACGGTAAAAAGAATATTTATACAGTTAATAATGTTCTTTGTGCCGTTGCGGAAGGTATAAGCAACTGAAATAAAGTTTAAGGCAATAAGATAGCCGAATAATATACCAAGAGAAAGATCCGCATTAAATACCGCAGGATTTAAATAACCTCCGAATAAACCTATTGCAATAGTCGAAAAAGAGTTAAATTTCTCGGATATGAAGTAAGACGCAAGTGCCGTCATAAACGCAAGAAAGAGCGCAAAAGGTATCGGGAAAAGGTTATAGAAAAAGCAGGCAAAATAAGTTGATAACAAAAAGCCGGAAATTGAAACACCGCTAAGTATTTGTGCAGTGACAGATGTCTCCTTTTTATATAAAAACAATGAATAAAACAAAAATCCGAGAGAGGCAATATATCCCATTGAGATTTTCATAACGGGAGTAAATTCAATATATCTGCTTGTAAGTTTAACCAAAAAGCATATTGCAATAACAAGCGCAATACCGCCAATTTTGCTGAAAACATTTCCGAGAAAGAGTTTTTCGAGGTCAAATTCACTTTCGGAAACAGAAGGTTTAGTCTCTCCAACATTATAAGAATGTGCTTTTTGTATATTTGGATTTACCTGCTGAATTTGTTGAACAGGTAAAATATTATCTGTATTCTGAGTTAAATTGATTGTTTGATTAGAATAATCTTCAACAACATCTTCACTGTATTCTCTGTTAATAATCTCGGGATATTCTGTTTGTTGGGGCTGTTGTATCGGCATTTCAGATGTTTCAAGAGCCTTTAACCTCCTCAAAATATCATTAATCTGACCTTCCATTTTATTTAATAAGGCTCGGTTAGCCGCTTCTCTGGTGTCTAAATCACTTTTAACATTGAAAAAATAGATTATCAGTAAGATTACAATTATTGTTAATGCAAATATCACAATTTTATCCTCATAAATATATTTTTTTCATTATAATTTTTCCTTCGATTTTTAACAAATATTCAATAATATGTAATAAAAAAGCAAATTCAAGATGCCAAAAATACTTTTAATAATTAAGGGAGAAAAACATTTAGGGAGAGAAAATTGAACATAAGCAAGATTACTTCTGCGCAGCAACAGAAGAGAGAAACTGTTGACAGTGAAGATATTAAAATAAATACCTACGACAGAACAAAAGAATATAAATCGGTAGCCCCCGGGGAAGAAACAATTAACCTTAACGACTACTATAATCAGGGATTTACCACTGATGAACAGAACAAGGAAGAAAGAAAAGTTATCCGGGGCGATATTCTATCCAGATATGATATTGAAGAGGATGACACTCAAAAAGATGAAAAATTAGTTCAAATTTACAGTGAAATTTTAAATAATCAGGAGGAAAACTCCACTCTTATTGATTACTGTAAAAGCAATAATATTGAGATTAATTCCGATAAAATAAGCACAAAAAAATTTAATTCGGGCATTGAAACCGCAATGGCTCATATGTCCCATGACGGAACAGGTGAAGGGGATATAATTAAACTCTCAAATGTTGATTTATCAGATTTTGTACCCGAAATTCAGCTTGAAGCAAGTGATAACCCGAGAATTATTATCAACGGCAGTGCTGTTTTGGAATTTGATGATAAAATCACACATTCAAACGGACAATATACGGGAACAATTAACGGACAAAAAGTTTCCGTTATGCAGTATGGCGATGCTGCGTGCTCAGTAAAATACTTCAATAAACAAGGCTCAATGACAAAAGAAATTGTCTATACCCCCGATGCTCTTTCAACAACAACCGATTACGGCAAAGACGGTGAAATAAAATCCCGATATACAAGTGATGAAAAAGGAAATAAAATCTCAGAATATAAACAATATGACAACTACGGAATAGAAACCTTCAACACCGATGAGGGCGGATATATACTGTATGATAAGAACGGACAGGTTCAATATAACATTACAAAAACAGATAATCAGGACGGAACAATTTTTATAACAAAATATGCCGATAAGGCAAGAAAAAATGAAATATCAAACGATTTATGTCTAAAATATCAAACGCAAGAAGGTGAAGATAAATACAAATTCTCAACAGGAAACAGATACCAGGTTGATTTTAAAACAGACGGCAATAAAATATCGGCAAATATTACAAGAGGCTCTCTCAAAACAACGGCAGAGCTTACAATAAACGATAACGGAACAATTCAGTATAAAGATAAAGTATTTTTATCACTTGATGATGCTGCCGTTGAACTAAATCAGACAGATATTAAACCGACAGTTAAGGCTGATACCGATATAAGTGTTTCAAAACAAGGGTTTGGTGTCGGTGATTGCGGTCTTATATCTGCAGTTAATGCTCTCAGCTATACACAACTTGGGCAGGAGGTACTTAATGAAGCACTTGAATACCACGAAGACGGAAGTCTTACAATTAACTTCTACGGATTAAACCGCTCTTATAATATAACAAAAGATGAAATTGATAATACGGATTATTTCGCACAGGGCGATAAAGATATTATTGCGGTTGAAATCGGACTAAATAAAGCCTATCAGGACGTTGTAAACGGAAATATCGTAATTGATGATTTTGCTCCCTACTGGTGCAAAACACCCGGGGAACTCACAAGCGAGAAATTTTTAATTACAGCAACCTGGCCTCAGGGAGTATTCCACCTCTTAACAGGTAAAGAATGCTCAATAGAAGATGATATTGACAGAGGAACAAAAAGCGCCTGGCTTGATGAACTGCAGTATAATCAGGGAATTGCAATCAGCTGCGGTACCACAAGAAGAGACGGCTCATCAATATTAAGAACTGACACAGATTCAACTTACGTTAGCGGAATAACAGTATCGGATGCCTTCGGAAATCCTGTCGGCATAGTGAGTGATCATGCTTATGCAATAAAAGAAGTAAACTCAAAACCTGACGGCACAAGAACACTAACTATCGTCAACCCCTGGGATTCAGGCGATGAAATAGTTTTAAACGAACAAACTTATCTGGACAATTTTGATTTGAATTATGCAATGCAGCTCAGGGATAATTTAAACTTCCCTATTTACTACTATTCATAAAAATTGACTAGACAATATGTTCAGATAGCCATTTTGAATACTCTTTATTGAGTCCGTTTATTGAAAGAGCAAGTATTTCATGTACTTTATAAGTCTGGAAGCTGTGAATGGTTGTATGAACGGCATCATACAAGTCAGCCTTTGTCTTTAAGTACATAATACATTCATCTTTTTCAACAAGTTCACCGTCTTTATCCACGTACATTGAAGTAACGGAATTAACGATGTTGACAGACGCAACAAGTTTATTTCTGACTAACTCTTTTGAAATATAAAGGGCTTCTTCTCTTCCTGAAGCCGTACACATGATAACTACGTATTTCATAAACTTTATTATATTTGTTTTTTTTATAAATTCAAGTAGTTTATAATTTGAAATAATTTTATGAAAAATCTGGAGACGGAGAGGTTCGAACTCTCGTCCATAGCGGGATACACAATAATTTCTACATGTGTAGGTTTGTTATTCTCGTTCGGCTGACGGCACAACCCTCCTGACAGCCGAATAAAGCAATTATACTGTTGCAAGTTTGACGGATAAACTTGATTCACATACCGTCATAGCGAACTGCGTCTTGCATCCTACATCAGATTAAGCGGCAAGCTGGCCTAACCCAACGGCTGAACTGCGATTAAGCAGCAAGAGCTCTTGCTCTTGAAAAATCAGCGACAATTACATTGTCTTTAGCATTTATTTTTTTGCTTGTTGGTAACTCGGAACAGCACCGAGACACGCAACTATTGCACACCGATCCGCATGTCAAATCCAAAATCGTCCCCATATTCAGTTTTAAATGTTCGATATTTCCATTTTAACATAACACTTTTTCATTTTAAACCCGTAATCAGGAATTTTGAAATATTTCTAAATTTTTTAAATCCTTTAAATAAAAAGAATTTGAATTGTAAATAATACTAAAGAATTACTTCAAAAGGGGTATAAATTTCTCATTTTTATGCTATAACTAAAGTGTATTATAAGATATTAACTGGAGGCAAAAAATGTCAGTCGGATCATTCGTATTTATGCTTCACAGCCATCTTCCCTACTACAGAAAAGCAGGAATGTGGCCTTTTGGTGAAGAAAATCTGTATGAATGTATGTCAGAAACATACGTTCCTTTATTAAACGCTATTCACGAACTTTATTACGAAGAAAACATCAAAGCTAAATTAACTGTCGGTATCACTCCGATTTTGGCTGAACAGCTCATTGATGAACACCTTCAGAATGGTTTTATCAAATATTTGGACAGCAGAATTGAAGCGGTTTCAAAAGATTTGGAACGCTACCCCGATCCGAATGTTGCACACTCGCAGCATTTAAAATATCTGGCTAAATACTATTTCGACTGGTACAGCCATATAAAAGACTGTTTTATAAACAGATATAACAAAAATCTCGTTGAAGCCTTCAAAAAATTCCAGGATTTAGGTTGTATCGAAATCACCACCTCAGGCGCAACTCACGGCTTTTCACCGCTTCTAGCTACCGATTCAAACCTCAATGCACAATTTAAAGTCGGCTCGGATACTACAAAAAGACTCTTCGGAAAGAAGGCAAAAGGCTGCTGGCTTCCTGAATGTGCCTACAGACAGGGCTATGAATTTACCGGTAAAGACGGCAAGAAGAAATGGAGACCTGCTATTGAGGTTACTCTTCAGAACAATGATATTGAATACTTCTTCACTGAATCTCACGTAATTGAAGGCGGTAATTCTATCGGAAACAGAAGAGTAATCGGTGTTTACGGTAACATTGAATATATTCCTCTTCCGGAAAGAGAAGCAACGGGTTATGATACCTACTCAGCCTACTGGCTTCCCGACGCACAGGTTGCGGTTATGGGAAGAAATGACAGAGCAGGCTT
>JAFXYZ010000064.1 GCA_017541465.1 bacterium | reverse complement strand
GGGCTTAGAACGTATTGCAATGGTTGTTCAGGGCAAAGATTCTACCTTTGAGACCGATTTATTAAGACCTATCCTCGATGAAGTTTCAAAAATGTCGGGTGTTGCTTATAAATCAAGCCAAAAAACAGATATTTCACTCCGTATCATAACAGACCACGCAAGATGCGTAACCTTCCTCATCAATGACGGTGTTCTGCCGGGAAATGAGGGAAGAAGTTACGTTTTAAGAATGATTTTAAGACGCGCGCTGAGACACGGAAAGCTCTTAGGACTTGAACTTCCGTTCCTCTATACCCTTGTTGATACAGTTATAGAACAGTATAAGGGTGCATATCCCGATTTAGAGCGCAATAAAGAAAAGATTAAACACGTAATCAAAACGGAAGAAGAAAGGTTTAAAATCACTCTCGACAGAGGCTACGGGCTCCTGGAAGAGCTTCTTCAGAACAATAAAGTCATAAGCGGAGCTGATGCGTTTAAACTCTATGATACTTTTGGTTTTCCACTTGAGCTGACGGTTGAAATTGCGGCAGAAAAAGGCGCAAGTGTCGATGTTGAAGCCTTCAATAAGGAAATGAACGAACAAAAAGAGCGCGCAAAAGCGGCAGCGCATAAAATAAGCCTGACAGATGACCTCGTTTATGTTGAAATAGAAAACAAATTCGGCTCAACGAACTTCACAGGCTACGAAAACAGTGAAGATGAAGGCAAAGTAGTTGCAACAGTCGAAGCAGACGGATTTTTAGATGTTATCCTCGACAAAACCCCGTTCTACGCAGAATGCGGCGGTCAGGTCGGAGATACGGGCTTTATAGAAAACGAAAACTTTAAAGCTGAAGTTTTAAATACTTTTAAGGTTAACAAGCTCTCTGTCCACAGGGTTCAGGTACTTGCGGGTGAAATTAAAGCAGGCGATATTGTCAAAGCAAAAATCGATAAAGAGAAAAGAGCCCAAATCACTATCCACCACTCATGCGCACATCTTTTGCAGGCTGCATTAGTTAAAGTGCTTGGCGATGAGGTCCATCAGGCAGGCTCCTTCGTTGAAGCAGACAGAACGAGGTTTGATTTTACTCTCTCGCGCGCTATGAACAAGCAGGAAATCAAAGATGTTGAATTATTAATGAATTTGTGGATAAGCCAAAATCTGAAGCAGACAACCGAAATAATGAACATCGAAATGGCGAAAAAATCGGGTGCAACGGCACTTTTCGGAGAAAAATACGATGAAAATGTCAGAGTAGTTTCATTTGGAGATGTTTCAAAAGAACTCTGCGGCGGTACTCACGCAAAATCAACGGGCGAAATCAGACTTGTCAAAATCGTTTCCGAGACTGCAATTTCTGCGGGTACAAGAAGAATTGAACTCGTTTGCGGTAACAGTGCTTTAAAATTACTGAATGAAAAGGCTGAAATTATTGATTTAATCGCACAAAAATTAAAAGTACCCGTAAACGAAGTAGGCGAAAGACTTCTCAAAATGGCGATGGATAATAAAACACTCCAAAACGAGATAGAAGCGCTGAAGGAGGAGCAGACAAAGAGCAAATTCCAGTCGTTTATATCGAGAGCGGAGGAAGTCAACGGAGGAAAGCTGTTTATTTCTAAGGTTGAGGCTATTGCCCCGGCTATGCTCAAAGTTGGTGCTGATATTTTAACAAACAGACTGGGTGATTCGATTATTGTTCTTGCTGATTTGGTGGATAACAAGATTAATTTCCTCGTCAAAGTTTCCGATTCATTTGTTAAAAGAGGGGTAAACGCAGGAAGAATTATCTCAAAACTCGCACAGTCAACCGGCGGAAAAGGCGGCGGCAGGCCGAACTTTGCGCAGGGCGCTGGAACTGACTCGTCAAAACTTGACGACATTTTGCTCGAAATGCAAAAGGAAATCAAATCGGGTTTATAGATGAAATTATTTGTCTAAATTGATTTTAGGCACTATAATATATTTAAAAGGATAAGAAAATGGTTCAAAGTAATATAGAGTTGGAATTTAAACCGGAAGTATATCCGCTGTGCTATCTGCTTGATGCACCGATACTTCTTTCCGTTGCGGTCGGTTCGTATTTGCTCGGCAACGTTTTTAATCTGTTCCCGTCATTTATGCTTGCTCTGACCTTTGGCTCACTTGTCATTTGGCTTTTCAAGTTTATTAAATTTAACAGAGCATGCGATGAAACAGAGGTTACAGTTTACGTTGACAGAATTGAATCTGAAGTCGGCATGAAGAACCCCAAGCTGACTATGATTGAATTTTCAAACTTTGTAGATGTTCAGCCCGTTCAGAGCTTTGTTCAGAAGATTTTTAAAACTTACAGTCTTGTTTTCACTTATAAATCAGACTTTACGGAAAAAGATATAACTTACGTTCTTCGTGATTTTAAAGATCCGAAACCAATTTGCAAGAAGATTAAAGAAGCGGTTGCTCACGCAGGTCTTATCGCAAAGATGTCAAAATAATCAGCCGAGAAGCCCCTCGCAGAGCAGAAATCTTCCGAGCGGAATTACTTCACAGTATTGTTTTAAGGACTGAACGAAGCATTCATTTTCGCAGAACCCGCCCGAGAGGTAGAGTTTCTCCGGTTTTTTGGCAAAAACCCAGGCATTATGTGCAATTCCGTGGATAAATTTTGAAATTGCCTCTTCGCTCTTTTCACCCTTTGCAATATCGTCCATAATCCGCTCTAAGCCGAAAATTCCGCAGGTGATAACGTATTTTTCATTGTTGAACTGAAGGTTTTCACTTTTTAGGTTATAGAATTTCAAAAGCATTTCAATGGTTGCGCCCGTTGAACTCGAGCATGAGCTGTTCCAGTCGAGGTCTTTAAACTTTCCGTTTTTAAACAAAACCCATTTTGAATCACGGCTACCCATATCGAGCACCATTGAGTCCTCTGATACGTGTTTTCTGAAGCCGTTTGTAAGCGCAATAACCTCGTTTTCATAGTCTTTTTTGTCATTGATGAGGTTTAAAGACATATGCCCTGTGGCTTTATCGAAGATTATGTTTGTCTTTTTGAGCTCGGAGGAGGGAAGAATATAGTATTTAACCCCGTTTTCTTCTTTAACCATATAATTTAGATATGGTTTCATTTTATCTGAGCCGTTTCTCTCTACGATTTTTGACCACGTTGTGCCTGCGTCAAGAACTGTGTTTATCTGTTTTTCGCTCATCTCAACCTCAAAAATGCTTCTATTTTCGCTCTTGTCGAGTTAGTGGCAACATCATCTATATCGATATAAAGCCCGTTGTATTTGTCCGCAAGATATTTTGCGAGCTGGGATTTTGAGCAAAACGACTGGGAATAAAAAACAGTCGGAACATCTTTATCCACAAACATTTCAAGCTCAATATCCGCGGGTGCGCCTGCTTCAACGCATCTTGTCCAGCCATAGACGTGGGTTTCATCGGGAAATAATTCCAAAATCGATAAATCGTTAGGCGGAACTCCCCAAAACCCGAACTTCGGGGGAATTTGTTTCAGTGGTTTTTGTTGTTCTTCCACGATATTAGCCGTAATCATTTCAAATTTTTGTCTTAAAGGAAGGTTTGAGGTCGAAATTTTTATTTCTTTTTTTTGTGCTATATCCTCAAAAACAGTCGGGATAACGGGAAAGCCGAGGTCTTTTAAGACTTCGGAGGCAAACCACCCTGAATCACACTTGTCCTTGCCGATAGGGGCAAGGATAGTGATTAAATTTTCTTTATATTTAAAAGAGTTATTTATAATATTTTTGACGATTTTGCAGTAGGAATCGGGGAGAATACGTTTATCCTCCGCACCAAAATCGATGTCGAGGTCAACCCAGACTGCCAGAGGATAATCTTTTTTATATTTTTTAATCAGCTCAGGAGGAGGATACCCCCAAAAACCGATTACCGATTTTTTCTCATTTTCACTCATAAGAAAATTATATTGCAAAAATTTCATTTTGCCACCCTCTCCGAGGGAGAGGGGCTGGGGGAGAGGGTTTTATTAAACAATAAATCATCTACCACGGATAATCGTCTTTTATTTGCCAGCTGTCTTTCATAATAAGTGTTGAACACCAGTATTTTGATGTATTATTGCAGACTGATAAAATAGAATTTCTACTATAATTTGAACCAGGTGGCACAAATTTACCCGTTAAAGAAGCATCATCTCCGCTATACACATAATAAAGATACCTAAAAATATCACGCCCTAAATTATTAGGTTTTTTATCACCATTAATATCAACAAATAACTCAATTTTAATTTCTGTTGAATTGTTAGTTTGAATTATAGCTGTAACGGAAGTACCATCATTTAAATAAAATCTGGAACATGATTGAGTATATGCTGTTTCAGAATTTACATTATAGTATTTATGATCCCAATCATTGAGGTTATTATTAGCTTTTTTCATTACACTCATGTATGGTGTAACATACTTATTTAAAAAATCTGTTGCCGCAGGACCACTATATGCAGTTCCAACTTCCCAAGTTTTAATAGGTCCGTTATCCGCAATTGCTCTCTGAGTAGTTTGAGATAATGCTGAATATGCTTTTTTCAATCGTGTAACGGTTTGTTCTTTCTGATATTTTGTTATCAAAGTCGGAACGGTAATAGCCGCAATTACACCTATGATAACAAGAGTAATTAAAACTTCTGCAAGTGTAAATCCGCATCTATATTTTCGGAATTGTTCTTCCTCCCTGGACGGGGAGGACTGAGGTGGGGTGATATAGGATAGATGCTGAAACAAGTTCAGCATGACATTACTATTTAATTCATTAACTCTGTGGGGGGGGTAGGAACAAATTTATTTTTAATGTTAAACATAAATTTCCTCTCTTTTATTCAACTATCTGTATGTATATTACCACATTTTTCAAAAATTTAACAATAAAAAATTCAGATAGTAAATTGTAAATATTAAAAATTACAGTTCTGATAAATTTTAATGTATAATCATTTTATGGAAAACTTTGAAGAGAAATTGATTAAATCTGAAAATATTTATGTCGGTAAGGTGTTCAGGGTTACAAAAGACGATGTTGAGCTGTCAAACGGCAGTTTAAAATTCAGAGAAGTCGTACACCACAGGGGCGGTGTTGTTATTGTTGCCATCAAAAATGACAAAATTTTGCTTGTAAAACAGTTCCGCTATCCGACAGGACAGGTGCAGACCGAGCTCCCCGCAGGCAAACTCGACAAAGAGGGAGAAACCGTTTTTGAGGCGGCAAAAAGGGAACTTGAAGAAGAGACGGGGCATACCGCAAAAAAATGGACTGATTTAGGCTTCATCTGGACAACCCCGGGATTTTGCAGCGAGAAATTGTATCTCTTTAAAGCCGAGGATTTAGAGTTTGTCGGTCCAAAGCCTGATGAAGATGAGATTTTGAACTATTTTGAAGCCGATAAAACCAAAGTTTTTGAGATGATTAAATCAGGCGAAATAAACGATTCCAAAACCATTTGCGCAATAGCGAGGGCATTTTTGATATGATAAAAATGGTTGTAACGGATATAGACGGAACGATTTATTCCCCAAAAATCGGTGTGACGGAGGAAATTAAAGACTGCTTCCGGAAATTAAAGCGCAACAACATAAAACTCGTTATTGCAACGGGAAGAACCATCAAAAGCACTCAGGGAATGGCGGGAAAATTCGGGGTGGAAGTGCCTTTAATCTGCTATCAGGGGGCTATTGTTGCAAATTATACGGGCGAAATATGGAATGCCAAATATTATGACGAAAAAACCGCACGGCAGGTCATAAACGATTTGAGGGCGAAAAATATCCACATGAACGTCTATGTCAACGACCAGCTCTATGTTGAAAACGACGACGATTATATAAAAGAATACATTAAAGATAAGATGATAACCTATAAGGTCGTCAATTCCTTTGATGAGCTCAAATTCGACAGACTGAACAAGGTACTTGCCATAGACAACGATAAAAACGTGATTAATTCGCTTGTAAAAGAGCTTGGCGAGAAGTATAAAGAGAATACTTTTGTCGTTAAATCGACCGATTATTTTTGCGAAATAGCCGATAAAGGCGCCACAAAAGGAAATGCCGTCAGATTTTTGGCGCAAAAATGGGGCTTTGACCTTTCTGAAGTGCTTGCAATAGGCGACCAGAACAACGATATAGATATGGTAAAGGTGTCAGGTGTCGGTGTAGCGATGGGAAACGGCACACCCGAGATTAAAAAGGAAGCCGATTATATAACGGAAACGGTCGAAAACTTCGGGTTTATTGAAGCGATGAACAAATTTGTATTTAAGGGCGAGGGAAACTGATGTTTAAAGTCGGACAGGGTTTTGATTTGCACAGGCTCGAAAAGGGCAGAAGGTTTATCCTGGGCGGGGTTGAGATAGATTATCCTTTAGGGCTTCTCGGACACTCCGATGCCGATGTTCTTTGCCACGCAATAATTGATGCGCTTTTAGGGGCTGTCGGCGAAAGCGATATAGGAACACTGTTCCCCGACACAGATGCAAAATTTAAGGATATAGACAGCACCCTTCTTTTGAAAGAGGTTTTTGAACTCGTCAAATCAAAAGGGTACAGGATAAATAATATAGACACCTCAATTTTAGCGCAGGAGCCAAAGATGAAGCCTTATATCCCGAAAATAAGGGAAAATTTATCGAAACTTCTGAACCTCGACACAGAAAACATAGGGGTTAAAGCAAAAACAATGGAGCATTTAGGGATAATCGGGACAAGTCAGGCGGTTGCCGTTTTGGCAAATGTTCTGGTCGAGAAATTACAGTAATTTTTCGATTAAGGTATTCTTTCTGCCTCTGTCCGCCTTATCGTTCGAGGTAAAGCAGAGCAGTTTTTTCGCTCTTGTAATTCCGACATAAATAAGACGGAGTGTTTCATCTATGTTTTCGAGTTTTAAGGCTCTGTCGTCCTTTTGCGCAAGCCCCGACACTATTGATTTTACGGTTTTTGTGAAGAAGGTATCCGCCTTTAATTTTGTGTCCGAAACAGTTATTCCGTAGTTACGGGTTGAAAATTCCGGGATAAACACAACATCAAACTCATCTCCCTTGGATTTATGGAGTGTCATTATACTGATTTTCCCTTCCTTTTCGGTATTTCCCTTCTCGTCCTCTTCGCTGAAAAACCTGAACCCCGAGCGCAGCGGTCTTTGAGAGAGGTTTTCGAGCTCATTAAAGAAGTTATTTACTGAGGTTGATTTGTCGAGCAGCCTTCTAATCAGCATTGCAATTAAATAAACATTGGATTTTTCGATAGCCGTTTTGAAATAATACAAACCTATCTTAACAGAGAGAACATCAGGGGAAAGCGAAAGGTTACTGAGCCAGTATTCGAGGTCGCTTTGAAGCTGAAAAAGTGCTTCAGAGCTGAGTTCATCAGGGTTAAACAAAAGAAACGGAGTTTTCAGTTTCTTCAGAAAAGTTTTATCGTCATCAGAGAGGTGAATTGAGCCGTTTTGAGAGAGCACCTCCCCTATTTCGAGCGCAAGAGAGTTTGAAAGCGGGGTTTTGATAAGCTTTAAGATGGTAAAAATAACCTTAAACGTAGATTTTTGCTCTAAAAAATCAGTTTTTGCGATTGTTTTTAAGCCCGAAGCATTGAAAAAACTCTCATAGTCCCTGACCTGATAATTATTCCTCAAAAGCAGTGCTATCGTGGTTTTCGGTTTTGAGATGAGAATATTTTTTATTTTGTCTCTTATAAACTCTTTTTCGCTATTTGGAGTTTTAAATGTAATATTAACAGGCTTTTTGGTTATTTTTGGGTTATTGCCTGTCGGTATCATTTTTATGTTGTAAAACGCATTTTTTGTTTCGTCACTCTTTTGGGCATAGTCAACAAGCGAGTTTGCGAGCGAAAAAATCGGCTCAGAGCAGCGCTGGGAGGAAACCATCTCAACACACTTGTTCTCTTTAACGTATTTTCTGAAATCTTCAGGGTTTGTATTCGTGAAGGTCGTTGTGATAGCCTGGTTTATATCCCCGCAGCGAACTAAATTATTATATTTTCCGCTCAGAAGAGAAAGAAGGCGCTGCTGAAGTTTTGTTGAATCCTGGGCTTCATCCTCAATAATATATTCAAAAATATTCTGATAATAAGAAAGTATATCGGGATTTTTTTCCAACAATTCCAAAGCAAGACAGAGCATATCATCATAGTCGATGAGGTTATTATCCGCCATATATTTGCGGTAGAGCTTATAGAAAGCGAAAAATTCGTTGATATTCTTATATTTCGTGTTTTCGGGTTCGGTTACCCCCTCTAATTTCAGGGTTGAAATGCTTTTTGAAAAGGCTTCATACTTTTCCCCGTCAATATTCTTCTGCGCCATCAGGAATTTTATTATGTTCTCTTTTTCTTTGTCATCGGTAATTTCAAAGTTTTCGTTGAGCCCGAGCCTTGTATAGTTTGCATTTTCTTTGATTATACGAAGCGCAAGCCCGTGGATAGTACTGATATTTGGGAGTTCAGAGTTTGTTATATTTTTTATTCTTTCTCTGAAGTTTCTTGCGGCACTGTCCATATAGGTGACAACGAAAATATTTTCGGGCTTTATACCCTCCTCCAGCAGTTTAAGGACAAGAGAAAGAAGAATTGTCGTCTTTCCTGCCCCCGGAACCGCCATAACTCCCATTTTGCCGTTTTTATAGTCAAGTACAGGCTTTTGGTCAGGACGGGGAATGAAATTATATTCCGTTTTTTGATTTTGACCGTTTGGTGATATAAACTCCTTCAATCCGCCATAGTTCTCAACCCCGAAACTGTCATAAAGCGAGGAATAGAGCCGAATTTCTTTATTCGCACACAAAACGAGCTTCCTTAGAACCCGCGCAGTCTTTTCCCTTGTCAGAGCAACGTTGTCCTGATGTATAAACTCCGTTTTTTCCCAGTCTTTATTGAATACCCAGGAATTATAGAGAGTTCCCAAATCTTCTTTGCACCACTCAAAAGAGGTGGTATCAAGCCAAATTTCGTAATCGCGCTTTAGTTCAAAGTCTATAATCCTTTGGGGAGTTGCCACAACAATGGCATTTTTTCTGATTTCCTCAGCTACTGAAGGATTTTCGCTTATTATACTGTTTTCAAGCTGTTTTATAATATAGTTTTGGTCGATTTTATCCTTCAGCGCGTTCTCAAACCCCAAAACCTGCTTCATAAGAAACTCAAACTTCGCTCTGTCCTTTTCGGATATTTGACGACGGTTAAATTCAAGAAAAGCGATGTTGAGTTTTTCGCTTAAACTCAAACCGGGCAGGGAAATGCGCTCTAAAAGTTTTAAAAATTCACAATAGAGCGTGTCATATTCTTCATTATTAAACTTAACTGACCTGAAATCAGCCCCGTCTTTTACTGTATAACAGGCTTTATAAAAGAATTTCGGGGGAATATTTAAAAGACTTTGCAAAAGCCCTGCGAACTCACGGCTGTCAAACTCCGCCTTTTTGGCCTGAAACGTGAGTTTTAAAAGGAAAAGAAGGTTTTTAACGAGTTTATTATCCGACAGTTTCTCTGAGCCCGTCAAAATCTGACAGTCAAAATTCGGAAGAAGTTCAGAGAGCGAAAAAATAAACATATCATCGACAAGCGGGGTTATTATTGAAATTTGGCTCGGCTTTACACCTTTTTCAATCATTTTTTCAATGTCAGATGCAGCGGCTTCAAGCATATCGAGCCTTTTATTTTTCTCAATAAAAGTCATAACCGAAGGATTAGACTTCTTGTTTTTCTGAATGTTCAGATATAACCTCTGGGCTTCGCAGGCGATTTTATCGTTTGTCGAGAGCTTTTTCGCCTTTTCGCCAAAGATTTCCTCAAACTTATCAACCGATTTTTTGTAGGCACTCAAATATCCGCAGCGGGAAGCTCCGAAGGTATCATAAGCGATAAACCAGTCTTTTAATTGTGGTTTGAGGTGTTCAATAAACTCGAAAACCGCATAGGTAATCTCATCTGCATCATCTATAATCAGGTATTTTATATTCTTGAAATATTCGGTGTTCAGGTAAATATCCTTAAAAATGGCTATCTGCCTTAGATAATCGAAACTTCTGTATTCAAGTGTCTTTTTTTTGTAGAAATTAAGCGCTTTTTGGGTGTCCTCAAAAAATCCCTCCTTCAAAATCGCAGACCGTTCTTTAATTTCCTCTTCGGATAAATCGTTCTGAACTATCAGGGAATAGCGTTTAAAGAGCTGATGAAAGAGGTTGATTTTAGAGAGATAATCGTTAAAAATGTTGTTTCTGATGCTTTGAGAGAAGATATATTGAGATACTTCAAGCCCGCAGAGGTTAGGTTCAGAGGTATTTTCACCGATTTTGATTTTTGACTGAACATACTCCCAGTTATCTTTGACGGAATTATAGCAAAGCCCGAAGAAGGTCTGAATTTTAGAGGTATCAGGGTTTTTCGTTTTGACGAGTTTTTTAACCTCATCAATAAAATTTTGGTTTTTGTACCTGTTTAAGTTAATAACAAGTATTTCAGAGGGATTAACACCGCTGTTAAGCAGGTCAGAGTAAGCTTTTACAAGCAATTCCGTCTTATTCCCTCTTAAACTTCCGTTAAGTAACATACCCATTTCCCTCAGAAACAAGTTTAACATTAAAACGGGCGAAAATCAACTCTCGAGAGAGAAAGAGGTTAAAAACGTTACACTCTTTTTATGAACTTTTATTAAGATAATCATTAAAAAAACAATTTTAACTTTACATATCTTCACAAAAGACTTGAAACTAAAGTTGTAAAGTGATATATTAAATATATACGTAATATATCATATATTAAATTCAGTCAGCACAAAACTTTGCAGTGCTACACTTGGTGTACACAATTGTAGTGATGTGGGTTTTTGGTTTCGTCAGGTCTAAAATTCAAACAGAGCCGTAAACACAGCGCAGAAGCGCCTGGTTTATCATGCTCAAAATTTGTGTGTCTAAAAACAGGAGTTTTGAAATTATGAGTACATCGTTTGTTAATATTGAAAATGCCCAGGATAATTGCTTTAAACTTACAGATGAAAATCTAAATGAATATATGAAAGAGGTTTTCAGCTACCCAACCCTCTCTTTTGAAGATGAGAAAAGACTTACAAAAGAATTAAAAGAGGGAAACAAAGAAGCTAAAGACCGGTTAATCAAATCAAACCTCAAACTTGTCGTTATGATAGCGAAAAAGATTGTTCACAAAAGCTCTCTTCCTATGACCGACTTAATTCAGGAGGGAAACATCGGGCTTATGGTTGCGCTTGAAAAGTTCAACCGCCAATTTGGTTACCGCTTTTCAACTTACGCCGCCTGGTGGATTAAACAGGCTATATTTAAAGCCATTTCCGAACAGTCACACAGTATGAAAATCCCCGTATATATTCAGGAAACACTTTCAAAATACTCAAAAGTAAAACAGGAAATGGAACAAAAGACTAATAAAACCGTAACCGTTCAGGAGGTTGCGAAGAAGATGAGAATTGAAGCCGAAAAAATCGACAGATTTTTAAACGCCTATACAAAAACTCTTTCGCTGGAGGCAGACTATGAACTTTCCGGCAACAGTGAGGTCAAACTTATTGACGTTATTGAAGATAAACGCACCACAGCACAGGGGCAGGCAGAATATGAAGCGCTTCAGAACGACATCAGAACAATGATTAATTTTCTGAAAGAAAGAGAACAGGCTGTTATCACCTTCAGATTTGGCTTAGGTGAAGGAAAGAAGCATACTCTGGAGGAAATCGGAAAGATGTTCGGAGTAACCAAAGAGTGCATCAGACAAACGGAAACAAGGGCGCTCAAAAAACTCCGCTCAACAGAAATAGGTAATATGCTCTACCAGGCATACTTATGCTGAAAATTGGCTAAAAGAGGAGGCTGCAGGACAACAGAAAAGGAAGATGAAAGAAATGCCGAAGATTAATTTCTTCGGCATTTTCTTTTGTGAATTTTCAGTTAAAAAGTTGTTATTTTTTTACAAATTATGGGAAAAATGTTAATATAATAAAAAGGATTTTATCAGAAAGAGAGAAATATTATGTTTATTAATAAAAACGAAGTCATTCCTACCCCCCCCGCTTCTTTTGGAAAAGAAGTAGGCAAGAAAACTTTCGTAGTTTTTCAGATTCTATCGGAAATTTATTAAATCATTGTTTTGGTAAAGATAAAGCCTTCACTCTTGCAGAGGTTTTGATTACTCTTGTTATTATCGGAGTAATTGCGGCGATAACCGTTCCGACCTTGATGAATAAATTTCAGGAAGAACAAACAATATCAAAACTCACAAGTACGTATTCAATTCTATCACAGGCAGTAAAAATGGCAGAAATCCATAACGGGAAAATTGAAACATGGGATATAGGAACAGGAGATAGTCCTGAAGGAGCAATTAAATTATATAATTACATTGCTCCAGAAATTAAAAAACTTAAAAGTTGTGGTAGTGATACGGGTTGTTTTGCAGATACGTATAAAAATTTACAAGGGAATAATGCTCCATATAATCCAAATACGTGGAATAGATATGCAAGAGGAATATTAAATAACGGAACTTCATTTATAATTTGGTCATCAGGTTCAAATTGCAATTTAAATTTAAGTATAAATAATAACGGGAGTCTAAGTCGTACTTGTGGAGCATTTTTAGTAGATATTAACGGAAATAAAAAACCGAACAGATATGGATATGATTATTTTTGTTTTTATATAACAAAAGACGGGTTATTACCTTCTGGTACAAAAGATTTTATTGCAAGGTCTTGGACAGGTCAAACTGATTGCCAACATTCTTCAACAAAAACTGAAAACGGACTTGCTTGCACCGCCTGGGTTTTGTACAAAAGGAATTTTGATTATAAACACAGAGATATTTCTTGGGATGAATAAAGGCAAGTCAGCAACAGGTCGTGTTGTCAATATTGTTTAATGTATCAAAAGACAACCCTCTCTCCATTTTTCTAATGTTCAACCTTTGGTTTCACATTGAAAAATTACCTCTCTCCCCTGGAGAGAGAATATTATCTACTGCATCTTTGAGGCGGCTTTGAGCTGAGCCATTGCTCTTGCTCTCAAATCTTCGGCAACTTTTATATCCTCTTTTGTCTTTGCACTGCCGAGTTTTGCCTCAGCCTCCTGCTTTTCGAGCTCTTCTTTTGCGACATCAACGTCTTTTCCGTTCTGCGCAAACTGGGTTAAAATTACCGCTTCATTGTTCTTAAACTGAAACGCACCGCCTATGGTAGAGAAAAACAGCTTCTCATCGCCCATCTGAACTCTTGTAACACCAATATCGAGTGTGGTCATAAACGGAATATGCCCCGGAAGTACACCAAAATCACCCTGTACCCCTTTTGTATAGACTCCGTCAACCTCGCCTTCAAAGACGACACTTTCGTGTGTTATTATTTTGAGTTTGATTTTCTTATCAGACATAAATTTTCCTGCTATTTCATCTTTTCAGCGGCTGCGACTACGTCTTCGATAGTTCCCTGCATATAGAATGCCTGCTCGGGAAGGTTATCATACTGTCCTTCGATAATGCCTTTAAATGACCTGATTGTATCCTCAAGTTTTACATATCTGCCTTTGCGCCCTGAGAACTGTTCGGCAACACTGAACGGCTGAGAGAGGAATTTCTGGATTTTTCTTGCTCTGTTGACTATTTCCTTATCTTCTTCACCAAGCTCGTCCATCCCGAGAATTGCAATAATATCCTGAAGTTCATTATATTTCTGAAGAATACCGAGAACCTTTCTCGCGGTATCATAGTGTTCTTCTCCGATTACGTTCGGATCAAGCACTTTGGAACTTGAAGAGAGCGGATCGATAGCGGGATAAAGCCCCAAAGACGCGATTTGTCTTGAAAGAACAGTTGATGCGTCAAGGTGTGAGAAGGTTGTTGCGGGCGCAGGATCGGTCAGGTCGTCTGCAGGAACGTAAATTGCCTGAACAGAGGTGATAGAACCGTCTTTTGTAGAGGTAATTCTTTCCTGAAGTTCGCCCATTTCGTTTGCCAGTGTCGGCTGATAACCAACCGCAGAAGGCATTCTGCCGAGAAGCGCGGATACCTCTGAGCCTGCCTGAACAAATCTGAAAATATTATCAATAAATAACAAAACGTCCTGTTTTGAAAAATCTCTGTAGTATTCTGCCGCAGTCAGAGCCGAAAGACCAACTCTCATTCTCGCTCCGGGCGGTTCGTTCATCTGTCCGTAAATAAGGGCAACCTTGTCGATAACCCCCGATTCCTTCATTTCGTTCCAGAGGTCGTTTCCTTCACGTGTTCTTTCACCTACACCGCCGAAAACCGAAACACCTGCGTGCTCGGAGGCGATATTGTGGATTAATTCCATAATCAAAACTGTTTTTCCGACACCTGCACCACCGAACAGACCAATCTTTCCGCCCTTTTGGTACGGTTGAAGAAGGTCAATGGCTTTAATACCCGTTTCGAGGATTTCAATATCGGTATTTTGTTCAACAAGAGAGGGAGAATTTCTGTGGATGGGAAGGTAGGTATCCGTCTCGACTGCGCCCTGATTATCAACAGGCTCGCCCAAAACATTTAAAATTCTTCCCAGGATAGCTTTGCCGACAGGAATTTTAATCGGTTCTTCAGTGTTTATAACCTTTATTCCTCTTTTAAGTCCATCTGTAGAGGACATGGCAACGGTTCTGACCTTGTTATCGCCGAGGTGCTGCTGTACCTCTGCAACAACCTTTTTCCCGTCATCGAGCAGGATTTCGACCGCATCATTAATTTCGGGAAGCTCACCGTATTTGAATTCGACGTCAATAACAGGTCCGATAACCTGTGTTATGATACCTTCTTTTTGTGCTAAAGTTTCCATCAAAATTTCTCCGTTTTTCTTTATTATACTACAAAAATTTTTACATGTGTTTAATATTAGTTAATAAACCTTCCATTTTTCGCAACAAATTGGTATTATAAGTTTTACAACAAACGGTAACTTATGAAGATAACAAAAATTATTTCAAGTCAAATAGGTACTGTCAAAGGACGTGTTCAGACTAAAAAAGCAAATTTCCCTGATGTAAGTTTCAAGAAGAGAACGGATGCGACTGCAGACGACAGTAATATCACATGGGGCGGTATTTTAGCTACTGCCGCAGCGGTTTTTGCTGTTGTTTCTCTTGCTGTTTTAGGGATAAAGAAGTTTGCGGGCAGAATTTTACGGGAAGCAGGGCAGAAAATTCCGCGTCCTCCTAAAAATTTGCCTGATGTCGAGTTAAAACTCGATATAAAGAAGCTGAGAGAACTCCCGCTTGAGGTTAAACGAGAAGCAAAACAGGCACTCAACGATGCCATAACCCATAAAGACTACCAAAAAGTCCTCAGAGATTATAAAATCGGGATGGGTGTTTAAATATTCAAAAACTTTAAAAGTTTTTTGATTTTGCCTTCCCAGGTTGTTTTATGGGGAATTAAAGGCTCATTGTGGTATTGTTCATAAACACTGACAATATTTTCAGGAAGCTCCTTTCCTTCTGAGAGTGTTTTGGCAATAAAATCGATATATTCATCCTGCTCCTGCCGATAGAGTTCGTCTTTTTTTCTTAAATCCTCATCAGCCTCAAGATGACAGAGCGCATACCATGCCGCCTTAACGGTTTTATCCCCACAGTCCTTAGGAAAACCGAGCAGGGCTTCCCGAACGGATATACGATTAGCCAGCACCGAGCAGATAAGCCGCCCTACAAATTCCCGTTCCTTATAATAATTATTCCCGACTGCACTCATAAGAAAAAATTATTTTCGTATTCCCTGATATTCTTTTTCGAGCGCATTCATAAACGAGCGGATGTCGTTGTTGAAATACTGCCCCGCAATATGTCTGATAGCCGTTTTCGCCATCTCTTTTCTCGAAAAAGCAGAGTTATAAAAGAATTTTTTTCCTTTTTTCTGTCTGTTTAAAATCTTTTTGTCAACCAGCCTGTCCATGACCGTTTTGACTGTTGTATATGCTCTTATATTTCCCGTTTGGTTAATACTGTCCTGAACTTCGTTTACGGAAATAGTTGATGCTTCAGCTTCATTCTCTTCGATAGACCATACAGCATTTAAAATTTCGTTTTCTAAACTACCGTGTGTGTACATAATGTTCCTTTATATATAAAAAATAAAAAATTAATAATCCAAGTAACTACTACCAGTATAGCACTTGGATTTTTAAAATTCACTATTATTCATCATAATATAAAAAAATGTAAATAAAACAACTAATTTGGTTTTCTCATCAAATCGGTAAGAGAAACACTGCCCTGTTTTCTCGGCTTTTCGATTTTGACGGCCTGCGCGCCTTCATATTTGAACTGAGATAACCCTATAGATTTATTGTCTGCACCCGGAAATAAAAGGTCCTGTATAAAATTAATTATGTCTTTCATGATTCCATTCTCCTGAAATATCTGCTTTTTCACAATATTACACTGCATTTTTAAGTTCTAAAACCCTCTTTTAATGTAATCTCTCATGTTAATAAAGGAAATTTTTAAAAGAGAATTGTTATCTCTTATGTTATTATAAACGATATGGATGAAAATTTGGTTCAAAAACAAAAACAGGATATAGAACTCACAAAGAAGGCTTATTCTTACTCCCAAAAGGAATACAGCCACGATGAAATTATGAAAATTATCTCCTCCGATGAAGAAATTGAGAAGCAGATTTGCATTATAAATCTTAATTTTTTAGTTTCACAGGAAGAAGCGGACTCTCTTATTTTTAACCTTACCAACCATCCTACTCCCGTCAGGGAATTAACCTCTTTTAAGATACTTGAATTATTAAATAAAAGGGAATTTAGAGATTATTTTCAGTCTGAAAGCACTCTGAATACGTTTCTTGACGGCATAATCGACATAAACCCTTCTGTTTCAAGAAACATGGTCGAAATTTTGAAGTTTGTTGAAAACAAAAAATATTGTCTTTCTGCGCTTAAACCCAGAATTAAGAATTTAATTGAAGAAATTAAAGAGGTTCCGAAGAATAAATCTTACCTCGCAAACAAAAAGAATTTTTCTCTCTATTGGTATTTAGAGGCGGTTTATGTATTGGCAGAGGGGCAAAATTTAGACGAAGATTATATCAAAATCCTCGATATTTGCTCTCGGTCAGACGAATACACGATAAGAGAAAAGTGCGCAAAGATTGTTTCAAAGTTTAAAAACCACTCAGAGTTAAAGGACATTTTGCAAAGACTTCAAAATGACGAGAACTTTTATGTTTTACAGTGGTTAAAAAACTAATCGGTAGACTAAAGTCTACCCTACAGTTTAGTTTTGCAGCGGTTAAACGGTTAAAATCTCTTTTGTTTCTTTGTCAAAAAACAGAAAATCGTTTGAGTTTAAGTTAAACGTCATTTCTTTTTCAACACTGTGTTTTGCACTCAGACGGGCAGAACAATTATTCTCGTTTGCCTTAAAATAAACTACCCTCTCGCTTCCGAGCATCTCTGAAATCGTTATCGGGGCTGAAAAATGGAAATCGGAATTTTCAGAGTTCATATTTTCCGCTCTCACCCCCAAAATAACCTCAGCTCTTGAGCCGACAAGTATTTTTTGGTTCTCTGAGAGGTTAAATTCAGAGTTATTAACAATAATTTTCCCGTTTTCAACTTTTGTATCAATAAAATTCATGGCAGGTGCACCTAAGAAACCGCCGACAAAAGTGTTTTTCGGGTGGTTATAAATTCTGTCGGGGCTGTCTGTCTGCTGGATAATCCCTTTATCAATAATTGCAATTCTGTCACCCATCGTCAGCGCTTCCGTCTGGTCGTGGGTTACATAGATAAAAGTCGTCTGAAGCTCCTCGTGTAGTTTTTTAATCTCTGCTCTCATCTGTATTCTTAACTTAGCATCAAGGTTTGAGAGTGGTTCATCCATAAGAAAAACTTTCGGCTGACGGACAATCGCCCTGCCGAGAGCAACCCTCTGCCTTTGACCGCCCGAGAGTTGTTTGGGTTTTCTGTCCAAAAGCTCTGTTAAGTCGAGTTTTTCGGCAGTTTCTCTGACTTTTTTATCGATTTCTGCTTTAGCGACCTTCTTCATCTTCAGGGGGAAGGCAAGATTTTCATAAACACTCATGTGAGGGTAGAGAGCATAACTCTGAAAGACAAAGGCAATATCTCTGTCCTTAGGGGGAACATTGTTTACGCATTTTCCGTCAATAAGTATTTCACCATCGGTGATGTCCTCAAGCCCTGCTATCATCCTCAGAATTGTCGATTTACCGCATCCTGACGAGCCTACGAGAATAAGAAACTCTTTATCCTCAATGGTTAAAGATACATTATCAATGACCTTTTTCTTATCGTAAATCTTGGTTATGTTTCTGAGCTCAACTTTTGCCATTATTCTTCTTCCAACAACTCTTTTTCAACAGGAACAACAAAAACGAGGGAAAAATCGTTCAGATTTTTTGCTTCCGTCCAGATTTCGCCCTTCAGTTTTTCTACAAGCCTTTTTGCAGTACCTAAAATAAGCCCGTGAAGAAGATGCTTCTTTGAATTTTTATCCACCTGAAGATAAGGATCAAAAATATTAAGGGCATCATTTGCGCTGATAGTATCGCCCGTATTTATAACCTCTACCATTAAATAATGGTGGAATTTTTCGGAGTCTGCCAAAATTTCAATCTTGTCGGAAATATTTGCGTTCTCGGGGTTTGAAAGTTTAACAGTTACCGTTCCTGTGTTTGGTGAGAGAAGCGCATTATCAAGCAGGCTCGAAATAACCGATTTTAAAATGTTTTTGTCCGTATAGCAGTTGATTTTGATTAATTCCGTTGTATCAACAAAAAGCCTCATTCCTTTGCTTTCAAACTTCTGGCTGTATTCTCCGACAACAGACTTCATAAGCGAAGTAACATCGCAGATTTTGAAGTCATAGTCTATTAAATTCGATTCCACCTGAGAAAGTTCAATGAGTTTATTCAGGAATAAAAGCACCTCGTTTGAATTATTGTTGATAATCTGCATGTACTTTTCCTGCTTTTCGTTGAGGTTATCCCCCATACCTGTCAGCATTGCCTGAGAAAACCCGACAATAGAGTGAAGCGGGGAGCAGAGATTATTTTTCATTTTAACCAATAGACCGTTCTTGGTTCTGTCAATAATTCTGTTTTCCTGTCTTTCAGCAAGGAGTCTGTCTAACAGGTTATGGTCCTGAGTATTATCAACAATGGTTATGATATAACATTCTTTTTTTCTTGTTGAAATACTTGTTACTTTAACATCGGTGATTTTTGTAGTGCCGTTTTCAGTAATGAGCTTCAGCACCTGCTTTGTGCCGTATTCACTGTTCTGAATTATATTATCCGAGGTCATAATAAAATAGTTATTGATGTTTTTTCTTATCAGATGCTGGGTTTCAAATATTTTAAACGCGAGTTTGTTTGCATACTTAATAATTCCCTTCCCGTCAATGACCAAAACGGCTTCGGGAAGATACATCAAAATCTGGTATTGTTTGTTAAACAGTCGTGATAGTAAATTCATAGTATCCCCAATGTTCTGTTGCAGTTGTCCTCATTTTACCATGCTTTTCGGATTTCGCCCATAATTTGCATAGAAATATTAACTTTTAGGATTTCTTTATTTTTTTTACGATATAATAATTTTGAGAAACGAAAAGGAATATTTATGCTGAACGGTAAAAAAATAATCGTAATCATGCCTGCTTATAATGCGGAAAAGACACTTGAAAAAACCTATAACGAGATATATAAGGAAATCATTGACGAGGTTATTCTGGTTGACGATAACTCAACTGATTTGACTAAAGAGCTTTCAAAACAGTTAAACATCACAACTATCGTTCATAAACAAAACCGAGGGTATGGCGGAAACCAAAAATCTTGCTATACGGCAGCACTCAAATCAGGTGCGGATATTGTTATTATGCTTCACCCCGATTATCAATATACCCCGAAACTCATTCCTGCAATGGCTTCTATGATGGCATTCGAGGAATTTGATGCTGTTATCGCTTCAAGAATGCTTTCTAACCCGCTCAAAGGCGGCATGCCGTTATATAAATATATCGCAAACAAATTTTTGACCGCGTTTGAAAACTTTTTCTTAGGTCAGCACCTTTCAGAGTATCATACAGGCTTTAGAGGATTTAAACGAGAGGTTTTGGAAAAACTTCCGCTTAATTCCTGCGATGAGGATTTTGTTTTTGATAACGAAATGCTGGCGCTCGTTAAGTATTATGGGTTTACGATAGGTGAACTGAGTTGCCCGACAAAGTATTTCCCCGAGGCATCATCTATAAACTTTATGCGCTCGTGCAAATACGGATTCGGAGTACTTGGAGTAAGTTTAAAATATTTTCTTGCAAACCTCGGAATTTATAAAACCAAAATTTTCAGAAAAGATGCAAAAAAACTCGATGTAAACGAGGAATTGCCGTACTACTATAAACCTCAGGAATAAGAATTATAAGAGATTTGTCAGGCAGTGCCTGACCTACGGGCTATTATAATATCATTTTTCCCAAAATTTGCAAAAAATAACAACTGATTTTTATTCATGCTATATTTATTCTATGAAAAAGATACTGGCTATATTTATTTGTTTATTAATAACGCAAGTCTGTTTCGGAATTGAGGAAGTTAAAAAGATTTCTTTAAGCAGTGCTATTGAGCTTGCTTTGAAGGAAAATCCCCAGAACAAAATGGCAAAACTCGATACCGAAATTGCGAAGAGGGAAGTAAAAGAGGCTTCCCATCTTCAGAACCCCGCTATTCAGTTTTTCCAAAACCTCGGACGGGCGGGAGCAGGCAACCCCCAACAGCTCGGGCTGGCTTATGAACTTGAACTCTTTAAACCCTTAAAGCGCAAAAAAGCCGCAAAATATAAAATCAGTATCTCAGAGAATAACCAGAAAAATTACGAAAATGAACTCATCTACAGAGTTAAAACCGCTTACTTTGACCTGCTTGAGAGCAAGACAAACCTCGGAATAATAAAGCAGCAAAGGGATGTATTAAAAGATATTCTTGATAATGCGATAAAAGAAGAGCAAAAGGGGAGTATTCCCAAAACCGATGTCGTATTGGCAAAAATCGAACATAACCGTTTTCAGATGTTTTATAACCAGGCTCAGGCTGATTTGATTTCAAAAAGAAACAAGTTTAATGCGGTTATGAACTCTTCAGAGCTTGAATTTGACACACTTCAGGACAAACTTGACGAAAACTATTCCGCCCTTCTCACGATTAAACCGACAAACAACATAATTGATTTTGAAAAGATTAAGCAATACGTTTATACCCACCGCTACGATATAATCAGTGCAAAGCAGGAGGTTGAACAGAAGAAGGCAGAGCTTTCGGTCATAAAAAGTCAGCTTGCCCCAAACCTTGAACTGATAGGCGGCTGGTCATACCAGACACAGGCAACCTCAGAAAGCGACAAATTTGAAAACGGAGCATATTTAGGCGCGAACCTGACAAATATTCCCGTTATCTATCAATATAAGCCCGAAATCGAAAAGGCAAAATACGAAATTGAAAAAGCCGAACTCAAATATCAGGACTTAATCATAGACGTAACAAGAAACCTCTCTGACGCGTGGGAAAACTACTGCGTAACAAGAGACAACCTTAATTTTTATGATAAGGAATTAAGAAGCAACTCTCAGGAGCTTGTGGAAGCATCAATAAAGAGCCTTAAACAGAAGAAAATCGATATGACTTATTTCCTTCTTATGAGAAAAACATATATTGAACTTGTTCTCGGCTACTCCGATGCTCTTAACAACTATTACAGAGCCTACGCGGAATTACTGAAGGAAATTAATATTCAGGACATTAACGAACTACTCTAAACATTTCTTAACATTTCTGTAAAATTTATCAATCGGGTTGAGAGAATTTTTTTTAAATACATGAGAGTTTATAACGAGGATATTTGTGCAGCACCATGCACGAATAATATTTAGGGAGAATAATGGCTTTTTCGGTTAACGAAAACAATAGCAGAGACTATTACATAGAACAGCAGGAAATCCGCAGAATAGAAGCGGAAAAACGCGCTGAAGAAGAACGCAAGGCGGAAGAAAGACGCAAAGAAGCAGATGCCAGCATTTTCGCTAAAGATGATTATAATTTTTCAGCATTTGCGGCAGAAGAAAATATCTTCGGCGGATTTTTTACAGATAATGAAACTGAAAACAATATATCAGTTATATATGGTGAAGCTGAAATAGCTGACGAAACAGAAACAGTAGAAAAAGGGGAAGACAAAAACGATGTAGCAGAGACTGAAGTTCTCAGCACAAACGGTTCAACCCGTTCAAACGGCTCGGGCAGAGACCTTGACGGCAACATCGATGCAAGTGCACAGAGCGGTTACACAGGCGACTGCTGGTTATTAACAGGGTTAAATTCACTTTCTTACAGTGAAGCAGGCAGAGAAGCCATCAGAGAAGCAATGACCTTCAACGATGACGGCAGTGTAACAATCAACTTCAAAGGTCTCGGTGTTTCTTACACAGTTTCAGCAGAACAAATTAAAGCAGCTAATCAGAACAGAAAATATTCATCAGGTGACGACGATGTTCTCGTTTACGAAATGGCTATCGAACAGTTAAGAAACGACATCGGCTCAGGCAAAATCAAATTTGACGTTGATTCACCTTACTACGTATCCGACACATCAACAGGCAGAAGCGGTAATTCAAGTATTGACGGCGGTTTCGTTGAACAGGTCTGGTATCTTTTAACAGGTAAACTTTCCGAAACAACTTCAGATCCTGCAGAAGTTCAGCAGTATCTTGATAAATTCGCTCAAAACCCCGATTCATCAGCAATGAGCTGCTCCTTCAAAGGCGGTCAGGGTGACAGAAACGGCTTTACAGTAACGGATGCCAACGGTAATAAAGTTCAGTTATATTATTCACACGCATACGCGGTTAAATCAGTTGACGGAAACAACGTCACAATCGTAAATCCCTGGGATTCATCAGAGGAAATAGTTTTAGACAG
The DNA here is from genome assembly GCA_017541465.1 of bacterium. GTDB lineage: Bacteria > Cyanobacteriota > Vampirovibrionia > Gastranaerophilales > Gastranaerophilaceae > RGIG6874. The sequence goes on along the minus strand of JAFXYZ010000064.1, from coordinate 59,892 downwards.
AGATACATTTGCACAGTACGCAAATCTTTCATATTCAGATTTATCAAACGCAAGCAAAGATATGTCAGGTGCCTTCAGTAAGATTGTAGGTTACATTTCAGGTCTTGTTGAAAATATCGGCAACACTATTAAAGACTTTTTCGGTATCGGACATAATTACTCAAACCACGAAGTTCCAATCGGTGACGAAGAAAACATTTTCGATGAAAATATGGGACAGGCAAACGCTTCAGGTTCTGCAGCACGTTTGTCAGGTCTTATCATCACTTTGGTTGAACAATACAAGAACGGCGATATTTCAAAATCAGAATTACTTCAGTACATTCAGAGCTTCAACATCGATACTCCGATAGCTCAGCTCAGAATGCAGTATAATTTCTAATTTTATCTCAGCTCAACAACGCTGACACCGTCTCCGCCTTCAGCATTTTCGCCCGGCCTGTATTTTGCGACATAAGGCGAGGTTTTGAGGTATTCTCTCACGACCTGCTTGAGCGCGCCCGTGCCATGCCCGTGGATAATATAGACGGGAGAAAGGTTTACAAGACTTGCGGTATCCAAAAACATTTCCACCTCATCAATAGCTTCTTCGCACCTGAACCCTCTCAGGTCCAGGGTATTAGAAATTTCGTGCCGTTTTATGCTGAAATTCTCTGATTTTGGAGTTATTCTTATGGTTTTCTTTTGCTTTGGCTTCATTTCATTTTGAACAACAAGGTTATCTTTTTTAACGAGCGAACGTATTATCCCCATCTGAACAAGCACGTTTTTGTTTTTGTCGGGAAGCTGAAGAATTTCAACCTCTGTGTTGAGGTCTCTTATTATAACCCTGTCCCCGACCTTAACTTTTTCCCAGTCAATCGGAAGAAACTCTTCCTGAAGGTCTGTCTCATCTCCCTTAATATCACTTCTTATATCGGTTTCAATTTTAGCGAGCCTGTTAAATGAGCGCATAGCAACTTTTTCGCTCTTTTCTTCCCTCATTTCTTTAACTATTTCTCTTATTTCGTCTCTCGCCTTTTCGATTAAATTTTCATACCGCTTCTTTGCGATTTGGATATTTTTCTTCTTATCCGCTTTTACCTTTTCGAGTTTTTCTTTTAATTCTTCTTCGAGTTTTGAAATATTCTCTTCTTTTTTGGATATTTCCTCTTTGAGGTTTGAAACCTCGGAATAAATCTGCTGAAGCTCTTCCATGACCTTTGCGCTTGAATCTTTATGATTGAAGAAAAGGTTTTTGGCTTCCTCGGTTATTTCTTTTTTAAGCCCTAAAGAATTTGCAACCGCAATAGCGTTACTTGCCCCAGGCATGCCGATTATGAGTTTATAAGTCGGAGAAAGCGTATTCACATCAAACTCAACACTTGCGTTGATGAACCCGTCTTTTAAATATGAAAGTGATTTAAGCTCGCCGAAGTGAGTTGTCGCAATACAAAAAGCGCCCTGCTTCTGAAGATATTCCAGAATACTTTGGGCAAGAGATGAGCCCTCGTTCGGATCCGTTCCTGCCGAGATTTCGTCAAGAAGAATAAGAGATTCACTATCGGCACTATCTACAATATGTTTTATATTCGTCATGTGCGCGGAAAAAGTCGAAAGATTCTGAAGAATGCTCTGTTCATCTCCGATGTCGGCAAAAACCTTTTTAAACGGGTATATTTCGGCACTCTGGCAGGGCAGATGAAGTCCTGCTCTCATCATCAGGGTAAAAAGTCCGACTGTTTTTAAGGTAACAGTTTTCCCTCCTGTGTTTGAGCCCGTTATAATCATGCAGTTCTTATCATAGTTGAGTTCAAAATCGTTCTCGACTATTTTCTCTTTTGAGCGCATTAAAACAGGGTTTTTCATCGCGCAGATTTTAATTCTTCTCTGCTCTTTTAAGGGCTCAGGTGCGCACATATCATATTTGGCACTGAATTTCGCCTTTGCAAACAAAAAATCACTCTCAACAAGCAGGTTATAAGTCTGAAGAAGGTTTTCATAATTCTGCGATATTTTGCCCGTCAAAACCCTTAAAATCCGCTCAACCTCCGACCTTATCAGAATTTCTGTTTCTCTTTGCTTGTTATTGAGGACAACAAGTTCTTTTGGTTCAATAAAATAAGTCCTGTTCGTTGCGGAAACATCGTGAACTATCCCCTGCACTTTATTTTTGCACTCTGCCTTCACCGCAAAAACACCCCTGCCGTCTCTTTGGGTGTATATTGTTTCGGAAAGGTTTGAATTAAAATCACTGTCCTGAAGAAGTTTTGAAGCGGTGCTTCTTATATTCTGCTCGGTATCCCTGAAAACCTGCCACAGTCGTTTGAGTTCGGGAGTTGCGTTCTCTTTTACCTTAATTTCACTGTTAAAGGTGTCAAAGATTTCGTCCTCAAGCTCTTTATTTACAAAAAGAGGAGACAATAAAGACTTCAAAAGATAAAAGTCATCAGAGAGCGCGGAGGAAAAATTTCTTAAAACCCTCGAGGTTCTGAGTGTCTGGGCTACTGAATAAATTTCTTCTTCACTGAGTCTCAGCCCCGATTTAGAGTCATTTAAAGATTTAACGATGTTTGTTATTGAGTTGAGGGGAATTTTTTCGCCCTCGTCATAAACCCTTCTGGCTTGTGTGGTCAGGCGGAGTTCATAGTCAATTTTGTCAAAATCAGAAAAGATTTCAGCCCGCAAACAGCGCTCTTTTCCCGCCTCGCTGACAGCAAACTCGCTGAGGTAGGTCAAAACTTTGTCATATTCAAGAATTTCGGTTGATTTATCTCTCATAAAAAAATTATAACAAAAAATTATTTTTCATAAACAGACATAAAATCTTTTTTATCCGACTCTCTGAGCCTGCTCATACCTCTTTTTGAGGGTTTAAAACCGCTTTCTTCGAGAGCTTTCGGGAAAGAATCGGAACCATAATGTTCATAATCGCCGACGTGGTCAAAATCGCCTATGACAACCATTGAGCCCTCGGGCAGTTTCTTATAGAGCTTTTCCGCAAACTCCTCATACTTCTCACTATCCACATAGGGCCACATATTACGGCAGAAAATAACAGAAGGTTTTGAAGTATCAAGATTATCAACCTCTGTTATAATATTAGCTTTTCTGAATTTAACCGTATTTGCTATCTGCGGTTTGATTACAGGATAGTAGCCGTCGGGCTTTATAAAATATTTTTCTTTATTCCCAGTTAAATCTAAATCTCTGCATATTTTGAAATAGTCAAACGGATCAACAACCGCGCCCCATTTCTGCTCCTTAATATTCTCATCTATCATATAGTCCGCAATATCTGAAGCATCTATTTTATAATCGGTCGTATCATAAACTCTGTTCAAAAGAAGGGCAAGAGAATATGCCTCAGCCCCTGTTGAGCAGGCGAAAACATGGAAATTAACGTCTTTAGGGCTGTCAAATTTTTCCTTTAAATACTTCCCAAAATCGAGCCAGTTCAGGTCATTTCGGCAAAAAGTCGTTACGTGTTTGTTAAAAATTGCGCCGTTATAATCGAGCACCTGACCTTCTTCAAGCTCTGAGAGTGACTTTGGGAATATCCCCGTCTGCATCGAAAAATATCTGGGAGGCGGAGGGGTTGACTGCAAAAACCTCTTTGCGGAAGCTGAAGAACCCGCACGAAAACTAAGGGGTTTATTTAAATAATTCGGTGTTATCGGTGATATTCTCAAGTTTTTCTATCTTTGATACTTTATTCCTCTGTTTTAAAACTCAAAAAATAAAAATTTGCGCAATAAAAAGAGGCTCTTTTTCCTAATGAAAGAGCCTCTTTTGAAAATTTTTTATTTGCCCTTACGGGTTAACCCTCACCTCTATCCTCTGTCTTGAAATTTCTTTACGCTCAAGCAGTCGTCTTTTTGGACTTCGTCCACATCAGACTTTTGCTTTCGCTACCCGAGTTTCACTCGTCCGAAATTTCGCTCCCAAAGGAGAGGAAGAAAAATTTTATTTCATAAACACCGGAATTGAAAGCACCCAGTTGTTTTCGTCCTGAGATACTTTGGCTTCTACGGAGTTGACTTTTTCTGGGAGGATAATATCCTGAGAAAACTCAACATCACTCTCATAGCCCTTGTCCTTAACCTCTGATTTTCCTGAGACAGTAAGTTTTCTGCCGTTTATTTTGTATTCTATTTTACTGTCCTTTTTATCAAAGTTTTTTGTATCAACAACAACCTTGAAGGTGTCATTGTCGTAAAAAGCTTTAACTTTAACGGGATTAGCGAACATCGGCACCATGGACCAGGGTGTTTTTTCAAAGTCCTTCAGCATCTTCGCCTGCTCATTTTCAATCATTCTTAATTGTTTTCGGTCAAATTCAGGTCTGAAGTAAAAAGAATCATCGTAATTATTAAACCTTTGAATTTTATGGAAACGATTATGTTTCATTTTGTGGTGATAGAAGTTATCGGCAACGAAATATACCGCCAAAAAACCGCCTAAAAATGCTGCCAGCGTCATCGCAAGACACTTTTTCCAGCAGTCATTTTTCATGCACTGATGTTTTGGTTCAGTCGCCTTCGGCTGTTCCGTTGATTTTACTTCCTGATTTTCCTGATTGTTTTGCTCGTCCATTATAGTTTCCTTTCCTTGTTTTTTGTTATTTTATTATTTTTTTTCAAAATATTCAACCGATACAGTTGTTAAGATACTCTATTGTGTTGAGTTTGTTATCATAGAGATATTTGAGGAAATATAGATAATTCGCATCATAAGAGGATATGACCATATTAATTTCAAACCCGTCAGAGCAAAACGGCTCGTAGTCATAGACGACATAACTGTTATATTTACTTTTCCACTCTTTTTTGTCAACGGTGCAGTTATTTTCGAGAGCAACCGCTTCGAGCCAGGAAATCAAATCTCTTGAAATATTCTTTATCTCTATTCTGCTTCTCTGGTTCAGCCCGTCCGCATAACGTTCTACTAACATTTTAATACCCCTGTCAAACTTCCCATATACTGAGTTTAAATTCATTTTAACTTTAACAAAATGCCATAAAGTGCTATATAACGGCTATCCCAACAGGGTAATTTTTTGGTTATATAAATGCTATTTTTAATATTGAGAGAAAAAAGGAAAACGAAAAGTGTCTTTTTGACAATAAAAATTTGTTGATATTATTGAGTTTGAGGGTGGTTATAAAGATTATATTAAAAAAACGGGATTTGTGATTTTTTACTTTATAATGAAAATGTAAAAGAGAAGATATGAATAAGAGGCATATACAAATGAATACAATGACAGTTTCAAGAGTAGATGAATATATTGATAAACTTCAGGCTGCAGATAACAGCACAAAAGTTGAAATCGAAAACAAACTCGTCAGCATCGGCGGCGACGCGGTTGAAGATTTGGTAAACTACCTTCAGGTTCTTAAAGGAACAGTCAGAGGTGTTGTTGCAATGACTTTAATCAGAATAGGAGAACCCGCAGTTGATGCTCTCAAAAAAGCAGCTGAAACAAACAAAGACTTTGAATGGATAGCTGATTATCTTATTACCGAAATCAAAGGTATCGCAGCATAAGATTTAAAAAGTTTAAACAAAAATCCCCCTTTTTTAAAGGGGGATTTTTTTGTTACCAATATTAATATAAAAATTTCAATTTCTTGACTTTTTTATTGTGGTTTGGATATTATCAATAATAAGGAAAGGGCTTAGGGGACTACCATGAAGAACACCACCGTATATCGTTCAAATTTATCAAACGAGCGTGTAGAATTTTTAGCCGAACTGAAGGCACAGAGAGAGAAACAGGCAGAGGACAGCGCTCCGAAAACTTATAAAAGACAGGCGAAGGACAAAGAGCTTGACGTTCTCTGGAGTAATTTCAAACTCAGTTCAAAAGACGACAAATCACCGGGATTATACCTTTTGACAGGTTTTATCCTCGGCGCGTTGAGCATGTTCCTAATCAATTCACTGTTCTATATGAACAACAATACTGAAATCACTGACGATATTGACGCACAGACCATTAAGCAGTCAAAAATCGAAAAGAGAATAAACACAAAGAAACAGGCGGAAACAGATGTTACTATAATTCCTGCGGACACAACTGTGCAGGCTGAAGCAAAACCGCATAATGAAACTTATACCGTTAAATCAGGCGATACTCTGCAGGGTATTGTTATAAGATTTTACGGCAAATATTCACCTGCAAAAGCAGAGATGATAAAGGAAGCAAACGGAATGTCGAGTGTTAATAAACTCTCTATCGGTCAGGAGCTGATTATTCCGCTTGAATAAGCAATAAAAATTATAAAAAAAACACAGAGGCTTAAAACCTCTGTTTTTTTATTCCCATAAAATTGTAAACATTATGTTACATTCTCAGTAATAATTCTAAAGGTCATTTTAATTCTGCCGATTAATGAAGCATAAGGGAAAACATTTAATTGGAGAATTCAAATGGAAGATTTTGAAAAATTACAAAAGGACAAGATACTGAGAGACATCAGAGAAATTGTTGAAAATATCGACAAGATTAGCTCTCAGGTCAATATGTTTGATGAACTGATTAAAGAAGATTTTATGCCGATTTCAAATGCAAACGAATAATAAACACGAATAACTGACTAAAAAAGCAGCCCTTCTGTGGCTGTTTTTTTATTATATTGATTGAGATAAAACCGTTCTGATTATCCGTTATATCTTAGGGTAAAAAGCCATTAAAAATTTTTTTTAACATATATTTGCACTGATATTTCAGAGTAAGGCTATTATTTATACTGCGTGCTATTTCAATCCATTTTGGATTATTATTATCACAGTAATACTCTAATATTGTTTTTATTTTTTCTTTATCTGATAATTCTAATTTATTCATAATAGGCAGAAGATATTTAAAACGAACATTCATAGTTTTCCTGTATATCATTTCTTGTTTTGTTGCAGTCAGACTATCAGAAGTTTTTCTATATTTGTATAAATTTTCACTGATATAATGAATATTTCCTTTTAATGCTATTCTGCACCAATAATCATAATCCTCTACACAATACATGTTTTCATCATACTTACCGATGTTGTCTGCAATTTCCTTTCTGTACATAAAGCAGGCACCCACATTACATTGTTTGGTTAACTGCAACATCGTGCGATTAAATACAAAATCGGTAAACTGATTTTCAAAAGTTCCGTTTTCTGAGATAAAATCAAAATTATAAGAAACCAAATCACAAGCAGGATTTTTATTAAGATATTCTGTCATTTTTTCTATAGCTTCGGGCTTATACATATTATCATCCGATGTCCAGGTATAATAATCACCTTTAGCTTCACTAAAGCCTATATTTAAACTTGCAGGCAGTTTTAAATTACTCTTGTTTGAAATTATCTTTATTCTGCTGTCTGTTTTATATTCATTTATAATATTTAAAGTTTTATCTGTTGAACAATCATTAACTATAATTAGTTCCCAATCGGTATATGTTTGATTTAAAACACTTTCAACAGACTCTTTTATAAATCGTTCGCCGTTATAAGTAGGTAAAATAATACTAACTTTTTGCATTTTGCAGCCAATATATAAAGATAATAATTAATAAGAGAGATTCAATTATAATAATTGGTAAAAAGACATTGAACAGTCTTTTGTATTTTTTATACTTTTTCCTGTTAAGCGAAAACAATCTGTCCAAAAACTGTTCATCCTCTAAATATAAATCAATATGATTTTTTATTATTTGCTTTAATATTTTTTTCTTATATTTTCTTGCATATTCAGATCTTGTACCTTTTGCAAATTTCCGGTAATTAAATAATGGTTCTTCAATCCGGTAAACATCAAACCCTTGCGCAACAAAAGACAGCCACAAATCATAATCTTCCCAGCCTTCATACATATAATCTTTATATTTTCCAACCTGAAGAAAATCAGATTTTCTGAAGAGTGCAGAATTAAAAATACAGTTATCATACAAGAAATTCGATTTATCAAACGGTGTTATTTCAACAAATTGTTCTTTATCTCCAAATTCTCTTAATTTACAATATACAATTCCTATACTTGGATTTGCCGCCAAAATTTTAACCGCTTTTTCAATATATGTCGGTTCTATGGTATCATCAGCATCCAACGGAAGAATATATTCACCGTCTGAGGACATTATTGCCAAATTACGGGAATAAATGACTCCCCTGTTTTCTTTATTATCAAGACATACAATATTGCTGTGTTTTTCTGCAACTGATTTAATAATCTCAGAACTATTATCCGTTGAACTGTCATTTACACAAACAATTTCAATATTCTTATAGGTTTGAGCCAAAACAGAGTTAATTGCTTCTTCAACATATTTCCCCTGATTATAACAGGGAATGATGACTGAAACTTTTTCATTCGTATCTGCAATCTTTGGATTGATTTTATTGATTTTTTTATGGCTGATTACTTTTAGTTTTATTCCAAAAAGATATATATAAGTTAGAGAAATTAATTTATGAACATAGAAAATTTTTGATAAAGTACGTTTTAAAAAGAAGAGGAATAACTCAAATTTATTTAACTTATATTCTGTCATTTGCTGATATTTCAGCCATTCGGATACTTTTATATGTTTACAGTAAATGTGCCATGGCTTTATTTCCCCTGTATAATGGATTATTACGGGATTTTTTATTCTCTTTACCCCTGCTTTTTTATACCTTTGTTTCATTCTCTGAAAGGAATAACTCTGAGCATTAAATCTTTCATCAAGAAATTTAACCCTGCAATCCCATATAGCATTCAGAATATCCTGATCATGATATTTTAAAAACCTCTTATTTTTATTGAAATAATCAATCACATCTTCTTCAAACTTGGTTTTTCTAATTTCTCCAAGATTTAAAAGGAGAACGCCTGCGTTGAAATATTTTTCATTTTTTAATCCCAGAATGCCGATTTGTTCATATGCCATTTTATCTTCAATAACACCTGCACAATAGTTTTCAATATCTTGGTTATATAATTCGGATATTTCCCCTGCAACAACCAAATCACAATCAAGATAAATAACTTTTTTTATTTCCTGAGGAACAAGAGAAAGAATATGAAATCTGAAAAAAGTATTTATTGAAAGATATTGCATATTCTGATTTTGAGTATAAATTTCAAAATCTTCCTGATTAATATAAATAAATTCAATTTCGGCATTATATTTTTTTGCAAGATTTTGGGCAATTTTATTTTCTTTTTCACCTAAATCACAAGTCAGTATATGAACGGATAACCTTTCCTCCGTCTTATGATTTATAAACATTGAAGTAATTGCGGTAATACATTGTAAAAAATAATGTTTATCAGAAGAAAAATAAACATTTATTGTATCTACAAGCAATTTTTTATTATTGCCAACCATCAATTATTATCCAATGCCCTATATTAATAACACTAATGTTATCATAAGTATGATAAGTAAAAAAGTAATTTTTTTTCAGAATAATCAAATTATATAAAGAATCGCTAAAATAAACCTATTTTCCTTTTGTTTTTGGTATAATCAAAACAAAAACAAGGAAGAATTATGTTAAAGAAATATTTTTATAATAAAACGATTGAGGCGATAGAAAAAGCGCTTGAAAACAATGTTTTAGGGCAAATGACAAAGGAAAACGCGTTTCACATCTCTGTTGAAATTCCCAAAAACTCAGAGTTTGGTGATTTTGCGGTCAATGTTTCCTCTCTCTCTAAGTTTGCACGTCTTTCGCCCGCCGTTATTGCACAAAATATCGCCGAAAAAATCGACAACACAGATTTTGAGGTCAATACTGTTCAGGGGTTTATAAATTTTAGACCAAGCAAAGAGCTTTTGAATAAAACTATCATCGAAATTCTTAATTCAAAAGAAAATTACGGCAGAAATAATTTCGGGAACGGCGAAAAGGTTATTCTCGAATACGTCAGCGCAAACCCGACTGGTCCGTTTCATATAGGGCACGGGCGCTGGGCTGCTATGGGCAGTGCTCTCGCTAACGTCATGAAGTTCTCCGGGTATAATTTATATCAGGAATTTTATATAAATGACGCGGGAAGCCAAATTCAAAAACTTGGCAAATCACTTTATATAAGGGTTCTGCAGGAGCTAGGGCAAAATGTTTCCTTCCCGACAGATGAAGAAGAGGCTAAAAACTATTATTCGGGCGACTATTTAATCCCTATCGCAAAAGAGTTTGTGAAGGAAAAGAGCGAAATCGCGCAGGCGCTGACAAAAGAATTAAGCGACGAGAATTTAAAGGTTTTGTGTGAATACGCAAGACTTAAAATGCTCTCTCTTCAGCAGGAGCTTTTGAAGAACTTCAATGTTCATTTTGATAATTTCTACAGCGAGCTCTCTCTCCACCAGAGCGGAAAGGTCAAAAAAGCGCTGGAAACTTTAAAAGAACTCGGATATTTATACGAAAAAGAAGACGCTCTCTGGTTTGCCTCGACAAAATTTGGCGAAGATGACAGCGACAGAGTAATCATCAAGTCTGACGGAAACTACACCTATTTAACCGCAGATATAGCATACCACTATGACAAACTCCAGAGAGGGTTTGACCGAATGATTAATATTTGGGGTGCTGACCACCACGGATATATCCCGAGGATGAGGGCTTCAATCTCTGCCTTCGGCTATAACCCCGACTGTATGGAGGTTTTACTCGGGCAACTTGTAAACCTTGTTATCAAAGGTGAACAGGTCAGAATGGGTAAGAGAACCAAAATGATTACTCTTGACGATTTAATCGAGGAAGTCGGTGTTGATGCAACAAGATACTGGATGATAATGAGAAATATCGACACTACGCTTGATTTTGATATTGAACTTGCAAAATCAAAGACTGATGAAAACCCTGTTTTCTATGTTCAGTATGCCCACGCAAGAGCCTGCTCGATTTTGAGAAACGTTACCGAAAAAACTGTTGATACGGTTAATAAAACCGAAAAAGAGCCGATTTATTCAAAAGAAGAATTAAACAATATTCTTTCTCAGACAACAACCGATAAATTAAATATTATCTGGAATACAGACGATGAGAAGGCTCAGGACTCAACAAAAAAACTCATTTTGAAACTGGAAGAGTTCAAATCTGCAGTATTGAGCAGTGCCCAGAACAGAGCCCCCTACCTCATCACAAAGTATTTACAGGAACTCGGGGCAATTTTCCACCAGTTTTATACAAATTCGCGCATAATTGTTGATGACAAAAACCTCATGAACGCAAGATTATCGCTCGTCGAGGCTTCCATCATCGTACTTGAAAATGCACTCAATTTAATCGGAGTAAGTGCGCCCGAGAGGATGTAGCAAGTTGCCGAAGATTATTTTTAGTGTATAATGTTAGAGACAATGTCAAAACAGACAACAGATTAGGGGTATAGAAATATATGACACTAACAGATTGGTTTCAGACAAGAAAAGAATCCCAGATAGCAAGAAGAAGCACGGAAACGCAAATTGACGATAACATTTCAAAACTCTGGCTAAAGTGTTTTGGTTGTAATTCTCAGCTTTTGAGAAAAGATGTTGAAGAAAATATGCACGTTTGCCCGAAGTGCGGTTATCATTTCAGAATAAACGCGCGGGAAAGAATCCGCGAACTCGTTGATGAGGGAACATTTAAAGAACTTTTCAACAACATTCAGACAACAAACCCGCTTGATTTTGTTGATACAGAGAATTATACCTCTAAAATCGACAAGGCAAAAGCAAAGACAGGACTCAATGAAGCCGTCATTACGGGTGTCGGTAAGATTAACGGATATGAAGTTTCTCTTGCCGTTATGGACTTTGACTTTATGGGCGGTTCAATGGGCAGTGTGGTCGGTGAAAAAGTTACTTTGGCTATGGAAGAAGCCGTAAAGCGCAATATTCCGATGATCTGCGTAACAGCCTCTGGCGGAGCGAGAATGCAGGAAAGCGCTTTGAGTTTAATGCAGATGGCAAAGACCTCCTGCGCTGTCGGTAAGCTCGATGAAGCCAAAATTCTTTATATAACCGTTTTGACCGAGCCGACATTTGGAGGTGTTACCGCAAGTTTTGCGACACTCGGAGATATTATTATTGCCGAAAAAGATGCAAGAATAGGTTTTGCAGGCAGAAGAGTTATCGAACAGACAATAAGGCAAAGCCTGCCTGCAGACTTCCAGACCGCAAACTACCTTATGAACTATGGTCAGGTCGATTTAATCTCCGAAAGAAAAGATTTAAAAAAGAATATATCCGACATAATAAGACTACATACCAAATAGGATAACAAAAATGACAATTTTGGAATTTGAAAAACCACTTTATGATATACAGTCAAAGATTGACGAACTAAAACAGCTGAGCGAATCATCGGGAGTCGATATGAGCAAAGAAATTCAGAATTTTGAAAAACAGGCAGAAAATTTTAAGCAGGAACTCTATGCTAATTTAACGCCGAACGAAAAGATTTTGATAGCCCGTCACTCGGACAGACCTAATTTTCTCGACTATATGGAGATGATGACAACCGATTTTATCGAACTCCACGGCGACAGACACGGAACGGACGACAGAGCCATTATCGGCGGAATAGCGCAGATAGGCGATGAAAAAGTCGTTGTTGTCGGTACTCAGAAGGGCAAAAACACAAAAGAAAACCTTGTTTATAACTTCGGTATGCCTCAGCCCCAGGGATATATGAAGGCGCTGAGACTTTTCTACCACGCAAACAAGTTTAACCTTCCGATAGTTACCCTTATTGACACCCCGGGCGCATATCCCGGAATTAAGGCGGAGGAAATCGGGCAGGGTATTGCTATTGCTGAGAATTTAAGAGAAATGTCAAAACTCGAAGTTCCTATCGTTGCTGTCATAACAGGTGAGGGATGTTCAGGCGGTGCTTTGGGACTTGCCGTCGCGAACAGTGTGCTTATGCTCGAACACGCATATTATACTGTTATTTCGCCTGAAGGCTGCGCTTCAATACTCTTCAGAGATGCTAACCTCGCATCAAAAGCCGCAGAGGCGCTCAAAATAACCGCAAAAGATTTGTTAGAGTTTAAACTCATTGACGGTATAGTAAAAGAACCTCTTGGCGGCGCACATCATAACCCGCAGGAAATGGCTGATAACCTGAAAACAGCTGTTTTGGGTGAGATAAAAAGACTCAAGAAACTCTCAAAAGAAGAATTAAAGGCTTCAAGATACGACAAATTCAGAAGGATGGGTGCTTTTTGCAGTTAAGGGAAAAAACTTATTTTGAACTCTCTGTCAAAGTTCCCTCCGAGGTTTCGGACATCGTGTGCGAAATCATAAGGGATAATTTTAATACGGAGGGAATCGTTACAAGCTACCAAAAATTCAAAGATTTAGAGTGTATCCTGACTGATGAAACCATAAAAGCCTATATTCAGGAAGACTGTCTTAATCTTGATGAGGTGAAAGCCTTATTAAAAGAGAAAAAGCAGATTTTTGAAGAATGCGGACTTATTGAAAAGTCTGACAACGATTGGGAAATCAGTATTAAAAAAGTTGAAAACGAAGACTGGTCAAAGACCTGGAAATCGTTTTGGAAACCTTTAAAGATTTCGGATAAAATAGTTATTTGTCCGACCTGGGAAGAGTACGAACAAAACAATAACGAAATAATAATTAATTTAGATCCCGGGAATGCTTTTGGAACGGGCACTCACCCGACAACGCAGTTATGCGTCAGAGCAGAAGAAAAATATATGCAAAAAAATTCTGACGTTGCCGACATCGGGACAGGCTCGGGGATTTTGGCTATCTGCGCTAAAAAATTAGGCGCAAAAACGGCGGTCGGGGTGGATACCGATGAAACAGTCGAGGAAACCGCAAAGGAAAACGCCAAAATCAACAGTATTGATGATATTATCTTTAAAACTTCAGACATCTCAATTCTTGAAAGCGGAAAATACGACTTTGTTCTGGCGAATATTTTGCACAATGTTCTCGCTCAAATCATGCCTGACCTCAAAAGAATAACAAAAGAAAACGGCTTTATCGTTCTGAGCGGTATTTTGAAGGGCAAAGAGGGGGTTGTATTTGAAGCGATAGAACGAAATTCTTTGAAGGTTTTAGAAACAATGACTTTGGGCGACTGGCTCGCAATAGTCGTTAAAAAGGAGGAATAATGGGAAAAACTGCAATAATAATTCCGGCAAGATACGGCTCGAGCAGATTAGAAGGTAAACCGCTTATTGAAGTAAACGGCAAACCTATTATTCAGTGGGTTTGGGAGCGCGCAAAATCGGTTAAATCAGCAGATGAAGTTATTATCGCAACAGACGACCGGAGAATTTACGACTGTGCAAAGTCTTTTAATGCAGAGGTTGAAATGACCTCGACCGAGCATAAATGTGGAAGCGACAGGATTTGCGAGGTTGCAAAGAGACACAGCGATTTTGATATTATAGTCAATTTGCAGGGTGATGAGCCGATGATAAACCCTGAGTGCGTGGAAACGGTCATTCAGCTCCTTAAAAACGACAGTAACGCAGATATATCAACTCTTGTAGCGGAAGCGGAAAAAGATGAAATCGATAACCCGAATAATGTGAAGTGCGTGTTTGACAAAAACGGCTATGCACTTTATTTTTCAAGGTCCAAAATTCCGTTTGAGAGAAAGACGGATATTGCGGTTTTTTATAAACACATAGGGATTTACGGCTACAGAAGGAAGGCGCTTTTTGATATGGCGCAGCTGCCCCAGGCAATGATAGAAAAGACGGAGAGTTTAGAGCAACTGAGGGCGCTATATTTCGGTATGAAAATCAAAACCGCAGTTGTGAACTATAAGGCAGTCGGAATAGATACAAAAGAGGATTTAGAAAAGTTTAAAGAGCTTGTTAAAGGATAATTTTTGCCAAATAATCTTATTTCCAATATGCCTCAAAATTATTAATTTCAGATAAAAGTTTTCCAAAATCACCATTAAAACAAATACATCTGTCATCTATATAAAGATATGCGGGAATTTTTATGTTGGTAACATCTTTGAAATAACTGTTCAGTTCATTTTCTCTCAGCCACTTTTTTGATAAATCAGAGTTTCTTGTTGTAAAAAGATACAAGTCAAAATTTTTGCTCAACCCCTCAATAAATTCCTTCGCCCCTATTTTTATTTCAGGGATTTTATCTGGCTCATAATTTCCGTTATAAGTGTTTAAAACTCCGTCTAAATCTATAAGTATTTTCTTTTTATAATTATTCATTTTGTTCTCTTTTAGACTACATACTTTAATTAAATTATATCAGAAAATAAAAGTATGACAAATGAGACTACAAAACTGATTAAACTTGGTAAAAATATTGCAAAGGCAAGAAAAGAGAAAGGGTTTTCTCAAAACAAACTTGCCGAACTGTTAGATATATCAAGAGAACATCTGGCAAAACTTGAAACTGCTAAAAGAAGAATTAGCACAAAATTACTATTTAAATTAGCAGATGTTTTAGAAACTACCGAAAAGAAATTATTCGATTTTGAGTCTTAACCGTTATTTACTTATAAAATTGAATTTATGCAAGACAAATTTCCCAAATATGAACAAAATATTTATACAAATATTGGTTCAAACATAAAAATATACAGAGAGAAAGCTAATATTTCACAGGAAAAACTGGCTGAAGAAGTTAATTGTTCCCGTGAATTTATAAATCGTATTGAAAATAACAAGGATAAACCCGGTCTGCCCCTATTAATCCAGATTTCTTTTGCCTTGAATACACCTGTTGAAAAATTTTTTAGTAAATAGGTTGGGCTTTTTACATTAAATTTATCTTTCTAAAACAAACGTCACAGGGCCGTTGTTGAGGAGTTTGACCTCCATGTGCGCACCAAAGACACCTGTTTCGACAGGCACATCAAACTTTTTAATCTGTTCAACGGTATATTCATACAGCTTTTCAGCTTCATCTGGCTGCATTGCATTGTCAAACGAAGGTCTGTTACCCTTCTTTAAATCAGCGCAGATAGTGAACTGTGAAACAACCAAAAGCTCGCCATCAATATCCTTAACCGACTTTGACATCTTCCCTTTGTCATCTTCAAAAATTCTCAGGTTAACGAGTTTTTCGGCTATCTTATCCGCATTTTCGGTCTTATCCGCTTTGTCAATTCCCAAAAGAACCAGACAGCCCTCTTTTATTTGGCTGTAAACTTTGCCCTCTATCGTAACCGAGGCGGATTTAACTCTCTGAATAACTGCTTTCATAGTAAATATAATAACATCAAAACAGAATATACAAATTGCCCCCTCTCCCTATCCCTCTCCCGTAAGGGGCGAGGATAAAAACAAAAAACATTACAGTTTCTTCACAATAGCGCAAAAAAAGTCAATAATCAAAGGAAACAAATTTTTATATATATAAGGATATTTGCAGTTTGCCTTGCAAAAGGCAAGGCAGCAATTCAAAAAACACAGGATATATTTAACGTATTAAGACACAACATGTGTTCGGTTCGGGATATAAAGCGTCGTGCTTTACCTGTATCAGAAAAAACTTTATATCCCACTGAACCACATGTAGGAACGAGAGAGCAAACCAACATTTTAATAGCAAAAAGCCGACAGAGGAAACTCTTATCGGCTGTTTTGCGTTTTGGTTATTTTTGATTATTTTATTTTTGTAGAAACGTTTATATTACTCATAGCCAAAGGGCTTTTCAGCTGAGCGGGAAGTTTTGCGGCATTCCGAATAGAATTTTGTGCTTTTTCCTGTTCTGCTGCCTGTCTTTCGAGGAATTTCTTCTTTGTTATTCTTTCGTTTACTTTAGGAATAGCAAAACCTAACAAAGCAGGAACGAGGAGGAACATTGACAGGAATCCGAAGGTTGAATTAAGTGATTTTGCTTTGATTACAAACGGATTATTCTTGTCTGCGAACTTAGCGTAGAGTTCTCCGATTTCTTTTGTACCTTTTTTTGCGGCATCTGCAAGCGCATCTCTTATTGCCTTATTGTCACCTGCTTCAAAGATGTCTTTGCCGACAATTTTTTCAACGATTTCTTTTGTTCCGCCTTTTTCATAGCTGAACATTTTTTTGAGGTTGCCGCCGTTACCTGTAACGAAATCACAGAAACCTGCAATACCGTTTTTATACCCGTCAATTTTTGAATATTTTGCAGCGATTTGGTCACCGTTCAGAACTCTGACACCGCCAACGGGGTTAAGGTAGCTCAGAACCTTTTGGAAGCCGTTTTTCGTAGCGGGTTTAGTTGCAAGAGCAAGTCCTGATTTTGCCTCCGTTATTGCTGATATTGATTTATTAATAACAGGCTGAGCGGTTGTGATAACGACTGTTGAAATCAGGTCTCTTCTCATGATTTCTTCTCTGTCGTATTCGTCCTGAGCCTGAACAAGTCTCGGAATGATAACACCGAAAATCATAACCGTTGCAAGAACGGGGAACGGCATATTGATACTGTCAAACTCAATCTTATCGGCGAATTTGGTCAGAGAACCCTTTCCTACAAGCTTTCCTGCCAATTCTACGGGATTTCCTTTGAAGGCAACCGATTTATTGTTATTTTGCGGTTTCTGAAGCATAGGAGCTTGAATTTTATTAATTTGCATAATTAATTCGCTCCTTTCTTTGTTATTTCGGCTTTTTCATGCTCTACCGGTTTTTCCAGACCTCTGAGTGCCGGGTTATCCTTGCTGACGTTGTAAATTTTCGGTATCATCGGGAGGAAGCAGAGGACTGCGCCTGCCATAAGGAGGTTAAGAGTATATCTGCCAGTAATTCTCTTTATATTTGCATTGTTGATAAACTCTGTAACCTTCTCGAGAGTCGGTTTTGCAGACTGGATATTGATGGTTTCGGTTGTCTTTTCAACGACATCATCTGCGTAATTTCTCATATAACCGATTAATTTCTTGAAGGGAGCAGATTTCTTAACACCGTCAACACCGACATCCAGTGTGCCAACCGTAAAATCAGCAAGTGCGTTGTCGTTGTTTGTTTTGATAGTGTGGAAGAATTTATCTGAAAGCTCTGTGATTAAATCCTGCTGAGAACCTGCTTCAAAGATACCTCTGAAGTTTTTGAGGAAGTTTTTCGGTTTTGCTTTATCGATTTGAGCGAGATTTTCAGCAAACTCAGCTGCTTTTGCGTGAAGTTCTTTTTCGGGAAGTGTAGTTGTTGAGTTCTTCAGAATATTTTCAAATACATTTTTGTAAAATTCGGTTTTTGCAACAGCCGCACCCTGAGCGGTTAAAGGAGCGGACTTGTAGATTTCACCCATGCCCTTTATAAACTGAGCGGGAATATCCATAGCTTTTCCGATACTCTTCTTTGCAACAGAAAGAATAATCCCCGGAATAATGAACATGCTCGGGCCTGTTGTAAATTCTCTAAGGGCTTCTTTAAGAGCAAACGTCTTGTTTTTCTGCCCCTTGTTTTCTTTCTTGTTACGTGAAAGTGCCGTAATAGGTCTCGGCAGATTAGTACCCAGCATATCCTGTGTAGTAAACGATGCAACCAGACCGCCACGCTCGATTGCCTCCATTACATTTACTACCATTGAATCGAAGCCCTTAAATGACGGTGTTGATTGTTTATAAGATATACTGTTGTTTTGTTTTGGCTGTGTTGTTGTTATTTTTGTTATTTGCATAATTAACCTAATTTATTCTTTCTCTATAATGTCACTGAGAAGAAAAAATTGCCTTTTTTAGTTAAAAATATTAATTATTTTTACATTTGTTTAAAAAGTGTATAAATCATACTTAATATAAAGCAATACCCTTAAAAACGCAATATAAAGGCAATTTCCCTTTACATTTATTAAAAAATCCCTCTGAAAAACGGAAAAATAATATCACCTGTGGCAGAATGTTGGCGATGTCTCTTTTACTAATTCTGTCTTTCCCGATGACACAAAAGGGAAAGACTTTTTTTACTTTTGTCTGCCGAAAAATGCCGCGAGCTCTTTATGGAGTATTATGTGTGATATTGTTCTGCCATGAGGGCATGTGTAGGGTTGGGAAGTAGTGCGCCATCGGCGCACGATGTCCTCCATTTGCACCACTGTCAAAGGAGTATTAGCCTTCACTGCCGCCTTGCAGGAAGTTGTTATTAAAATCTTTTCTTCTAAAGTATTAATTCCGTCACTCTGAGCATCTTTAAGGTTCTGAAGAATTTCGGTTAAAATATCCTGAAGATTCCTGTTAGAGAGAATTTGGGGAATTTTTCGAAAAATAACCTTTGTCGGTTCTAAAACGTCTATTTTATAGCCGTATTTTTCAAGCACTTCCTGAGAATTTTGTATTAAAACACTCTCAGAGGGTTCAACCGTCAGTGCTTCAGAAATTAATATAAGCTGAGAAGCAACTATCTGCTCTTTTTTGAGCTTTTCATAAATATATCGCTCTTCTGCGATATGCTGGTCGATAATTTCAAGCCCTGAGGGGTTTTCAACGAGAATATAGGTATCGGCATACTGCCCGATAACCTTAATTTTTTCCTCCTCTTTTTCCTCTTTTGGAAAATCGAGAAGCGCCGTCTGAACCATCTGTTTTGATTCCTTCATGGTCAAAACGGGCTGCTCCTTAACGGAAACAGGCGAAAACGGTCTTGAAAGCGGCTCTATATTCTTTGTTTCGTCAAGAAAATAGGTGTCGTTATCTTCTGACATTGAAGGAAAAGCAAACTCTGACTTTGGAGCTGGCATTGTTATATTTTGCTTGTAAGAAAGCCCCGAAATAGCCTGGGATATTGCGCTCTGAACAAAATTAAAAATCTGATTAGGGTTTTTATACCTGATTTCCCGCTTTGTCGGGTGAGCATTTACATCGACATCCTCTGAGGGAAGTGTCAGATTTAAAACAACAAACGGATATTTGCCTATGGGAAGAGTGTTTTTATAGGCTAAATCAATAGCCTTAATCAAAATCGGACACTTAACCATGCGCGAATTAACAAAAGTGAAATAAGATTTTTTACTTGAGCGCGTAAAAGTCGGCAGACTTGTATATCCGCTTACTTCAAGCCCTGACAGTTTATCGGACTTTTTAAGAGGTTCAAATTCATCATCAACATTGACCGAATAAACCTCGTTAATTCTCGTTGCAAGGTCGCTATTCTGGGCGCAGGAAAGAATTAACTGCCCGTTATTCTTTAAAACAAACGAAATTTCGGGGTGAGAAAGCGCTATGGTTGAGACTAACTCCTGAATATAGGCAAACTCTGTTTTTGCGCTCTTTAAAAACTTTAATCTTGCAGGCTGGTTGTAGAAAATATCAGAGATTTCAAAAATAGTTCCCTGCGCGCAGCCTGTCTGACTTTTGGTTATCTCGCTTCCTTTTGCTTCAACCCTTATGCCGTATTCAAAATCTTTTGTTCTTGTTGTGCAGACAACTTTTGAAATGGAAATAATACTTGCCAGGGCTTCCCCTCTGAAGCCGAGGGTTTCTATGTTGAAAAGAGAATTTTCATCTTCAAGTTTACTTGTTGCGTGGTTTGTGAAGGCGAGTTCAATGTCGTCCGGGTGAATACCCGAACCGTTATCGGCAATTCTTATGTCTCTGCATTCGTTTGAGACGGAGATTTCAATTTTTGTAGCCCCTGCGTCAATGGAATTTTCGGTTAATTCCTTAACAACAGACATCGGGCGCTCGATAACTTCGCCAGCAGCAATCTGATTTATTAAGTGTTTCGATAACTGTTTAATTCTTCGCATGTTTTCTATTCTAATACTTTTTTTCGAGAAAATATATATTTTGTAAAGAAATATGGAAGATATTAATAATTTGACCAAATCACACTTTTTTGATAGCCTTAACATAGACAAAATATGCACATGTAGGGTAGACTTTAGTCTACCGAAAGATAAATTATGGCAGAAAAACTTGATTTAATTGTAATAGGCGAGAGCCTTATAGAGCTTTCAAGCACCGAAAGTTTATATTATGCAAATACCTTAAACAAATACTACGGCGGAGACACTCTGGCGACTGCTATTTCTGCGCTTCGTATGGGTTCAAGAGTAGGCTTCATTTCAAGAATAGGAATGGACTGTTTTAAAGACTATCTTCTTGACAGCTGGCAGTCTGAAGGGCTTGATATTTCCCAGGTTAAGCCTGTAAACGGGTTTAACGGGCTCTATATCATCTCGAGAATTTCGTGTGAAGAAAAGGAATTTGCTTACTACAGAAGAAAAACGGCAGCAACCCACCTCTGTATTGACGATATTTCGGAGGATTATATAAAATCAGCATCTGTCGTCTATTCAACAGGCTTAACGCAGTCACTATCTCTGACCTCAAGAGAGGCGGTAAAAAGAGCTTACGAGATAGCAAAAGAAAACAAGATTTTATGCGCCTATGATCCGAACTTTAACTCAAAGGTCTGGTCTAACGAGGAGGCAAAAGAGGCATTTGAAGAGATTTCGGACTATCTTGATATTATCTTCCTCAATATCCGCAACGATTCTAAGGTTATTCCGAATACCGATTCCGTTGACCTTCTTATAAAATTCTTCAGAGATAAAGGAATTTCAACCGTAGTAATCAAGTCGCACCTCGACAAAGGCTACTACATCGGATATAACGGAGAAGTAAACTTTACGGAATACACCTCCTCAGAGCCTGTTGACGTTACGGGCGCAGGCGATGTATTCAATGGAGCCTTCCTCCACGCACTCACGACAGGCAAAACACCGTTTGAAGCAGGGCGCTTCGCAGCTATTGTTGCGGGACTTCAGACACAAAATGTCGGCGCAATAAAATCTATTCCGTCAAAAAGTGACGTTATGAAGCACTACAAGGGGACAAATGGCTAAAAAGGTTTGCATTTCAGGATATTACGGATTTCACAACTTCGGCGATGAAGCCGTATTAAGTGTGCTTATCGACAACCTCAGACAGTTTGACAGTGGCATTGATATAACCGTTTTTTCCTCGGACACCGAATATACAAAAAAAGAATACAGGGTTCGTTCGGTTAATTCCTTCAAAATTTTCGATGTTATAAAGGCGATAAAGAATACAGACCTGCTGATTTCTGGCGGTGGAAGTCTTTTGCAGGATGCAACAAGCAAAAAAAGTCTTATTTATTACCTTTTTATCATTTTTCTTGCCTCCTTTTTCAAGAAAAAAATAGTCATTTTTGCGCAGGGCATAGGTCCTATTCAGTCTGAAATTCTTCAGAAAATAACGGTTTCACTACTCAAAAAGGCATCTTATATTTCCGTTCGAGATGAAAACAGTAAGTTTTATCTTCAAAGATACGGAATTAACCCCGTTATGTGTATTGATCCCGTCTGGAATATTGATGTGAAAGAGCCGAGACCTCAGGGAAGGATAGGTATTCAGCTCAGGAACTGGAAAACAATGAGCGAAGATTTTCTGAGACTTCTTGCCGTCAGTGTTATAAAATACTTCCCAAACCACGATGTTTTGATTTATCCGTTTCAGGCATCAACGGACAGTGCAATTTGTCAGAGGTTTTCGACTTATTTAAAATCTCTCAACCCCGATTGCGAGCCCGAAATAGTCTTTTGCGATACAAGAGATGAAATAGTCAATTCTTTCAGCACCCTTAACGCACTTATTGCAATGAGATTTCATGCCTGCCTTGTCGGAATAAAAACAGGGATAAAAACTCTGCCCATATCGTATGACATAAAGGTTGACAAGATAGCAAACGATTTTAGTTTAAAGACCTTAAAACCCGACAGACCAGATACAATCGATGAGATTGTGAGGGAGTTTTCAACAAGCGAAAACAAACTCTCAGAACTCGATTTCACGAATTATCGGTTCAGATACGAAAAATTCAGCGCAGCACTCTCGAGAATTTTTTAAGTGATTTCTCTGATTTCACACAACCTGTTGTCGTGTTTTACAACACGACCTACCGCCTATCGTTTCCGCTATGAAAAGTTCAGCGCAGCGCTGTCAAGAATTTTTTAATCTACCATGAACCCTTTTCAAAGGAGGTCGGAAAATCAAGCTCCGCAAACAGTTTTACTGCCTCGTAAACCCTCGGGCCCGAGCGGTTGATTATATCCTGCTGCTCCTTGTGAAGATAGAAAATCGGGGTGTCGGGAAAAAGGGTTTTAATAAAATCGACTTTATCCGGATAAGCAATAATAATGACATCGGGTTCAGCTTTCATAGCAAAATCGGCATTTATAATGGGGTAATAGTAATTTAGAGAATCCGTAACCGAAATATGCCCCGACTGTTTTATAACGTCATTAATGAAACTCCTGTTCCCGATGGTGATAATGGGCTCAGTCTGAACGATATAGAGTATTTTCTGAGGGTTGTTTGTCTTATTCTGAACGATTTTTTCTTTTATATCCCGAATTAAAACCTCACCCTCCTGCTCTCTCTCAACGATTTTGGCTATTTCTCTTATTCCGCCGTATATATCGTTTACGCTCGAAAACTCAAAATAAACGGGCTTTGTCTTTGTCAGCCTGAGTTCGCCGAGCATGGCCTTAGCCGAGTTCATCGCAAAAAGATAATCGGGCTGAAGTTTCATGAGCAATTCCATATTAACAAAATAGGTATCCCCGATTTTAGGCTTATTTTTAGTGTCCTCAGGATAATTGCAGGTCGTCGAAACTCCAAGAAGCCTGTCCTGAGCCCCTAAGGCATAAACAATTTCTGTCGGAACAGGCGAAAGTGAAGCATAAGTAGGCTCTGCCTGACAAAAAAGCGGGCAAAACAGTACAAATACACAAGAAATAAATAACAATATTCCGTCTTGAAAAACCTTTGCGCTCGTTGCTGTCGTTGACTTCACTTCGTTACCGTCAACTTCGCACTCGCTTACCGGGTTCGTTTCACTCCACCCGTCCGGTTTTTCACTAATTAAAAATCTGGATATGAAAATCTTCATCTGTACTGATAACCTTAAAACTGATACCAAAAATATCCTGAAGAGTTTCAGGAGTAAAGAACTCTTTCTTTTCGGCTGAAATAATCTTTCTCTCTTTTGTTATTCCGATAAAGTAATCACCGTAACTTGAAGAGAGATTTATATCATGCATAACAACAAGAGTGGAAATTCCTTTTGACGTAAGTTTTTTGAGCATATTTAAAATTTTTATCTGATTAACCAAATCCATATTTGAAGTCGGCTCATCGAGAAGGAGCATATCCGCATCAGACACCAGCCCCAGCGCAAAATTTGCCTTCTGAAGTTCGCCCGAACTGAGATTATCAATCAGAGTTTTCTTTTTGTCGGGAATTTCAAGGAGTTCTAATACCTCATCTACTTTTCGTTTGTCCTCGTTTGTCAGAAACCATTTCCAGCTTTTTTTGAAGAAGGAGGACTCAATGTATTCTTCAAGAGTTATTCCCTGAGGATACTTTATTCTCTGGGGAAGATAGAAAAGTTCTCTGTAATTCTTTGTCATTTCAATACTCTGAGGTTTAATAATCTCAGAAATAATCTTTAATAAAGTTGTTTTGCCAACACCATTCGGCCCTACAAGAACGGTTATTTTATTTTTGGGGATATGAATGTCGGCATCTTTAAAGAGCTGTATATTATCCACGCAAAAGGAAAGATTTTTAATATCAATCACGGAACATCTCTCCTTTCCTCGTTAAGAAGAATACAAAAACAGGAGCGCCGAGGAAAGCAACTATCAACCCCAGCGGTATCTGAAGCGGATAGACGACAACTCTTGCTATGAAATCAGAAATAAGGATAAACATTGAACCTATAAAGATATTTGACAGGAAGAGCCAGCGGTAATCCTGCCCTAAGAGCATCCTTGAAATCTGGGGGGCTATGATACCGATAAAGCCTAAAATACCTGCCGCAAAAACACTCAGCGAACTCAAAAACGCAGAAACACAAATTATGAGAATTAAATAAAAATTCTTCTTCGCTTTATTTGCTTCGAGCAAATCCGAATCAAGCCTTAAATAATTGAGTTTCGGAATTAATAAACCCGCAAAGATTAGTGCAACCAGGAATAAAAGCGACAGAGAGCCGTTTGAGATAACCTCATTATTAGTCAGACCGCCCGAGAGAATTAACATCATCGTGTAAGATTTTTCGGGGCTGACAAGAATTATAAAGGAAATAAGAGAACTGAAGAATATATTTATTGATAAACCTATCAAAATGAGTTTTGTGACGGAAAACCTGTTAAGCCCCGAAAAGATAATAACCAGGGCAGAGGAAATTAACGCACCAAAGAAGCCGAAAACGGAATAATTTGAACTGTTAAAAACCAGTATGGAAAGTGCAATACCAAGCCCTGCACCGGAGGAAATACCTGTTATATAAGGTTCAGCCAAAGGGTTCTTTGAAACCGCCTGCATAAACATACCTGCTAAGGCAAGACAGATACCTGCAATTATTGCTTTGACGGCTCTCGGGAACCTCAGAAGAGATAAAATCATGCTGTCCGTATCGTTTGAGAGGTGAAAAGATTTTAAGAACATCTTAACACCAAAATCCTTATAACCTGCAAAAACCGCGAGATATAAGGAAATCAAAAACAATATGAGCAATATACAAATTATTATTGTTTTCTTTTTATTCATAAAATTATTATATCATACATAAAAAATCTGCCCCCTGTGATAAACGCAGAGGGCAGAAATAATTGTTTACTAGATTTTTTCTTTTGATGCTCTTTCAGGAAGAGTATATTTAGCAAATATACCAGCCATGAAGTTTATACCGGGAGCATAGTACTCGTTTAAACCATTGCTTGTCTTATATAAAGAAATCTTCTGGTGTAACAAGTTATATACTGTACCCTGTACGCTCAAATCAAAGTTTTCTGTTTTGATAACTTTGATGTCACCGCCAAGTTTAACATTGACGTATGACGGAGTTGTCGTCGGCTGACGGTTTGTATTATCTACATAGTAATATACACCGTCACCGTACTCAGCACCTGCAAAGAAGTTTAATCTGTCAGTCGGTGTCCAGTACATAGTAGCATTGATTCTGTTATATACGTTACCGGGCAGGTTCTGACGTGAAACTTTGTCTCTTGCATAAGTGTAAGTATAATTCAAAGCAACTTTGAATTTATCGTTAGGCTGCCATCTTGCACCTGATTCAAAGCCCCATGCTCTTGCACCCATAACGTTCTGGTATTGGTAAACCCAGGGAGCAATTTCAGGGCAACTGATATAGTTTTTGTAATCGTGGTGGAACCATCCGAAGTCAAAGGCTAACTTATCATCGAAGAAGCTCTGTTCAACACCTGCATCAAAACTTGTTGATTTTTCAGCTTCCAAATCAGGGTTAGCAATTAACATTCCGGGGATTGTACCAAATCTCTGATAAAGAGTAGGTGTGTTTACACTCTGACCGAAACTGCCTCTGAATTTAGTCTTTGCACCTTCAATACCGAGAGTATTAAAGACTAATGCAGCTGACAGGTTAGGAAGTACATAAGTACCATACTGGTTATTTGTCAATAATCTTGCACCGCCTCTGATGAAGAGGATATCTTTGATGTTGATTAAATCGTTAACAAATATATCGTTCTGGATTGCATTTCCCGAATTTCCGCTGGTGGAACTGTAAGGCCAAGGACCGCCTGTAATATCGGAAGAATATCCGTCAAAGAACTCTGTTTCAAAGTTATATCCGACAGAAAGAGTATTCCAGTCAGCGAGTTCAAAATTGTGTTGAGTATTAAAATCTAATCTTGTACTTCTCAGTTTGGATACCATTTTATAATAGCCGTTGTCTGCTGTCGGGAATCCGAAGTTATCAGATTCATTGTGATAAACACCAAACTTAGCATTATAGTTGTATCTGTCGTTTACAGCATGATCCCAGGAAACAACATCCATAATATCGAAGTTAAGACCGTAGTCATCAGGCTTTTGAATACCATAATTAAGACCAACACCTTTTCTTGCTCTTGAAAATCTGAAGATGTTTCTCAAATCAGCTTTGTCATCAAGAAGTCTGACACCCGTATTAGCAACAACATTGAAGTTGTTGTAGTCGTCATTTCTGATTCTGCCCTGTTGCTCAGTCCACATACCGCCGTCTGTTTTATACCAGGTTAAACCCAAGTAGTAATCCTTCTTGGCATCTCCGCCTGATACAGCCATTCTTTCCTTGAACTGACCATAGTTACCCATGCCTGAGTATGCTTCAACAGAGAAAGGACCATGTCCTCTTCTTGTCTGCATAGCGATAACACCGCCTGTTGCATTGACACCGTTAACATTACCCTGTGCACCTCTGATAACTTCAATTCTTTCAATATCATCAGAAAGAATGTTATGAACTTCAGCCCCTGGAGATGTCATAGAAGGTCTGTCAGCTCTGATACCGTCAATGGTAATTCTTACTCTGTCAGTACCTCTCATTCTGATGGTTGCGGGAGATCCCGGAGAACCATTGGACTGTTGTACACTAACAGACTGCTCGTGTTGAAGAAGATCAACAACACTCGGATTGTTTTGTTTTTCAATGTCTTTTCGTGTGATTACACTGACATTTGCGCCTGAGTTCTTGATGTCTTCGGCATAACCTGAAGTATAATAAGTCTGTCTGTCTTTTACACCACCGTAGAGAACCTTATTTGAGATACTGTCTTCAGAAGTATCCAAATTGATTTCTTCAACAGCCAAGGCATTGCCAATTGACATGCACATAACCAGCGCAGCCGCCATAATTCCAACTTTTTTCATTCTAAAAATACCTCGTGCTCGCAAAGTTAACAACCATCTCAGGTATTCTGGCTCGGAGCGAGCGCTCCACACAGTTACGGCATAGCCCCGTTTTTACGGAGTTTCCCTGAAACTAAACATATCTTAGCATAATTTCCGTAAAAGTCAAATACTTAATATATATACTCAAAGGGCTTTCTGGTATAGATAATAAAGAAGGCGGTTATTTAAACCGCCTTTTTCGTTAAAAATTAAATAACTTATTATTTGCCGAGAGCAACATCGAGTCCGCCCTGGAAGCCGACACCGTATCTTCCGCAGTTTCTTGCAAATGTCTGGAAGTTAACTCCGACTCTGTCTTTCCAGTTCTTTCTTACGCCGAGGCCATATTTGATGAAACCTCTTGCTGCCATATCTGGCATAACTGCATATTGATAAGACAAATCATCATTGTTTACGAGGTTTTGTACAAAACTTACACCTGCATAAGGCTGCCAACCGCTTTCAAATTTACCGATAATGTTGAGACCCGGTTCAATTAAACCTGAATTCAATGAACCTGCTTCAACTGTTGATTCATATTTTGTTCTGCCAAATTGATGTGCAAATGTATAACCGAGAACTAAATAAGGCTGAATGATAAACTTACCGTCTGCAAGTTCCCAGTTATATCCTGTCTTATTTGAAATACCTGTTGTTAAATAAGTTCCTGTTATCCAATGTTTATTTGCATAATTGAATTTTGTAGCCATAGCGCCTGTGCTGATATCAAAACCTGTGAAGAAATGGTTTTTCATGAACATTGTTTCTAATCCAAGAGTACCGCCGTTTTCATAGGCTGATAAATCAGGTCTTGTAATATGACCGCCGTTATATCCTAAGTAACCGCCAATGATGGCATCCCAACCGTTACTTAATTCAATAATTCCGGAATTCGCACCAACATAATTGCCCCATGTCTGAACTTCAAATTTCCCCTGGCCTGTTCTGACATGTTCAATTGATGCATAAGGTCTTACCCATACATTTAAGTTCGGCATTGTATTGTTAATGGGCTCAAATACATAATCATTGTCCAGTGCTGCCATTTTGTTCTGCATTTTTTCCATTTGTCTTTCTCTGACTGACATGGAAATATAAGCAGAAATATCTTTAGCAGTACCTGTTGAACTTAAAGATAATTTGTTTACTGCATCGACATCATAATCTGATTGCTCGCTTCCGAGAACTTGATTATTCATATATGAATAACTCAAATTGTCAGAATCATTCATGTTTATTTCCTCTACTGCAAATGCGTTGTTGCACATTAGAAATGAAGCAGCAAGAAATGAAAATAAAAGTCTCTTGTTTAGTTTTTTCATTTTTTTCTCCTGTAAATATTACCACCACACACTAATAAGTTTTTATGGTACTTATTATAGCGCATATATTTCAACATGCAAATAATTTTTATATTTTAATCAGATAATTATATACAATCTTACCCCAAAATAAAAATTTCCTCTTTTAATTTTTCTTAATAAAAAATGAACTCTTCAGAGAGAAAATCGTTTTAAGGATTGTAGCAAGAGTTAGACATAGGAGAAAGTACAGAAGATGAAAAAGATACTTTTTACGCTGGCAATTGCGGGAGTTATGACAATCGGAATGGGAACGGTTCTTGCGGCACCGCCGCACCATAACGGAGGACCGGGTGGAATGCATAACCCTCCGCCAAATGCTCACCACAGGCATCATAATCCGCCCCCGCCAAGACATCATCACCACCACCGTACACCGCCACCGCCCCCAATGTACAATTATTATGCACCTGTGATTCCCATGAACCAGGTCATAACGGTAAATTCACCGTATGGCAGTTATTACTATTCAACACCTTATTACACTACTCCATACTCTTACGGATACTATTATCCCAACAAAACACTTACTGTAAGAACAAAGCATGTTCTTTTCAGTATTTAGCGAAAAACCGTACGGACGGAGTGAACAAAGTGAACGAGTCCGTTGAGCGACAACCAAAAAGGCGACTGCGTTAGCAAAAGCCTAACAGGTTGGAGCGAGAAGGTTTTTCAAGAAACTTCATCGCAAAGTTATGGGAAGGAAAAGATAATTTCAGAAAATGAAATTATCTTTTTTTTAAGAAAAGTGTTGACGATAAAAAATGTTCTTGTTATTGTATAAGTTGTAAAAAATAAAATATGCGCTTGTAGCTCAGCCGGTAGAGCAATCCCCTTTTAAGGGAGAGGTCGCGCGTTCGAATCGCGCCAAGCGCATATTTTTATGCGTAAAAATCAATTTTATATGTTATAATAATAAAAAACATGCCTCGGTGGCTCAATTGGATAGAGCGGTTCCGTCCTAAGGAAATTGTTGGAGGTTCGAGTCCTCTCCGGGGTATTTCTTAATATAAGAGGGTTTGAACCCTCTTTTTTAGTACACTATAACTTAACAAACAATTTCATTTCTTGCTCTAATAAACGAAATACATTTGCGACCAAATATCCATCCGCAATTGCATGATTTAGACGGACACTCACAGGCATAACGAGTCTGCCATCTTCTTCTCTGTATTTCCCCCAATTGATAATGGGAGCAAAAAACAGATGACCGTCAGGTAATTCAATATTCAGAGAGTCATAAGATAGCCAAGGTATAAATGACGCATCAAACCAGTTTGGATGATTTGCCATATCGAGCATATATTCTCTTGTGTTTTTTGCATTTTCAATATCTTTTAGAGCATTAGAATAGAACATTACATAGTTATCATAGTATTTTGTATAGACGGGAGTGCAAGTTTCTGTATCTTCGTGAAAAACATATTGGGTGGGATTAACTATATCATAACAGATTAGCTCATCTGTTTGGTAAAGATATCCCATTCTGTAATCTTCACGAGAATTGAGAACCTTTGATAGAATATAGAGAAAATTGATATAAAACTTTGTGCCTGTTTCTTTGGAATAGTGAACAAAGTCAGTAACATCAACTCTTGCTGTCATTGATGTTGAGCATTTGCAATCTTCTGAAAAGTGGCGGAAGACTCCCTTTCGATAGTATTTTTCTCTGTCTATTACTTTATAGTTCATATAATCAAATTGTACATTTACTAAATTGATAATAACAAAAATTTATTCGACAGGAATTGAAACCTCTTTGCCCTTATTGTTAAACACAAAAGTTGCACTGTGTTTTTCTGTTCTGGGTGCAAGAAGAAGAACTCTCATTGAATCATTTGCTTTTATCGTTTCATTTTCGGGAAGTCTTCTCATAAATTTATCGGTTTCGTTATCTGTCTGAATAGATTTTGCAATATTAAATCCGGGTACAAAATCTGACTTCTGCGGAATAAAGGAACGGCCGAATGCACCGCCGCTTGTTATTCTGTCAGCAGAATCTATCCTTTTTATTGTTATGTCATGACCTGTATTATTTTTAATTATATATTCATAACCCATTGAATAATTAGCAAGGTTGCTCCTGGGTTTAAGCTTCTTTCTCACAATTGAAATATCCGAGCTGGAAACATTTTTGGTTTCCAGAACTTCATTTTTTAATTCGCCTTCATAGGGATCATATAGTTTATATTTACCGCTTGCATAGGCTCCGGAAATTACAAAACACAAAACAAAAATCACGGCAAAAATTTTTTTCATACTAATTCTCTCCTTAAATGGTTATAATATCATATTTTTTAAATATTGCAAAAAGACTCAGCAGAATATTTATATATACAACTTCGGGGATTTTATATTATAATCTTTGCTATGGAAATTAACAAAAAGAAAAAATTTGCCGCAGGACTTTCAATAGTCTCAAATATCATTCTGTCACTGTTAAAGATAGGGGCAGGTATTCTTTCTGGCAGTTTGAGTATTATTTCGGAAGCCATCCACTCGATGAGTGACCTCCTGGCTTCTTTTATAACTTTTTTCTCTGTTATGAAATCTTCTCAGCCCGCAGATAAAGACCATCCTTTCGGGCACGGCAAATATGAGGATATGTCTGGCTTTATCGAAGGCTTATTAATTATTTTCGCATCTTTTTATATTATTTATGAAGCGGCAAGAAAAATTGTTCACTCCGTTCCTATCGAAATTGAAAGCAACATCGGTATTTCGGTTATGCTCTTTGCGGTGATTATGAATATTATCGTGAGCGAATGTCTCTTTAAAACTGCGAAGGAGTCAAATTCCATTTCCTTATACGCCGATGCAGAGCACCTGAGAACTGATGTCTATTCTTCTTTTGGGGTAATGCTGGGGCTCATTTTGATTAAAATAACCGGACACACAATCCTTGATCCCATTATCGCCATTCTGACTGCGGTTTTCATCTACAGGGCAGGCTATACGATTTCAAAAAAAGCCTTTTTAAATCTTCTTGACCACTCCCTTCCCGAAAGTGATTTGGAAAAAATCAGAATGATAGTAAGGAGTTATCCTGATTCCGTTGTTTTAAAGGAAAACGGAATAAGAGCAAGACAGGTAGGGCCGATTGACGACATTGACCTTGTACTTCAGTTTCCGGAGGACACCTCTATTTGCGAGTGCCACAAGATTTGTGAGGGAATTGAGAAGGAAATAAGAGAAATTTTCGTTAATGCGTCTATCTCAATACACTCTGAGCCTGCGTGTTACTCGGATGACTGTCAAAACATCTGCGATAAAAAATGCAACCTAAAAAATAATCAAATGGTTTAATACTTATCAGCCCAGGCTTTGAGTTTTTCCAGAGAAGCCGCAACACTGAAAACCTCACCTTCAATTATTTCGCAGGAGGGTGCAACGGAGGGTTTTAAGTATTTAACGGTTTCACCAAATCTGCTTCCGCCCGAAGTGGCAAAAAGAATAATCTTTTTATTTGAAAAATCATACTTTTCAAGAAAAGAATTAACACAGGTTGGTGCGACATACCACCAGATCGGAAATCCCAAAAAGATTTTGTCATAGTCCGAAATATCTATTGCGACAGCTTCTTGAACCTCAGGTCTTGAAGATTTATCGTTCATTTCTATACTTGAGCGGGAATTTTTGTCCATCCAGTTCAAGTCCTCGGGTTTATAGGGAATTTTGGGTTTTATTTCGCAAATATCTGCTCCTGTTGCCTCTCTGAGGTTTTTTGCAACAGTTCTTGTAATTCCGCCCGCACTAAAATACAAAACCAGACTTCTTCCCATAAAAAAACACTCCCGATTTCCCGACCTCACAATAATATTATAAATAATTTTCAGAAATATATCAATTGTAAAATATTTAGACTTTTTTTTAACGGTATTATATAATAATAAGATGAAAAAAATAAATCACTCTGATTTTCAGTCCATACAAGAGATATTGTCAACGTTGGCGCTGGATGTAAAAATATCCGAAGTTGATACGGAAACTCTGAAAACAGTCTGGAGAGAGAGTATCGGAGAAAAAATCTCAGACCTTTCATCGCCCGAAAGTTTTTCAGATGACGGAATATTGACAATAGCTTGTGAAAGTTCACTTGTTGCGAACGAATTGTATCTGGAATGCAATAATTTGTTACAAATAATGCGAGAAAAAACTGAAAATATGGGAATAGAAATTAAAGGTCTGAAATTTGAGACTAAGAAGATTACAAGAGGTTAAATAGTTTATGGAAAAAAGTAAAAAACTCGCTTTTTCATTGGCAGAATTAATGATTACACTGCTGATTTTAAGTATTGTTTTGTCAGCGGTAATGCCGGCGGTTACGAAGAGAAATACCGGAACGGAGTCAATCTGGAGATGGACAGCCGACAATTCGGCATCGACTTATTTCGGAACAGGCAATCACCAGACTGTTTTGGTTGGCTTTGGGAAAATTCCGGAGGCAAACGGAAGTGATATATCGGATTTTCAATATACCCGATCTGATGATGAATATATGTCACTGACCTCGGATGGTGACAGATTAATGCTTATGAAGGCACAAATCGGTGCGCATCCGATGTCAAATTCACATATTACCTTCTTTACCGACAACATCGGCGGTTCTGCCCCTCATTATACAGGCAGACTTTCACTTGATGAAACAAATATTGCACTCGGTAAATATACTATGGCAGGTATCAATGACAGCAACAATTCGGTAAATAACATTGCTATCGGTCAAAATTCAATGCGCAGACTGACAGAAGGGTTTAATAACGTTGCGATTGGTAATGATACACTTCAATACAACCGCTATGGTATCCGTAACACCGCACTGGGTTACCAGTCTATGTCACAAAACGTAGGTGATTCGGGTAATGCTCAACTTGGAAGTGATAATAACTCATTAGGTTATCAGGCTTTATTCAATAATATATCAGGTTATGAAAATAATGCAGTCGGTAAACAGGCATTGGCAGGTAACTACAGCGGATATTTTAATACCGCTATGGGAAACTATGCACTGAGAACAACAATGGAGTCCGATAATACGGTAGTCGGATATGCAAATACCGCAGTCGGCTACCAGGCATTATATGCTGCGGGCAAAACTTATGCAAACACTGCAGTCGGTATCGGAAGCGGCTGGAGTACAACCACCGGTTATGAAAACACATTTATGGGTACTTTCAGCGGATATTTAAATACACAAGGTGTAAACAACGTCTTTATCGGCGGTCAAGCAGGTTATGCAAATACTACAGGAATTAATAATACTTATGTAGGTAAACAGGCAGGCTTCAACCATGCAGGCTCTGGTAACGTATTCCTCGGCGCGGGAGCAGGCTTCGGAACACTGAATGCTTCTACAGGCGGTTCAAATACCTTTATCGGAATTAACTCCGGTTTTACGAATACAACAGGCGGAAGCAACACTGCCTTAGGATATAATTCAGGTACAAATATCACAAGCGGAAGCAATAACGTTTTCCTTGGCTATAACGCAGGCGGAAGCACTAAAGCAGGAAGCAATAACGTTTTCATAGGTTATAATGCAGGTTCTAACTTTGGTGAAAATGACTCTAATAAATTGTCTATATCTTATGGCGGCGGTGATGGCGAAATCATTTCAGGTACTTTCTATACCTCCGCATCAAGCCCCGGAGAACTTAATTTAAAAGCACGTACCGTAACTATCGGTAAAGCGGACAATTCAATCGCTCCTTCAATATACCTTAACGGTTCTGTATATGGTGATCAGTCAAACGCAACTCTCCAGATTAAAAATAAAATCGATATGAACACACTCGATATAGAGAATGTCGGAACACTCAAAGCCGGGGATGTTGAAGCAATAAATACAGTAAAAGCAACAAACATGCAGGTTGGAAACGATGTTACCACAAAAACACTCCATGCAACCAATATGTACACATCTACCCTGAATGCTTCAGGTAATATTCAGGCACCCACAATCAACGGTCAGCCTTATCCTCCTTCAGACAAAAGATTAAAGAATATCAAGGGCAATGCTGAACAAGGCCTGAGTGCTATCGATGCCTTCAAAATCGTAAGGTTTAACTATAAAAACGACGAAAAGAAAACTGAACACGTAGGTGTTATCGCTCAGGAATTACAAAAAATTATGCCAAATGCGGTTATGACAAGAGACGATGGTTTCCTTGCCATTTCGCTCTCAGATATAACCTTCACAATCGCAAAAGCCGTTCAGGAATTGCATCAGGCAGTTCTGAATATTGCAAAAGAAGTCAAAGAACTTGCGGTTAAAGTTACATCAAATTCAGAGAAAATAGAAGCGCTTGAAAAAGAAAATAAAGCATTAAAGCAACAGGTTAATGATTTAGATGCAAGGCTCAAAAAACTTGAAGCCGCAAAATAACTCAGGTGCTTTTAAAAGAATAAAAGAAAATCCCCGATTTTATTTCGGGGATTTTTTGTTAGTATAATTTTTTTAAATTATTCTTCTGTTTCCTGAACTGCAAGTTTCGAATGAGAACCGAACTTTTTCCATAAAAGATAAACAGGAATACCCAACAACACAAGCCCCAAAGCTCTCAGGGAGTGAACTGTTTTGTGGAGGGTTAAACTGTAGATAATATATGAACTTGAAATGATGAAGAACAAACCGTAGAAGCTGTTTATTCTCAGTTTCTGTTCGCTTTCGGGGAATTTATATCTGAAAACAAAGATTCCTATTGTTGTTATTACATAGAAAATCAAAGCCGAATAAATGACATAATCGAGGAGCTCGGAGTAGTTTCCGCAGAAGAGAATAAGCAGGCAAATCCAGATGCACTGTGCCCAGAGAGAATTTGCGGGAACGTCTGTTTTGTCATCGAGATGAGCGAGCTTGCTGAAAAACAGTCTGTCTTTTGCCATCTGATAATAAACTCTTGCGCCTGTCAAAATCATACCGTTCGCACAGCCGAAGGTCGAAATCATAATTACTATTGCAATTATTATCTCACCGATTTTGCCGAACATAGCGCTCATAGCTGCAGCCGCAACAATGTCCTCATTGACCGTTTTAATTGTTTCAAGAGGAATTGTAAATACATAAACCGCATTTACCAGGAGATATAAAATAACTACCGCGCCAACGCCTATGACGAGGGCTTTTGGGATATTTTTCTCAGGCTCAATAATTTCGCCCGAAATAAAAGTTAAGTTGTTCCAGGTTATGGTTGCAAACAGAGCACCGACAGTTGCGGTTGCAATCATTTCTATGTTGCTTCTTGAAAATTCAAAAACGGCACAGCCCTGAGGGAAGTTAGCATTAACGACCTCCCAGTTAAATCCGACAAAAATACCGCAAAGAACAATTCCTATAACTGATAAAATCTTTGTTACGGTAAAAATATTCTGGGTAATAACACCTGATTTAACCCCGCGGGAGTTGATGTAGGTCAAAACAATACATGTTGCAAGAGCGACTATCTGCTGGGTGGACAGGAAATGGTGTCCCGCGAAGTTAAAGAGAAATATCTCAGAGCTTACGAAGGGAACGATAATTCCCAGAAATTTTGCTGTTGCGATACATATTGCGGCAATAGCAGCGGACTGTATCATCAAAAGAAGTGTCCAGCCGTACAAAAAGGCAGTTAAATCGTTAAAGATTTTTTTCAGGTACATATACTGACCGCCGGGGGCAGTGATATTTGTAGCGAGCTCGCCATAAGCCATAGCACCCGAAAGTGACGTGAGACCTGCAACAAACCAAACTACCAGTAAAAGCCATGCGGAATCGACCTGTCTTGAAATATCGGCCGACACCAGAAAAATACCCGAACCAATCATTGAACCTATAACAATTGAGATAGAATCGGGCAGGTTCAAGGTTCGTTTTAAATCGTTGCTCATAGTCCACATCCTTAATAAAATTAAAAAAAGGAAGAAGTGGGATTCGAACCCACGGTACGCTCGCACGTACGACGGTTTTCAAGACCGCTCCGATCAACCGCTCCGGCATTCTTCCGTAATTTTCGGTAAACCAAAAACTTATCTTTTCCAAACACCAAATTTTTTCTTTATCAAATTCGGCTATTTTATATTAATAAAAAAAATATTTTCTGTAAAGTATTTTTTTCCAAATTGTAAATTATTAGAGAGAAAGGTGAAAAAAAATAATACATATAATCGGTATTTTGATTTATTGTTGAAAATATATTTTAATCAGATATAATATAATGTATGACACAAGATATTAACACAACCGTTCAGAATTTACAGAAGAACTTTATTGAATTACACAGTCTGTTTGATTTAAATATGATAGCAAACCAGGCTTATTCGCTAAGTGATTTTTTTGCAAGAATCTCTGATTTTATCGAAAATTCACTCAATATTGAAAAACTTCACTTTTTCATAAACAATAACGGAATTTTCCAGACAAAATTCCTTGTCGGGAAACAGGTTAATACGGTTGCTTTTGATGCGGAAAATGCACCTTTTTTGAGCAATAATGCCCCGGGGCTTATTAAAGTTACCAATAAGCATGGCGAAATAACATACAAAGCCTTTTGGGAAACATATAATCTCGGAAAGCTGAACTGCCAGTATATGAGAGCTTTTTATCATGAGGAAGTTCCCATTTGCATTTGTTCTATCAGCAACAAAAAAGACAAAACGGAATACACAGAGGAGGAGCTGGTATATCTTGAAAAACTTCTCTCGAGTGTAGAGCCGATTTTGATTAAGTTTATGCGCCAAAAAGAGCAGGAAAAACAGCTTATGACTTTAAACAAAACCCTTCATAACCTGTCTATTCTGTATAACATCTCTCAGGCGGTCAATTTTATCGATGATTTAAAGGGTTTGGTTCAGGTTATTCTTGATAAAGCCATTGACACCATAGAGGCTGAAAAAGGCTCTCTGATGCTCTATGACATCTCTGATAACACCCTTCAGGTTAAAGTTGTTTACGGCTTGCAGGATAAAAAAGCCGAATTTGATATTAACAACGGTATCGTTGAATGTACAAAACTCAAAGCAAACGAGGGTATCGCGGGTAAAGTATTTGCCGAAAAGAAGGCAATTATCACAAACCTCGGTGCAAAAGATCCCAGGTTTGCAAAAGCGGATATTGACAGCGGAATTTCTTCTCTGCTTTGTGTTCCGCTTGTTGCAAAAGGCGAATCCATCGGTGTTATTAATATAACGAATAAGAAAAACGGAAAACTGTTTAATAAGCAAGACCTTGAGTTTATTGAAGCGCTTGCAAACCAGGCTGCTATTGCGGTTGATAATGCTAAATTATATGAACTCGCAACAAAAGACGGTCTGACAAAACTCTATATAAGACGTCACTTCAATACTCTGCTTGAGACAGAGCTGAAGAGAATGTCAAGATACAATCACGTTTTGACTTTACTGATGATGGATATAGACAATTTCAAGAGCGTAAACGATACTTACGGACACTTAACGGGTGATATGGTTTTAAAAGAAATTGCGGCGGCAATTCAGGCTACGGTAAGGCACATTGATATTGCGGCAAGATACGGCGGTGAGGAATTTGTTGTCGTACTTCCCGAAACAGCAGCAAGAAACGCAAAAATTATTGCAGAGAGAATAAGAGTTAATGTCAGCAAAATCGAAATCAAAATTGATGAAAATAACTCGGTCTGCCCGACCGTCAGTATAGGTATTGCAGAGTTCCCGAACATAGATGAACCAAATATGAACTGTCTGATTGAATGTGCGGATAAAGCGCTTTATCAGTCAAAGAATAACGGTAAAAACTGCATCTATGAATACAGAGGCGGCGAATTCTTCAGATGCACCGAATAGGAGTATAAGTGAGTTTCATTAACCTCATTATAGCTTTAACTGTTTGTCTTTTGGCA
This sequence comes from bacterium, assembly GCA_017541465.1. Lineage (GTDB taxonomy): Bacteria > Cyanobacteriota > Vampirovibrionia > Gastranaerophilales > Gastranaerophilaceae > RGIG6874. The sequence continues at coordinate 21,058 of JAFXYZ010000064.1, read as the reverse complement.
TGGGTTTTGTTTTTAACTCATAAACTCTATAAAAGAACAATTGTTTTGAGGCGAAAAAGCAGTGTTTTATTAATAAGGGCAATAAAAAACGAAAATAAATTCCTCAAAGTGCTGAAGATAACAAACTATTCTCTCAAAGGAATTTTGATTTACAGACAGATAAAAGCGCTGGTCGAGACAATGAAAACCGCTTCCTTTTTGTTCTGCCTGGTATTTAAAAAACGATAAATTGTAAAAAAAGTTTAATATTTTAGCCGTCTTAAATCATGAAAAAGACTGATTGAACTATAATTGTTTTGTATGAAAAATGGTAAAAAAGGGTTAAAAATTGAAAACGGCAATTTATCCTGGGAGTTTTGATCCGATAACGAAAGGGCATTTGGACGTCCTTGAACGTGCTGCTTCAATTTTTGACAGGGTTATTATCGTTGTTTCGGTCAACACCTCTAAACAGAGTTTCATCTCCACCGATGACAGAATAAGACTGATTAGAGAGTGCTGCAAAGACTTAAAGAACGTTGAAGTTGATTCTTATAACGGACTGACGGTTAATTACGCAAAGGAAAAGGGTGCAAATGTCCTTATAAGGGGGCTGAGAGCGGTTTCTGATTTTGAATACGAAATGCAGTTGTCCCAGGTCAATAACGCACTTGAACCTCAGATTAATACGGTTTTCCTTATCACAAAACCTAAATACAACTTCATTTCATCAAGTTCAATAAGGGAAATAGCAATAATGAAGGGCGATGTTTCAAAATTTGTTCCCGAGCCCGTACAAAAATTTTTGGAAGAAAAATACATGAAAGGTTAAAACCATGGCAGAGTTGAGAGTAAGTCAGTTAATACAAGAGGGACACAGAATACTTGAGAGTAAATATGACGTTTTCGGGTTTGTATTCATTAACCGCGAGGAAGTCCAGGATATTCTGAACCGAATTGATTCCCTTTTGCCTGAGGACATCAAAAATGCAGAGATAATTCTCAACAGATATGATGATATTATAAAAGAAGCCCAGATGAGAGCAGAGAGAATAGTTAAGGAAGCAAAAGACACGGCTGACCACATTCTGAGCGAATCTGAGACAGTAAGAAGAGAAAAAGAAGAAGGAAAGAGAATAAGAGAACAGCTTGTTGAATACTGTGAAGAGATGAAGGGTAAAGCAATTCAGGAGGCTGAAACCATTAAAAACAGGACTATGCAGGAAACAAACGAGCTCAGAGCAAACGCTGATGCTTATGCAGAACAGATTTTATCAAGCATCGCAAATAAACTTGCAGACGTTGAAAGCGATATAGCAAAAATGCACAGTAATATAGAAAAAGGTCAAAAATATTTAGAGCAAAAGAGAATGGCAAGAAGAGAAAGCCAAAATGAACAGCTTCCTCCTCCGCCCGAGCCTCAACCTCAGTCTGAACAACCTGCTGAAGAAGAATATTACGAAGAATAAAAAGATTTCAGATAACAAAACAGGGGCATTTAAAATGCCCCCGTTTTTTATTATAAAAAAATTACATTCTCGAAAACACTTCAACATCGAGTGAATTTTGGGTTTCAGCGAGGAAATAAGCTGAAGAGGCTATCATAGACGCGTTATCGGTGCAGTATTTCATCTCGGGCGCATAGATTTTATACCCTTTTTCTCTCAGTTCAAAAAACTTTCTTCTGATTTCAGAATTTGCCGCAACACCGCCTGCAAGCGCCAGAGTCTTTGTGTTGAGCCGCTCAGCCGCCTTTAAAGTCTTTTTAAAGAGGGTTGAGGTAATCGTTTCCTGAAAACTTGCCGCAATATCTTCTTTCGGGAGTTCATTTCCTTCTTTTTCGAGCTTCTTTATTAACTGCAAAACCGCCGTTTTAAGCCCCGAAAAACTGAAATTAAACTCACTTTCAAGTTTTGCTTCAGGGAGTTTAAACGCATTTTTATCCCCGTTTTGAGCGAGTTTATCAAGGTTTACGCCCCCGGGGTACGGCAGACCGATTAGTCTTGCAACCTTATCATAGGCTTCTCCCGTTGCGTCATCAATGGTTTCCCCGACTATCCTCTGTTCAAGATAAGATTTAACCTCAATAATCTGGGTATGACCTCCGCTGATTAACAATGCAACAAAAGGAGGCTCTAAATCGGTATTAAGATAATTAGCACAAACGTGGGCATTCAGGTGGTTTACCCCGATAAAAGGTTTATCATAAGTAACGGCTAAGGCTTTTGCAGCATTCATACCGACCAAAAGCGAACCTACAAGCCCGGGGCCTATCGTTGCCGCTATTGCGCTGACCTCGGAGGGCGCTATTTTTGCCTGTTCAAAACATTCCGCAATAACGAGATTAACCGATTCCAGATGTTCTCTTGCCGCCACCTCGGGAACAACACCTCCAAACTCTCTGTGGGTTTTAATCTGGGTTGCAACGACATTTGAGATAACCTCTCTGCCGTTTTTGACAATGGCGGCGGCGGTTTCATCGCAACTGGATTCGAGCGCAAAAATAATATTGTCCTCTTTTGCGTCAGGACCTATCTCAACCGTCTTATTCGTTAATGCTGTTCTGAACTCTTTCTTAAACATAACAATATTTTAGCACAAAAATAAAAGCCGGGCATAACCCCGGCCTTTAAATATTATTCATTTTTATCTTCAAAAATCAGCTCGTCATCTTTGACGTCAACAAACAGGTGAGAATGTTCTCTGACCTCGCCCGTCAAAATCTTCTTCGAGAGAGGATTTTCAACCAGTTGTCTTATCGTTCTCTTCAGAGGTCTTGCGCCATAAATCGGGTTAAAGCCTTTTGAAGCAAGAAATTCTTTGGCATCTTCGCTCATTTCAAGTGTAATATCGCGTTCTGCGAGCAATTTTTCAAGCTGAGCAGCCTGAATATCTACAATTTCTTTTAACTGCGACATATTGAGCGCTTTAAAGAACACTGTTTCATCAATTCTGTTAAGGAACTCGGGCTTAAATCTTTCCCTCATAAGCGCCATTACCTCTTCCTTGAGTTTGTCGGGGTTTGTACCCGAAACAATTGTCTCAAGCGTGTTATTGAGGATAATATCACTGCCTATGTTACTTGTCAGAATGATAAGAGTGTTTTTAAAGTCAACCGTTTTGCCCTTTGAATCCGTCAACCGCCCGTCATCAAAGATTTGGAGCATTAAATTAAACACATCCGGGTGCGCCTTTTCAATTTCATCAAAAAGTACAACGGAATAAGGCTTCCTTCTGACCGCCTCGGTTAATTGTCCGCCTTCATCATAGCCGACATACCCCGGAGGCGCGCCTATCAGCCTTGCAACAGAGTATTTTTCCATATACTCGGACATATCAATTCTGATTAGGGCATCCTCATCATTGAACATAAACTCAGCGAGCGCCTTTGCAAGTTCAGTTTTACCGACACCCGTAGGACCTAAGAAAATAAATGTGCCGATAGGACGTTTGGGATCTTTTAACCCGCTTCTTGCCCTTCTTATCGCATCAGAGACAACCTCAACGGCTTCGTCCTGACCTATAACACGTTTATGGATAAAATCTTCCATTCTGACGAGCTTCTGCATTTCGCTTTCCATAAGTTTATTGACGGCAATACCCGTCCATTTGCTTACTATCTGGGCAATATCGTCCTCATCAATTTCTTCCTTCAGAAGGCTGTCTTTTTTGTTCCCGTCTTTTGTCCCCTCAGAAACTGCTTTGAGCTCTTTTTCGAGGTTCATCAACTTGCCGTATTTGAGTTCTGCCGCTCTCTGAAGGTCTGCGTTTCTTTCGGCTTCATCGATTTCGATTTTTGTCTTTTCGATTTCTTCCTTTATGGCAGCCTCACCCTGAATACTCTTTTTTTCAAGTTCCCATTGGGTTTTGAGGGTATCTATTTTATTGTTTAAATCGGATAAAACAGAATCTATCTTCTCTATTTTTTCCTTATTTTCAGGTGAATCCTCCTGTTTTAGCGCTTCTTTTTCAATTTTTAACTGAGTTGACTGACGTACAAGTGCATCAAGTTCTTCAGGCATTGAATCTATCTCAATTCTCAGAGATGATGCGGCTTCATCAATTAAATCTATCGCCTTATCGGGCAAAAATCTGTCCGAGATGTATCTGTCAGAGAGTTTTGCCGCCGCAACAAGCGCGGAATCTTTAATTCTTACCCCATGGTGTACTTCATATCTCTGTTTCAGCCCTCTTAAAATACTGATTGTATCTTCAACAGAAGGCTCTTCCACCATAACGGGCTGAAATCTTCTTTCAAGCGCGGGATCTTTTTCAATGTATTTCCTGTATTCGTTGACAGTCGTTGCACCGATACATCTCAAAACCCCTCTTGCCAACATAGGCTTTAAGAGGTTGCCTGCATCGGTCGAGCCCTCGGTTGCACCTGCGCCGACAACGGTATGAAGTTCATCGATAAACATTATAATTTCGCCGTTTGAGCTTTCAACCTCCTTTAAAACGGCTTTGAGCCTTTCTTCAAACTCACCTCTGAACTTTGCACCCGCAATAAGCGCGCCTAAATCAAGTGAAACAAGCTTTGCATCCTTTAAGTTTTCGGGTACATCGCCCCTGACTATTCTCTGGGCAAGCCCTTCGACTATCGCCGTTTTACCGACACCCGGCTCACCTATCAAAACAGGGTTATTTTTGGTTTTGCGGTTCAAAACCTGTATTATTCTTCTGACCTCATCATCTCTTCCGATAACGGGATCGAGTTTGCCTTTTCTCGCCAGGGCGGTCAGGTCACTTGAATACTTTTCAAGCGCTTTATACTGGTCCTCTGCATTCTTGCTGTCAGCCTTTCTGTTTCCTCTGATTTTTTTCATGGCATTCAGAATAGCATCTTTTGTAATTCTGTCTGACTGAAAAATCGTCTGTATTTTAGTACCGCTTAATTCACTCATTGCAATTAAAATATGCTCGATGCTGATATAAGAATCCTTCATATTTGTTGCAACTTCATCGGCACTGTCAAGGAGTTTATTTGTGTCCATTGACAAAAACAACTGCTGATTAGGTGTTGATGACTGTACCTGCGGGAAGGTTGAAATTCTTTCCAAAACCTGTTTTTTCAGAACATCAACATTAACTCTCATTTCTCTGAAATAGTCGTTTGCTATCCCTTTTTCGTCCTCAAGCATAGCCAAAACAAGGTGTTCGGGCTCCATCTGGGAATTGTTATAACGATACATCGACTGCTGGGCAGAGTACATAATCTCTTTTGTATAGTCCGTTAATCTGTTGAAATCAATCATCTTTACTACCTCCTGAAGTTTGCACAAAGCAAAACTTTATATTATAAGTTTAATGCTTTTTCGGAGGAAATCAGCAAAAATTCATTTTTTTTTAATTTTTAATTTTTTTAACGGAAATTAATTAACAAACTTTTTAACAAGGTTAAGTGAAACAAGCCCGAAGAGATATTCTTTTCTCTTTATAACCCTGAATTTATGCTGCTGAAGGAGTCTCATAAGGTCATTATGAGAAGGGTAGGTATCTCTGCTGTCTGCAAGATATTGGTAAGCTTCTTTATCTTTGGTAAATACAGAGGCAATTTTGGGCATACATTTGCCGAAATAAACCTCAACAGGCTGAAGTTTCGGCTTAACCAAATCAACTATCAACAGCTCGGCATCGTCCTTTAAAACCTGATATATCCCGTCTATCGCTTTATCAATATCGGGAAGGTTCCTGAGCCCGAAAAAGACCGTACAGAGGTCAAAGGTGTTATGTTCATAGGGAAGCGCCATAACATCGGCTTTTTCAGCCATTATGTTATATTGCCCTTTAATCTTATATCTCGTTATTTCAAGCATACGGGAGGAAAAATCAGTCGCAAGTATATGTGCCTCGGGGAATTTTTTGGTCAGACGAAGTGCAATATCGCCCGTTCCCGTGCATAAATCGATAATTCTGTTGTAGTTGTCCTGCTGAAGCATATTTAAAGCATCAGCCTTAATGTAATTATGCAGCCCGAAAGATATGACGTTATTGATAAAGTCATAACTGTAAGCAATATTATCAAACAGTGTTTTTATACTCTCAGGATTGTCTTTTGAATACATCGCTATCCTCTCTTTTAATATTATATATTATTTTAAAAAGGATGTAATAGTATTAATGGTGGGTATTTAAAAAAACATAATGGTTTTAAGTCTTACGGAATAATATTTTTTACTTTTTTTACTTTTTTGCAAAGCAAAAAAGTAAAAAAAAAGCCGTCCATTTTGGCGGCTGCTAGACTTGGGGAGGAGATTTGTTCGGGCTTTCGCCCTTACATTTTCTCTATCGTCATATCAGAGTCAAAACTTGAAAAATTTAATACTAAAGTTGTAGTTTTGTTAAGCTCTTCTCAGAAGAACAAGCACTCTCTCAAAATTTTCTTTTAAATTAATTTCATAAGGAATGCTCTCAACATACTCAAAACCCGATTTTTTAATTACTTTTTCGGCAGTTGTTAATTCCTCTTTTGCGCTTTTCGATTTATACGCGCAAAGATACCCGCCCTTTTTTAAATATGGCGCAGAATATTTGGTTAGTTTCTCTAAATCCCCGAGCGCCCTCGACACCACCAAATCAAATTTCTTAAAATAATCTTTCCCTAAACTCTCGATTCTCGAACACAGGGGAGTTAAATTCTTCAGGGATAATTCCTCTTTAGCGCTCTCTATAAACCTTATTTTTTTCCGAATTGAATCCACCGCAAAAACTTGTTTATCCTCAGAAAATATGGAAATCGGAACGGCAGGAAACCCTCCTCCTGTACCAATATCAAGTATTATTTCACAATTCTGAAACTCTTTAAACATAAAAACAGAAAGAGAATCGACTATATGCTTTTCAAAAATAACCGATAAATCATTTTTACTCATCAAATTCGTATGAGAATTGTACTCTTTAAAAAGCTCAATAAACTTTTCGCACTTCTGAAGCGCGGAAGAGGAAGGAAGAAGTCCGAATTTTTCCTTTAACACGTCACTCTTCATTTTTTCTTATCTCGCTCAAATATCTCATATAATCATTTTGTCCGACCGAATTTTTCAGCAAAGCAAGTTTGCCCTCAAGTGCATAGTGCTCTTCTATTTTTGAATATTTTTTAATGAGTTTTTCAGCCAGCATATAGGCTCTTAAAGACTTTCTGACCTTCCCTGTCTTAAAATAACAGTCCCCTAATTCCATATAAACATTTATAAGATGTGTTTTGTCCTCTGTCTTTCTTACCACCTTCAATGCTTTAATCAGATAGTCATAAGTCTTTGAATAGTCTTCTTTCTTATATATTTCGGCAAGTTTAATATACCCGAAATAAAGCCCTTCCCTGTTATTTTGCTTTTCATCCACCTCTATCGCTTTTTGGTGGTACATAATCGCATTCTGAATATCCGATTTTTCAAAACACAATCCGGCAAGATTAGAATAAGCAGGCGACAAAAAGGCGTTTTCTTCGAGTTTATCCGAAACCTGAATACATTTTAAATAATATTTAAGGGCAATCGAGTAATTGCCTAAATCATCGTTATAGAGCGCATATTTAAAATAACTCTCCGTCAGAAGATGTTTGTTATCAATGGTTTCTGCTGCCTTTAAAGCATTATAGGCATAACCTGCAGCACCCTCCGTATTGATATTACTGTCCTCTATCTCTGCTAAATCAAGGTTTGCACGGACAAAAATGTTCGGGGGCAATATCTTTTTGAGGGCAAGCACCCTGTTATAAGCATTTTTGGCTTCTTCAAACCTGTAAACCTCACTGTAGCTCTGAGCTATACACAAAAGTGCATATATTGATTTTTCACGGTTTATCGCTGAATAGAGTTCGGATGCCTCCTGAAAGAGTTTAACTGCCTTTTCCGTTTCCTGAATGTGGCGGTAGCAAAACGCGGTTTTAAACACCAGCAAAGGTTTTTTTGATTCATACAACGGGTTTTCAATATCAGAGAGCGCCTGCTCATAAAAAACAATGGCTTCCCTGTACTTAAACTCCTCCTCCTTCTCTTTTGCTTTATTAATCAGTTCATCAAGGTCATGAAACTGTTTTTCTTCTTCCTCCTCTTCCTGAGCTTTTTTCTCTTCTTCCCCGTTTCTTGTCAGTTCCTCAGAAATTCTTACTATATTTGTAAGCTCGGTTTCAAGCATATCTTTCGGGGATATAAGATTTAAAATACTGACATCTTCTTTTGATAAATTTGCCCGCCCGAAGGTTGCCTCCTGCTCCTTATTTATTTTCGGAATGTTCGTCAGCTTATATTTTGAAGGACTGCCCCACTCGGAGGAAGTCTGTGAGGCATAAGAGAGATAGCTGAAATTAGTGTTTCCGCCTGCGCCCGTCTTTTTCTTCTTCTCAAGTTTTAAAAGCTCAAGTGCATCACGGCAGGCTTCAATTTCTTTTCTCATCGTAATTCTTGAGATTAACAAATCTCTGTTGAAGGGTTTTTTAGGCAGAAGTGTTTCATAAAAAGTTATGAGTTCACTGTATATTTTTCCCTTAACATCAGAGCTTATTGACTGAAGGTATTTTGATTTAAAGTAGTCTTTTAAATAATAAAGCCCAAACTCATACGAAATTATGTTTCTTTCCCTCAGATACTCTAAATCTTCCTTCTGGGCAATTTTACGGGATAAAATAAAGTTTTCGCTGACACCTATTCTTATAACAGATAGAAGATAGAAAAGATTTAAAAATTTGTTCGATAAAAGTGCCAAGTTCTTTTGCAAAAGAAAATCTGAAAAAACAATATTCTTATTTTTAAACTCTTCAAACAATTCCTCAGGCTTCACATCAAGAATTTTTGAAAGCGTTAAAAACATGGAAATAAAAATATACTGCCCGCCCGATTCAATACATAACTGTTTAAAATAGTCATCGGGAAGTTTTATCTCGTTTTGTTCAAGAAGTTTAGCTATTTCATCCGTATTTAAAGGCTGAAGTGTCGATACCGTTAGGAATTTATCGAGTTTAAGGTCCTTTGGGTTCAGTGTTCTTGAAGCAATAATGATTTTAACATTCGGGAATTTGAGTAAATACTTAATAAAATCACAAATTTCGTCCTGCTTCTTTTGGGTGATAAAGCTCATCTCAAAATAATCAAACACAAACACCATCTGCCTGTAGGCGTGTTTAATATAAGAATTTATCTTATCAGAGAAAATAATCGAGTCGGACTTTGGAAGAATTATTTTCTTCTTTGATGAATAAACCGTAAAGTCCTTATAAATAGAGAGAAGAACGTCATCAAGGTTTGTTCCGGTCTGCCACAGGTGTTTAAAAACCAAAACATCGTCAGCAAGATAGTTTTTCAGAAACAAATCAATAACGGCTGATTTTCCGCTTCCGCTGTAGCCTTTTAAAAGAAACACCTTATTTTCGCTTCTGAAAAAATCAAGAAGTTTCCAGATAGTCTGAGAGTTATGGTTAATCAGAAACAAAGAATTTTTGTCCTTAACCGCACCAAAATAGGAACCGGGCAAATTGTCCGCTTCTTTTGATGACTCTATTGCTTTCTTATTTAAGAACGTTTCTTCCACAACATCATCTTACACTATATCTTCAATAATTTTAATTATTCTTTTAATGTATTTTTGATATTTAATAAACTATCCAGTCCTCTTTTTTCGCTTCCTCAACTCCCCATTTGTAAAGCGAAAGCTTATCCTCTTCAAAGGTGCAGAACTGGCAGGTTTCAACGGGTGAAGTCAGAAATTTCTTTATCTCTTTTTGGTTTGTTTTTGTTAGGTCAAGCCCCGAAGATACGGGTATTTGGGTGTTAAATTTTTTATTGAAGTATTTTACATACAGGGAAAACGGACATTTATAGATATTATTGCCTTTTATGGTAACGCAGTGTTTCATATAACACTGATCATAAGTCATATACCTTATTGAATCACCTTTTATATTAATATATTTTCTGAAATAATTTTTTACAACGACCTGCCCGAGAACGTTGCTGTAGGCTATTTTATCCAGAATATCCGAAAAATAAGGCGAATTGACGGGATATTTTGATACATTTATAAAAACCTCGTTTTTAATTAGCTCGCCCCAGACATCATCACCGAGTTTATCTACCAGCATACCGTTTGAAGATATGACTATTCTTGCGCTCGGAAGAATTTTTCTCGCTTCCCCGATTAACTGTTTTATCTCGGGATGCAAAAACGGCTCTCCGCCCATAAGCGCAAAAGAGTGTATTCTGAAATGCTTTGAAGCCAAAAGAAGAGAATTTCTGAAGTCCTCCACCGATACATAGTATTCATCAGCAATATTGCTGAAATGACTGCACCCCTTGCATTTTAAATTACAATGATCAACAATATGCATCTCAAGAACGGGAAGATACATCCTTTTATCTTTAATTATTTTTTTTATAAAATTCCTAAACATCATTTCTTATCCGCTTTTTTATATGATAACTCAAAAAGGCTTTTAATAATATTCCTGAACACAGAATACTTCTGAAGAGTATGGAAAATACCCATACGAAAAGCGATTGTCTTTACCCTGAATTTTGCGAGGTACAAAAGGCAGGTCGGGGAAAAAGTCAGGATAATACTCCCGAAACAGTATTTTTTAATGTCTTTTATCATCTTATCCCTGTCAGAAACTTTTGTCCTTATCATCGATTTATAATAATCTCTGTTTGTCTCAAGAAGGGCGGTTTTGAGGAAATAGACCTTGTCGTTTGCGATGACATCCCCTATATATTTTGAGTTTTTATTGACAAAATTAACCGATTCTCTAATCTCTTCAAGAGTTTCCGTAGGATGCCCAAAAATAAGATAGACTTTACTGTAGATGTTTAATTTATTCGCAGCCTTCAGTATTCTTTCTGCATTTTTGAGGTCAATTCCTTTGTTAATGTACTCAATAACCCTCTTTGAAGCGCTGTCGAGCCCCCAGCAGACGTGCAAAAGCCCTGCTCTTCTCAGTTTTTTGAGTAATTTTTCATCAAACTCCTCTTCAAACCTCGCATAAATCGAAAAGACTATTTCAATTTTTCTTTTCTCAAGCTCATCTGCGAGTTTATCAAGATACTTCGGGTGAAGAGCATTATCCCAGAAATAAAAATATTTTGAATTATATTTGTTTTTTAAATTTTCAATCTCGTCAACAAGTCTGCTTATACTCTTAACGGTATAGCCCCCTTCATTTGCACTGCAGTCGCAGAAAATACATTTTCGCCAGTAGCAGGAGGTCGATGCCTGGATGGGAATAACAAGCTCCGGAATAGAATAATCGTCAGAGCTTATTTCCCCTAAATCGATATAGGGAAGTTTGTTATAATTAAAAGTATTATTTCCGCTGTTAAACCTAACTTCCCCGTCATAGTATAAAATATTCGGAACAGAGGATATATCTATTTCCCCTCTCAGATATTTAATTATATCAACAGCCGTCTGAGTGTTGTTTTTAACGGATATAGAGTCGAAATATTTCCCGAAAAACTCCCCTAGGTTTACAAGACACTCATAGTATTCATTAAAAAATGAGCCCCCGATATTCACGTGGCATCTGTAGTTTTGCTTTAAATATCTTCCGATATATAAGCCCGTCACAAACTGGATAGGGTTATTTATCGTAATACCGACGCACTCAACCTCCTCGGTCAGATTTTCCTTTACCTTTAAATCAATAAAGGGCCTGAGGATATTGAGTTCGGAAGCAAAAAAAGTATCAAGAAGATTTATATTAACACTAAAATCGCGCACTTCAGACTCTGACCTGCAGGTTTCACAGTCGGGAATTAAGAGGTGAAGAATCTGAGAATAGTAAAAAGAAAGCGGTGAAAACAGCTTATGAAGGTTCATATACGCATAATGACTCAGAGAAAGGTTATAGTATAAATTTTTATCCTTCAGAATTTTTAAAGATACGGGCGCAAATTTTAAAAGCTCATACACAGCGCCTTTAGGATAGGTCTTTTGCGCCCTCGAAACAAATTCGTTTATCAAAACATCACTGTCTGATTTATTTATATTATCGAAGCGATTGCAAAAATCAGAGATAAAATCAGGTTTTTTAAGGTTTTTTAAGAGTTCAGAGTTTAAATTAAGGTTAGAAACCTCAATATTATTATCTTTTAAAATACCCATAAGAAGCGGAATGCTATGCAGGGGCGCATTTTCAACAACAAAATTTACGGGATTTATAAAAAGATAACTCATAACCTTATTTATTCTTTAAAACTTAATTTATTTCTTAAAAATCTGCTCGATTTTCTTTGCCTTATCCATGCAGTAAGTACACTCTACCCCGCATTTATAATGGCACTCTTTTCCGTGCTTTATAAAATATTTTATTGAGGGAAGATATTTTTTTATGTCCTTAACTTTGTACTCCAAAATGGAATAAGCATATCTGTATCTGAGCAAAAACAGTTTTATCGGCACATTATCAAGTGATTTTGGCTCTTCTATTCCCTTTAAATACATATCATAATAGCGAACCTGGAGCTCAGGATGGACAACGTTTCTTCCGACTAACTTAAATTTTTTGCAGTCTATTTTGCCGTAATAATCAACCTCCCAGGGAAAAATGACTTTTGCTTTACACAAATACTCAATATAATTCCCCGAAATTTTATAGCATTCTCTATACAGATTTGCCGCTTTCAGAATTTCCATGGCTTCCTCTTCCGAAACATTAGGAATTGTAAAAGTTACGGGATGCTGTATTCTGAAAGGACATCCGTTTATACACCCTTCATCCGCTATAAGCTCAACATCTGTATCGGGCATTGATTTTCTTAAATTTTTCAGAAGATGAAAATTTTTATTCACCTCATAACTGGGGATAAACTCCGTTATACAGGGGAATAATTTTTTTGCATTCCGGAATTGCTCAAGCATAGTATATTCCGTGGAAGTCGAAAGATGAATTTTAAACTCAGGGAAGTTTCTGCTTACATAATTAAGAATATCATAATTTGTTATTCTGACATCATAACAACCGACCTTTTTTAGTTTTTCCAACAACCCGGAAAGATTTTCCTGTTGTTTATCTCTGTATTTTGCCAGGGGTGAAAAACCAATCGGCGAATTGAGAAGATAGATAAATTTAATATTGTTATCCTGAGAATATTTTATGGTATCTTCAATACTTTTGAAATCAGGAATAAATTTATCAAAAGTTCTTACCTGCTCAAAGGTAGACCTGTCCTCTGCATTTAAGGGAAGCGCAAAGAAAAATGAGGTTATATTCCCCTTTTCATAGGTTTTATTAATTCTGATAATCTGCTCAATCGTGTTAATATCGTTGAAAAACGGTACTGAAAATTCATACATATTACTTACACCTTATTAAAAAATTGCTTACAATGTTGTTTATATTCTTCTATTCTGTCCGCTTTATACGCAAGACATCCGCCGTAACAGTTGCCGAGCATCATCTCTTCGCACCCGCGGCACTCTTCAAAAGTCGGTATTTTCTTCGCATAGTGGTCTATCTCTTCTTCAAAGAACTTTCTGAGCTCCTCGGTATTTTTGAAATCGTTAATGGAAACCTTCATATAATCAGACATTCCAAAGCACCTTATTGCCTTCAGGTCAGGCAAAATGTCAATTACCGGGTTACAGGAGGAATATTTTATCAGATTATATCTTTCTTTGAAGGTTTTCAGGAATTTTAAATCCTCAGGGTTAGTGAGGCAGCTCAGGAAAATATTGCAGTCATAGAACGGCGAAATACCGTTTTCTCTGCACTTTTCAAAGACCTTAAACAAAAATTCCTTCTTCTTCCCGAAGGCTTCTTCCCTTGAAAGATGCTTTTTCTCTGCGAGATTTGGAACGGTAAGACTAAACCTCAGGGTTTTTAATTTAAATTCCTTCAGTATCTCAAAGATATATTCATAATCCATTGTCTCAGAGAACAAATTTATCCCGACAACATACTTTTTCTTAAAATTTTTATCAATAAGCCTGAGGTTATCGAGAAGTTTTTTGTAGCTGGTTTCCCCGATAACTTTAGGGGAATTGCAGTTTATCAGAAGGTGATAGTTGCCCTTCTTTAAAATACCGATATATTTATCTATTTCAATTCCGTTTGTATAAATCTGAACAGGAATTTTGAACTTTTGCTTTCTGTTTTCCCCGTTTAAGAATTCAATCATTCTACCGAACTCAGGGTGAAGAGTAGGCTCACCGCCTATAATACCTATTCTGTCTCTTTCATTTCGGCGAATAAAATAATAGGCTTTAATAAAATCCTCAAAAGTGATGTTCTTTGAAGTCTTGTTCACAAATTCGTTCGCAAAACAGTAACAGCACTTTAAATTGCATTTATATGTGATAATAATATTGGTCATTCGCTCTCCGTTCTCTTTTAAACCTGTTTTTATAATGCTCTATTATCCGTTTACCTATATATCTGCTCAACCCGAAATCAAGAGAGAAAAATAAGGAATATAAATTCAGCATAGCCTTGTTAAATTTATTGAAATATAAAAGGTTATAAGTGCCGAGCTCCTGATAAAACTTTGAGTTTATCCTGTAGAGCTTCTCTATTTTCTTATTTATTATATCACATCCACTGCCTGTAACCTCAGTATCGGGAAGACAATTATTTCTGTCACTTTCATAGAAACTTGAGCCCTTAAAATACAAAACCTTATGGGAAATAATAATATTATCAATATATTTCTTATTTTGTTCAACAAAATTATAGGACTGTTCAAGGTGTCCGTCATTTTCCGTAGGATAGCCGAAAATAAGATAAATCTGGTTGATAATCCCTGCCTTTGCACTGTATTTTAGAACTTCTTCCGAAACAGGAAGCGTTATTCCTTTGTTTATGTATTTAAGCATCTCTTCTGAGCCCGAATCCAGTCCCCAGCTGATTTTCATACAACCTGATTTTTTTATTTTTTTAAGCAGTTCATAAGTAAACTGTTTTTCAAACCTGGCATAACAACTGTATTTGATTTTGAGCTTATTTTTAATGAGTAAATCGGCAAACTCACCAAAGAAATGAGGAGACATAGAATTATCCCAGAAATAAAAATATTTGGTATTATATTTTTCTGATAATAATTTTATCTCATCAAACATTTGCTTAGGGGTTTTAATCTGAAAGTTTCTGTCCCGCTTTGATATACAATATTTGCATTTTCCCCAGTAGCACGCAACGGATGTCCTTACGGGAAGGACTATTTCAGGAATATCATACTCCTCCATTTTATACCCCGAAAAACTCTCAGGGGGATATTCGGTGAGTTTAATTCCGTTATCGCGCGGGGTTACGACAAGCCTGTTATCTCTCGAAAACAGTAAATTAGGCACTTCGCTGAAATCAGCCTGCCCCCTTAGAGCCTCCATGAGCTTTACTGAAGTACTGTCACCCGTTCCATATATAATACTGTCCGCGAATTCTTCAAAAATTTCCGATAAATTCAGAATGTTTGTATAGAAGGTGCTGAAAAATGAACCCCCGATACTGACGTGAATATTTTTGTTTATTTGTTTTATATAAAGACAAATTGCAAGCCCCGCAAAGAGCTGGCTGTTGACATTAATCGACACTCCAACACAATCGGGGTTTTTCGCGCATATTTCCTCAGCCTCCTTCATAAGAAAATCTTTAAAAATAAATAAATCGGACATCAGAAAATCTTTTATGCGCCCAAAAGGTATTTCAAAATCAGTCATTTTGCCTGTGTCATAGAATTTTAAGAGATTAGCAAAAAATTCCTTCAGCATCTGGTTTGCAAAATAGAGGTAAAAATTCCCCACACTCCCTATTATAGTGAGCGCATACTGAGATAAAACAGGTTTATAAAAGAGTTTCGGACTTTTTAAAATCTCTTTTGCAAATTCTATTTCTTCCCCGTAGTAATCAGCAAATTTTGAAACCTGCTCAAAATTTCTCTTATATTTTTTTATATACCCCTGAAGCTCCTCTGAATACTGAAAGATTTCATTTTGGTTATATATTTTATCAAGAAATTCTTTATATTTACGGAAAAATTCCCTGTTTAAACAGTGCTCATGGAATTTTGAGTTTAACTCGACCATCTGAGAGTCAATTCCGTTCTTTTCCAAAATTCCTATTAATTCAGGGATACCGATAATCGGAGACTGGTTTAAGGTCAGCGGAGGAAATATAAAATAATACTTTTGCTTTTTTTCGGACATTATAAACTGCTCTTACTGTTCTTTCTTGATTATAATATTTGTCGTGCAATTCTTACATACACTGCAGGTATTTTCTAATAATTCTTTACGAATTTTATTAAGGTTTTTGTTATCAAAGAAAG
Source organism: bacterium (assembly GCA_017541465.1). Taxonomy (GTDB): domain Bacteria; phylum Cyanobacteriota; class Vampirovibrionia; order Gastranaerophilales; family Gastranaerophilaceae; genus RGIG6874. The sequence goes on along the minus strand of JAFXYZ010000064.1, from coordinate 4,829 downwards.
CTTTTTTAATATTTTTGTAATCACCAAAATCAAGAGAACAGTTAGCATCATTACAACAAAGAGCCAGCCTTCCGTTCGGATGCATGACAATCGTTCTGAAGGGTTCAGTGCAAATTAACCTTTTTTCACCCTCATCTTTTTCGATTATTTCCCCTTTAAACTCATGATTTGCTTTAAAAAACAGTCCCTTAGTGTTATCCCACGATATAGGTCTTACCATTAGATTTGTTGTGATTAAATCGGTGTAGGGTTTCCACTGCCGGTTAAATTTGTCCGCCTCCGTCTTTTTGGTTATAAGACAGTTAATCATTCTGCTCGGGGTATGTTCTTTTTCTGCTCTTAACTCCCTTACCATTTTATCAAACTGAATTATATTGTGTTCGACCTGAGCAAAATCAAGTCCTCTTCTGTATTTTTCGTAAGTTTCTCTGTCATAACCCTCTATCGACATCATAAGATAATCTGTCTTTAAAAGAGAAGAGTAGTGTTTATTCGCCAATGACATATTTGTTATGACAAGAATTTTATATTTTAATTCCGATAAATAATCGACAAACTCATCAAAATCAGGGTGCAAAAGCGCTTCACCATAGGCGGAAAGAGAAATGGTCTTTATTGATTTAATCTTTTTTGCCTGCTCAACAGCTTCATAAAACACCTCTTTTTTCATAAACCCTTCAGGAACACTTTCCCCCGACTGTCTCAGGCAAAACGGACATTTTGCGTTGCATTCTCCGCTAATATCCAGGGTTAGCTGAAGAGGTTTTATTTTTAATCTGTTAAAAAAATTCATTTCTCAGAATACCTTTTCTTTAAATATAGCATATAAGAGATAAAGGTATATAGAAATTTTCTTGTTTTTGATGAAGAATTTAAACTTTTGACAAAAAAGCCTTTTAAACCGTCTGAAGAAGATAATTTATCAATTTGCGCTTTTACGATTTCCTTCACGTATTCATAAGGTTTATCCTGCCCCTTCATAAGATAAAGAATATAATTCGTCTTTAATTTTGCATTCTTCATGGGTGTTTTTTCTTTATAAGCCAAATAGCGTTCCTGACCTGAATGAATGGAATTTTCATACCATAATTTATAATGAAAAGAGCCCGCAAAATGAACAATGACAGGGTTTTTCTTTGCCTCCTCTATTTCCTCATCGGAATAAACGGGCAAAAGCCCCATATTTTTTACGTGGGAAAGAGTAGAGAGAAGAATATCCCCCGCATTATATTTCGGAGGAAGTTTATACCAGTTTCCGTGGATTAGGTTATTGAAAGCATCCTGGTCGTAGTATTCTATCTTGTCTTTATTATGCTCAATATAGTCAAAAAGCCGCTCTGAGAGGTTATGTTGCCTGAAGTATTCAAGGTTCATAAGCATAACACCCGAATTACAGCTCTTGTTTAAAACCTCCACAACCGCAAACGGGCAGTTATCAATATTCAGCTCAAAAAGTCCCGAAAGAGAGCCTAAGACCATCACATCGGGATCTAAATACAAAACTTTTTTTATTTCTTTGGGTAAAATCTGAGGAATATTTATTCGGAAATATGCCGCACGCGTAAGCCTGTCATTATCAACACCTTTAACAGGGCAGACGGAAAACTGTTTTTTGTCCGTTTTATAAATAAAAGCGTTTGAACCTTTGCTTCTAATCCAGTCCTCTATTAATTTTTCATTTTTTTTTGAAAGTTTATCGGTAATAAGATGAAAATTAATCGGACCGGGATTATTTTCTATAACAGATATTATAGGCACGAAAATATATTGATAATATCGATTATCAAAGGTAAAACAAATATCCATAACTATTGGTTATTTATATGTGAAATAGTATTTTCCGGCATCCGAATAAGTTGTAGAAATGTTAGTCCAGTTGTAGAAATCGTCATCAAAGTTTTCGCTTTCATCAACGGGATGTGAATTTTCATACATTGAGATTTTCATGTCGTTTAAGGCATCGCTGATCATTTCGCCTGCTTTTTCAAACATAAGAGTGCTCCTTTATTATAATGTTAACATTTTTCCGAATTTTTCGTCATATTCAGGGTCTTTGAACTGTATAAAACCGCTGAAGGGTGAGAAGGTCATCTCAGAGAGATATACATCATCATTGTGTTCATACATATCAACTCTGACAAATCTGAAGTCTTTAGAAAGCTTTCTTGCATATTCTATCATCTTTTCTGGGTTTTTGGGCTTCTGGACCTTGTCCTCTTCGAGCGCCTGATGATATTTATATTCAATCGGCATTCTGTTCCATTCTATATCATAAAATACCACTTTATCCTGAATAAATAACTCTATATATTTAGGTTCACCATTAAAACAGTTAACCCTGTACTCGAAATATCCAGGCTGGAGTTCGGTATTCGGGATATATTCCTCTACAAAAATCTTTCTTTGTATATCTTTATATTGTAATTCAAAATATGAATTAAACGCATAATTCTGAGCCAAAAGTCTGTTCCAGTGGACCTTCTGAAAATCGGAATTTTCTATAAAGTGCGCCTTTTCTTTAACAATAACGTGCTCACGGCAGGCATGATTACATTTTACGACAAATTCCTCGGGGCAAAGGTCGAAATTCAGCTCTTCAAAAGAATTTCCGCAAGTATAAACCTTGGCGAATTTAATTTCGGGAAGGTTTTTTGCACAATATTCTCTGACACCGAGTTTATCCGTCAGTTGTGTTTTTAAAGGAGTATTATCATACAGCTTTAACCACTGGATTTTTTCACTCAGAGCCTTGGGTTTATCAAGACTTAGCCTTTTGCCCATAATTTCCTTATAAAACTTTCTGAGGTAGGCTGAATACATGTCCTCAGGCAGGTTTTCAAAAAATTTATAATTATATCTGTATGATGCCATTTAATTTTTACCTTCAAAAATATCGTGCGATAATCTGTTCTTATTATATATAAAAACAATATTGTTTACAATATGCTCTTTTTTATCAAAATTATTACCGATTTTTGAATTATCGGTTAATAATTTCAGTATTTTTCGGCTTGTAAGGGTATTGATAAATAACCGCTCAAAAGCCTTTTTGTCAAAATACTCCTTATCTATATTATAGTGCATTTTGATTTGTTTTTCAAAAGTTTCGTAAAGAATGTTAAAGATTTTTTTATCGTTTCCCCACTTTGATAATAAATCATAATACTCAATTAAAATATTATTCTTTAAAATATTTTCTTCGCCGTATTTCTTGTTAAAATCAATATTGACCTTTATTTGCTTATAGTATTCAAGCGCTTTTTTATTATTTTTAAGCATAACGGCGCACAAAAAAGCAAGATAACAAAGAGGAACACTGCTGAGGTGATATTCATATACCGTAGAAAGCCCGTATTCGAAGATTTTTAGAAGTTCTTTGACAGAATGAGACTTAACCTCACCAGATAAAATTTCAAGCTCAAGCTCTGATATTTTTATCTCATTATCAAGATATTTTTCATCTAAATCTCTTGAACAGATTAATTCGGGGATAAAAATATTAACCGTAGGAAAGCCCAGGAAGGAATAGTTTCTGATATAAACCTCTTTTCCTATTGTGCATAATCTTTTTAACATCTCTTTATTGCTGCTTTTTTGGTCAATCAGCCAGGTTGCTTCATCAAACTCATAATCAGACTTTTTATCAAACAAAAAGGAATAATCTTTTTTGTGTTTTGAAAAAACAACAACCGAATGGAAGAAATCAGAGAGTTTATCATTTATACTGCTTGTTTTAAGGTCTCTGAAGAGTTTAACATACTCTCTTTCCTTTTCCTCTTCAAGAGAATACCCCTGCATAAACTCTGTCAGAGTTCTCTCTATTGCAACAAATAGCGATGGATGTGAGCCAAAGCGAAGCTGACAGTCCTCTCCGTCTGCATCTTTTCTCTCAAAGAGAGTGCAGATAACGGGAGGGTTAATATTTATTTTCCCTCTGTGTTTAGTACCCAGACTTGCGTCTTTTATTGTAACCCTGTAGCCCTGAGATTCAATAAATTTAACCAGCTCAACAATAGAAGTTCTTTCCTGATAATATTTAAGCGGAACTTCGGGAAGGCGGATTTTTTTTGTCAGAATCTGCTTCATGGAATATCTTTCGCAAAGCTCGGAAAGTGCCTGAACAGAGGCTTCTTCAAAGGTATTTCCTGCCGCTAAACCCGTAGTTGTCTGAATATAGCGAAGGTCATTTATCGGAATAAGCACTTCTTTTTTGGCATTTAGAGCATAAAATTTAACGCACTCCGTCTTGCTCTCATCCTCTGAAACTTCATAATTTTCGCCCGATTTAATTTGTTTAATTTTATTTTTTATTATTATCAGTTTACGGAATTTTTTATTGAGTTTTTTCTTTAAAACAGATTCAAAATAGTCAGGCAGAGATTTTACATCAGCTTCAACTTCATCAATTTCTTTTGTTCTGAAGGAAAAGAGATAGTTTGTCTGAAGTCTTTCCATAAACTCAGAGTATCCGCTTGCTAGAGCATTTTCTCTGTTTGTGCCTTTTCCGTTTGTACCGATTTGTGTTCCTTTAACCGTCAGCCTGACTGACGTTACATCATTTTCCTTATGAGTAATTTCTTTTTCATTAATATCTATAGAGAGCTCTTTTAAAACAGATTTAATCTTGTTTACGGTCTCTATGGGTGTGGTATCTTTATAAATTGAATATTCCATGCCAGCTATTATATAGCATTTTTGTAATCATTTACAAGATTTATCTTCACACCTGTGATATAATTTTAACGACAAGGGGAAAAAATGATTAAAGATAAATTAAAATCACTTATTCAGACAAAATCTTTTTGTTATGCTTTGTCGTTTTTTATCCC
>JAFXYZ010000063.1 GCA_017541465.1 bacterium | reverse complement strand
ATAGTTGAGGAGGGTGTGATTGGGTAAATTGCGGAAACTTCGCTCAGCGCATAAGCAACGTGCGCTGCGGCATAGTTACCGTCAACCGTTATAGTTTTTTTCGACATTTAATGAATCCTCCTATGAATTCCTAAAACCATGTAACCTATAGGAAAATCGTACGGCAAACATGGTTTTAATTCAACTTTAAAATGAGGAATGTCTGAAAATGTTATAATATTTTATAGTTTGGGTAAGCTCCCGATTACCTCCTCCGACACAGACAAAGTGAACCAAGAAACATTTTAATCATATCAGAGAAGTTTTTACCAGCCGCCGCCACCGCCGCCGCCACCTCCGCCACCGGAGAAGCCACCACCTCCCGATGAACTGCTGATACCTCCGTTCGCTGTCGTGGGAACAGATGCACTGTTAAGAGCGCCCATAAAGGTATTAAACGAATGAACAGAAAAACTCTTTCCCGAATACCAGTCGGGCTCTATTTCCATAACACCCTTAAATTGCTCTATCCATTTATCGGACACTCCTAAAATATAGGCTGAGGGCAGAACATTATAAAAATATTCGGGATTTTCCTCAACAAGCTGAGAAAGACGGTGCTTTTCAGCTACCTCTATAAAATGCTTCAGCCCCATAAGGTGGTTTAGTTTCTTCTGCCCCGAAGGATTTCTCTTTGGCAGTTGATAAGTACAGATAACCGAAATTACTAATCCTGCCATTCCGACACAAATTGCGGGGATATTATGGTTATTCATCGGATTTATTTCAAACAGCATTATTAAAGGCCCGCCGCCGAAGAAAAGCGCCCATATTATTATAAAAGTATTTGCATAAATACTGTTGTTTCCCTTGAGTGTTGCAATTAACATAATTATCGCTATAAGCGGAAATACCAGCAAAAATCCGTTTCCTGAAATTGATGAAAATGAAAAATAGGAAACAGCAAACATCGTCAAAAGCAAAATTCCGATAACACAGCCGACCATAATGGCTTTTAAAGGAAAACTTATGGAATCTGAAGTAAAGATTGTATCTTTCTTTTGATTTACCTCTTCGACTATCTCCTCACAATCTTTATAAAAGCTCTTTGAGGACATCAAATCCGATTGCGATACCTCGTTATCACCGTTGAACAGGGCCTTAATAAACTTCTTTTCGCTCTTGTTATTTCCGTCATAGACGTGAAGAAGCTGAAGAGACCATTTTTCCTTATCATTGATTATTTTAATATATCCTTTTTGCGCAAGCTCAATTAAAAGCGCGGTCAAACCTTTTGTCGATGCCTTTCCCTTATATGCAAGCTCGGTTTCGAGCGCATTCATATTCTTTGGGGGGTAAAAATTAACAACGGGAATAACAGGCTCATCCTTCCCGTAGGAATACCAGATAAAGAAGGAAAGCGCAGTCAGTATAATCATTAAAATAATAACAAATATTGCATAAGGGCTTGGTGTAAAGACGAAATACCCTTCGGGAACTTCAGCGCGGACTGTTATCCCTTCGCCCGGGGATAATGCTCTTTCGGTATTACCCGAAATTGTGTCCCCGTTAACACGGTAAACTGCCCCGCCTTCAAAACCTCTTGTGCCTTTTCTTCCTATTGAAAGCCCAACTTTATCCTGTGGAACGGGTTCAGGCATGGTTATAGTGAAATTTACCTTATATATGGGAACTTTCCAGTCCGTTCCTATAATATTATGGTAAAATTCATTTTTATTATCAAAATAACTGTATTTATACCTTATGGTATAGTGCTTTAGTCCGCTGACGTACCTGTTCGGGTTCCCTATCTTTAACCTCATATTTGAATTGGTATAAGTTGTCGTATATTCTTCAGATACCCTGACATCGGTAATTGCTGCATTTTTAAAGGGAATATCACGATATATCCCGTGAAGCGGGGAAGTAAAAACAACGTCAAGATTTTCAGTTATGAAAACAGATTTATCTTTTTTGACGTCCATATCAACATCATATCTGTCAATATAAAAACTTTCGGCAAACGAAGTGCCCAAAAGCAGAAACAGACAGGATAATACAACAAAAATTCGCTTCATCTTCTACCCTAACTTAACATTATTTCTTTCGGTGTCATCTATCTCAAACAACTTTGCCTGACGGATTCCAAAGATCATACAGACAATATTTGAAGGGAAGGTTTCCGTAAAAGTGTTCAGTTCTCTGACTGTTCCGTTATAGTATTTTCTTGCGTTTGCGATATCGTCCTCAACCTTTGTGAGCTCGTCCATAAGCTTCATATAGTTCTGATTAGCTTTTAAATCGGGATAATTTTCCGCCAGAGCAAAAAATTTCGGGATAACATCGTTAATTTTGAGGTTAGCGTCAAGTTTGTCAAAAAGCGACATCGAAGAATAGTTTTTTGTTCTTATGTCGGTAACCTCTTTTAAAATAGTTTTTTCGTAACCGGAATATTCCTTAACACACTCGACAAGGTTCGGAATTAAATCCCATCTCTTTTTGAGATAGACATCCATAGTGGAAAAGGCTTCATTGACATAATTTTTTAACTTTATCCCGCGGTTAAAAAGCACCGTAACCGCAACAAAGAAAACCAAAACTACACCGATAACAATATAATTACTCATAATCTTCAACTCCGCTTCTACCTCTAGTTTAATAGTTTTAATACTTTTGGTCAAATAATAAAAAAAATTAAAAAATATTTTTCATATTCGTCCGATTTTGACGCATTACCCCCCTATAATGAATCATGTAAGAAAGATTAAAGGGATAGACGAAAATGAATAATTTTGAAAAAAGGCTGTTTGTGGATTACTTTTCCAAACTTATTAACGACATCGATTTAAAACACTACAATTTTGATGACCTTATGGATTTTTTCTTTGATGAGTTTAAAGTAAACAGAAACAGAATAGAGAGAGACCAAAACGGCTCATTTATATTTGGCAATATCGGCGGAAGAGAGAAATTCAGAACAGATATGAAAAAAATTCTGAAGGAGCTTCAGGAAAAACTCCCCGTTAAAAAGACCTCTCTTGAAAAGCAACTCCTCTCACTCAAAGAAATTTTCAAACTCAGCGAGGAGGAGTACGGAATTCTATTATATTTTATAATGAAAGAATATAACGGAATTTTCAGAGAACTTTTTGATTGCGTGAGCGGACATGACACCTTCGGCAGGTTCTGCAAATGTGTTATAAAGCTGAGATATAACAGGCGCGGAAGACTTATGGAAAGTCTGTATCTCAAACGTCTGACCGATTCAAGACGAGGGGGAGATGCGGATATTAACCCCGAAATTCTTGGTATATTTGATGATGAAACCTGTTCTACTCCAGACAAAATAATCGCAGTATTGCTCGGAAAACGTGAAAAATCAAATCTGACTTTAAGTGATTATGACCACATCAAAAAAGAGCGGGATAAGGCAATAAACATATTAAAATCAGCGGTTGAGCAGAAGAAAAAAGGTGTAAATATTCTTCTCTACGGCTATGTCGGAACGGGGAAAACCCAGTTTGCAAAATTAATAGCAAACTCGGCAAAAATTCCCATGTATGCCGTCAAGACAGAGAAAGAGGACTATGAAGAAGCCAACAGAAGTTTCAGGCTTGCCGATTTATACTCTAAACAGGAAATGCTTTCAAGAGCAGGAAGGGCATGCATACTTTTTGATGAAGCCGAGGACGTTATGAACAGAGGTTTTTCAGCCTTCGGAAGTGCATCAAAAGGGTATCTGAACAAGATTTTAGAAGAAACTCCCATTCCCGTCATCTGGACAACAAATAATATCTCTGATGTTGATCCGGCCTTCCTCAGAAGAATGAGCTATGCCATAGAGTTTGAAAAATTATCCGATGAAACAAGGCTTAATATCTGGAACAGAGTTTTGAAGAAGAACAAATTTAAGGTCAAAAAATCGAAGATAGAAGAACTCAATAAGACTTATGATGTTTCACCCTCAATCATCTCAAATGCCGTTCAGATGACAAAGCTGACCTCGGGAACTGAGGAGGATTTTGAAGGCTACATCGAAAACATAACAAGAGTTGTTATGAAAAGGAAGAATATCAAGAGCCCGAAGAGCTTTAATGCAAAGGAATATGACCTTAATCTCGTCAACTCAGATTTATCGGTTGAAAATCTGACGGAAAAGATTAAGGCATGCGGAAAGCTGAATTTTTCGATTTGTATGTACGGCGAACCCGGAACGGGGAAAAGCGAATATTCAAGGTATCTGGCGGACTGTCTCGGAATTAAAGCGATACAAAAAAGAGTAAGCGACCTCGTTTCACCTTTTGTCGGACAGACGGAACAAAATATTGCGGCGGCTTTTCAGGAGGCAAAGAACAAAAAAGCAATGCTTATCTTTGATGAAGCGGACAGTTTCCTTCAAAGCAGAGCAAACGCAGGGCACAGCTGGGAAATCAGCCAGGTAAACGAAATGCTGACCTGGATGGAAAGCCACGAATACCCGTTTGTATGCACGACAAACCTTCTTGACACTCTTGATGAAGCATCTTTGAGAAGGTTTACGTTCAAAATAAAATTTGATTTTATGAACCCTGAACAGATAAACCTTGCGATGAAGCACTTTTTCAATATTGAAGATGCTGATTTGAATATCAAAGGACTGACGACAGGCGACTTTGCGACGGTAAAGAAGAAGGCTGATTTTCTTGAAATCAGAGATACTTCTGAAATTGAAAAAATGCTCAGAGATGAGGTCAGATTAAAACAGTCAAAGACACTTAAAAATACAGTTGGATTTTGATATCAAAAAATATTTTCTCACGAAAAGGGGCGAAAAATCGCCCCTTTCTTATAATTGAAAAGTATCTTATTATTCTTCCCCAAATATAAATTTTGTAATTCTTTCACTAGCTTTTTTTGTTGCAGTTTCGATATCCTCTTTAGTCCAATATGGTTTAGATATATCCTTGTACTTTTCAACCAGCTTTTTAGCAATAGGATAACAACTGTTAATATATCCTGTTTTTTCAGCAATATTGGTTGTAACTTTTGTTCTAAACCATTCGTTACCAATGCCTCTATTAATTTTAGACTCCAAGATAATTTTATTTCCAAGTTTATTAACCACAGAATTAAATTCTTCTACACTATCAATATTAGCATCGTTTCTTATTGCTGGATGATTTTTCCCACTTTGAGGCATTATATGTTCAATATCAAAACTATCACCAAGTTCAAAATATATCTTTTCATCATCCTTTTTATTTTTATTAAATTCTTCAGCAAATAAATATTCATTAAGATAAACAAGGCTATTCTTATCATAGTATTCGATATCTTTCTTTATATCATCCTTAACCCAATTTTCTCTTATATGTTTATCAAAATCTGCTTTTATTTCTTGTTCAGTTATATTGCCATCAACAAGTTTACTTTCTTCTTTAAACAAAAATGTTTTAAATTTGCTACTAGAATATCCTGTTTCAACAATTTCCAAAACAGTAAACAACCTCAACATACATTCAATAATAATTTTCATTTTGTCCTCAAGCAAATCTTCATTTTTAAACCTATAAAAATAACTTGCCAAAAACAATTTGAAGTTTTCATTAAACTTAAATAAAACTTGTGTAATAGGATATCTTGAAACTTTTTCCCAAATATCTACAATATTGTCTAGTTCATTACATAATTCTATTGGTTCTTTAAGCAATGATGGTTTAATTCGAGTAAAATAATTTCTAAGTCCAGGAGTTGTTGAATCAACATTTCCATCTTTTGAACGATTATAATACATATGCTGCATTAAAATTGAATCTAAATTAACAATACCTTTTTTATTTAAATCTTCCAATTGCATTTTTAAATCTATCCAAGAGTTTTTAAAGCTTTCTGCGTTATTTCCTGCTTCAGCATATAATAATGAAGATATTATATCTGAATCATTTAATGGAAGACCTGCTGAATTTAATGAATTAAACATTTTTATTGCTTGATCGACATCCCAACTCTTTATTTCAATAATCTCACATTTATTTAGAATATTATCTGTGTAGAGATTTAAAAGTGAAGCATCCAAGCCATCAACTTTCTGATAAAAATATTTAAAATTACGAAAATAATTTGTATATTTATTATCTTTTTGTTTGAAAGGAATTTTATATGCAATATTTAGAGCTTCATCATAGTTCTTAGCCTTAAGTATATTCGATAATTCATTTTTATAATTTTTATTTTCATTAATTGAATTAGTTTCTAAAAGATTAAAATTCTTATATATTTCATCATCTTTTTCTGAAGGAGAAAGGGAATATTCACCAGATTTTACCTTATATAACATAACTAATAAATCTTTTCTCAAACCTTTTAATCCATCACAAAGGGTTTCTGATTTTGGATCTATTTTTATAGTTTCTATTTTTTCATTTATTTTCATTAATAATGCTTTTAACAATAATAAAAATGTAGTGGTTCTCTGCTGCCCATCAATTAATTGCAATTCGGTTTCATCTAAATTGCAATTTATAATAACTGTTCCAAAAAAATATTGATCATCATCTTTATCTTTATTTTCAATATATTCAACTATATCCTGCCACAATTTTTCACATTGTTCTATTTTCCAAGAATATGGACGTTGATAATCAGGAATAACGAATTTGCTGTTTTTTTGAATATACTCGCCTATTGTTTTTTTCTCGGGTTTAATTTCTTTTCGCATATAAAATCCTTTCCATTTTTCCAACACAACTTAATTTTTTCTGCTCCACTCTGTCAATGAAAAGGGGAAAGTATGTTTTTTATATCTCGTTTTCTCTCAGTGGAACTTTTGACAAATCAACATTCCCGAGGGCTTCATAGAGTTCAGGACGCAGGGCATAAATTTCCGTTTCATATTCCCTTTTGCTCTTCCACGCATTGAAAATTATTGCCCAATAATCCTCTTCTTTTAAATTATCCGTATTGACAAAAGATACAAGTTTAATCGCCAATTTACAACTTTCAATGCCGTAATACATAGCCCCTAGACCGAAAGTATCAGCGAGTTCCATATAACTCACGGGCGCTGCGATATGCCTCATCCTTTTGACTAACTTTAAAGCATCTTCGGTAAAGATTTTATCGTTTTTAAGAAATTCTTCCCACTCTTTAACCGTTAATTTATTTTCATAAGGAGTTTTAATTTCCTCCCATTCGCTTTCCTCGTCATCGTGGTCATGACAATGGCAGTCATCTCCGCAGTCACATTCGCCGTCGTGGTGGTGATGGTGGTGTTCAAGATGTTCTTCAAGCGCTTCAATATAATTTAAAACCTTATCCCCGTCTTTTACCCCTTCTAAAATATGTTTAATTTCATTATCCATCTTATTTTTCCTTTTGGTTTTCAAGTGTCATCTCTAAGAGTTCAATATATTTTTTCCTTAAACCGGAAGGGGCAAGGATTTTTACATCAGTCCCCCAGCGGAACAGGTGCCACATAATCTCGTATTCGCCAGATGCCTTAAACTTAACAGTCACGCTTCCGTCCTCATTTTGTTTCATCTTCTGGGTTGAGTGGAAATAATAGTTCAAAACGTCCTCTGCCGCAGAGGGTTTAAACAGAAGTTTGACGTCTATTAAATCGCCCTGATACACCCCAAAGGATTTTTTCGAGAACTCATCAAGACTGAAATCGCCTTTATCAAAAGTCTTTTCGGTCAGTTTGACCTCCGAGAACTTGTGCAGAAGATAGCAATAGGGAGTTTCTTTGCCCCCTTCAACCCCGATGAGATAAACCTTATTCCCGTAAATCAGCCCGTAGGGCGCAAGAATTTTCTCTCTGCCGTCATATTTAGCACAGATTTCCTTATTATCCTTCATCGCATCTCTTATGGTTTCGAGCATTTTCAAATCAAACCTGAACTTTGGCTGCTGCTTAACGGCAAACCCTTCTGTCTGAAGGAGTATTTCAAGTGTATTTTCAAGGTTCGGAAGTTTCTTTCTGCTCAAAGCTCTGATTTTATTAATCGTTACTTCTAAAATCTTTTCCTTATCCTCTGTTCCATGCTTTTGCTGGTATTCCTTTAATTTTTCAAGGTTAGCGATTTCTTCAGGGGTAAAGCTGATGATGTCCGTAAGATACCCGCTGTTAAATCCCCAGCGCTTTTCCTTCTTTTTACTGTTCGTGCTTTCAATTTCAACAACATTGAGCCCCGTATTAACAAGACTGTCCCTCATTCTTTCCGCAGTGCGCCTCGAAACACCAAACTCACTTTCTATTTCAGAGAGACTGACACCCTCATATCTCGCCTGCATCAAAAGCATAAGCATAATAATATCGGTTGCTCTTGAATATCTCGGTTTATCTTCCATCTTCATAACCTCATTATAATTTTTAAATACGACAGATTAGGACATATTTAATCATAACATTTTTTTTGGAAGAAAAAAGTTAATTTTTATTAAAACAACTATGTCCAAAAATGACATAGTGCCATTTTATACTTTTTATTATGGAGGTATAAAATGAAGAAAATAGATGCGAAAGAATTTTTAAAACAAACAGATGAAACTGTTTTCACGACAGGCTTTTCGGAGATTGATGAATTTATAAAAAATGTCGATAAAGGCTCTATTCTCACAATCGGCGCAAGACCGAGCATGGGCAAAACATTTTTTGCAATCTCGATTTTAACTCATTTACTTGAAGAAAACAAAAAGGTCTGCTGGTTTTCCCCCTCTCTGCCGATGAACAATGTCATAAAAAGGCTTGCAGCACACAAGCTTGAGATAATGCCGTTTCAGCTCGACAGAAACCCTGAACTTAAAAAAAAGATTTCTGATGCGGTTGAATATTTCGCCCAAAAAGATTTGTTTATTGATGACAGTTCTCTTTTGACCATTGAAAATATTGAAGAAGAGATAAAAACAGAAGCCCCTGATGTTGTGTTTATCGACTATCTTCAGCTTTTAAAAATGCCAAAAGCACCGAATTTTACCGACTCAATCAATCTTGCGGTGCAGGAAATACACAGAATTGCAAAAGAAACAGGAGTAATTTTTATTATTTTAAGTCAGCTGTCAAGAGCGCTTGAAAGCCGTCTGGACAAAAGACCTATGCTCTTTGACATCAGAAGTTCAAGTATGCTCGAAGAACTCTCTGACGTTGTTATGATGCTCTACCGTGATGAATACTATAACCACGATGATGAATCAAACAAAGGACTTGCCGAGGTAATCTTCTGCAAAAACGAGTTCGGACCGACAGGACTGGTTCATCTCCTCTTTAACCGTATAAAATTTAAAGATTATACTTACGAAAATTTTAAGGATAATTAAGGATATTCAGATGGAGAGATTATATATCGGTTTTAATATGTTCTATGAGATTTACAGGAACGGCAAAAGAACCATTTATGCCCCCTCAAAAGAACTGAAGGACCTGCAGAGAAACATTTTGGGTTTTATCAGAACCAAGTATAAGGTGAAATTCAGCATAAAAGAAACGGCAAAAGTCCACTGCAGTCAAAAATGGGTGCTGAAGCTCGACATAAGAAAGTTCTATGAATCTTTTACAAAAGAGCAGATTAAAGGTATCATAGCGGAAATTCACAAAAACGTTGATTTTCCGCAAGCCTATGCTCCGGGGGCGCTTTATACCGTAATGACGGCAGATGATAAACTTCCGACAGGCGCTTCAACCTCTGCCTATCTTGCTAATCTTGCGTTTGAAAAAACGGGAATCGACAAAAAATTAAAAGCATTTGCGAAGGAAAATAACCTCAAATACTCTCGTTATATGGACGATATGTTCTTTTCCGGGGATAAGAAATCCGACCTCAAAAAAGCGGAAAAGCTCGCCATAAAACTTTTACGGGAGAATGGGTTTAACATCAACCACGAGAAAACGCAATATACCTCGGACAACAAACGTCAGGAAATTTTGGGGCTTGTTGTCAATAATAAAGAGGACTGCAGGATTTCGGGGGATAAAAAACACGACTACCGCGCAATGTTTTTCAACTATTTAAAGGCGGTTTATCTTGAAGAAAGGCTCGGGATAAATTCACTTTTTAAAAAGAGAGTCGGGCTCAAAGAGGTTATGGGACACCTCGCCTACATCAAATCAACCGATGAAAAATTTTATGAAACAATGAAAAAATTTATTAAATCAAAGATACGAAAATTCGCCATTTATAACAATGATGAGATAAAAAAACTCAAAAAGGTGATGAAATAAACGTCATTATGAGCCCGTCAGGGCGTAAGAATCCAGCCGAATTTTTTATAGCAACAAAAAACAGCCGTTTTGAAGGCTGCTTTTGTTTAAAGAAAATTGTTTGCGAGCGAAGTGAAGCAAACAACTTGCATTATTAAATTTTCGTGGCCCGGGCGAAACACCCGCCTTTAATTTTTATCTTACATCCCCTATGCGTCAGATTCGGGCGGATTTATTCACTTGAAATAAAAACTTCTTTATCGCCGCAGATTAAAGCCGTCAAAACCCCTTCTTCCCCTTTGCCGCACCCTGTATCAATACCGATTTTGTCCTCCTGAACGAAGGGCTCAGAAAACGGAGTATGCCCGAAAACGACTTTTTGTTTCAGTTTATGCTTTGAATTAATAAAACTATCCCTAATCCACAAAAAATCGTCCTCCTCCTGTTCATTAAGCAGCCTCGAAGGGTTTATTCCTGCATGGATAAACAAATATTTGTCCGTCAGATAGTAAGGTTTTAAATTTTTAAAAAATTCGCCATGGAGAGTGAGCATTTCAACAAAGTTATTGTCATAACTGTCGAGGGTTTTAGTGCCGCCGTTTATGAGCCAAAAACTCACGTCATTTTCTGTTTTGGTTCTGATAAGGTTCAAAAGCATTTGTTCGTGGTTTCCTTTTAAAAATATACAGTTCGTTTCTTTTGAAAGCCCGATAAGGCGCTCAACGACCTCTTTTGAATGTCTGCCCCTGTCTATGTAATCGCCGAGGAACACGAGCGTATCTTCCTTTTGAGGTTTTAACTGCCTCAAAAGTTCGTTGAGTTTGTCAATTTCACCGTGTATGTCGCCTATTGCGATAAGTCTTTTTATGCCCATTATTTATCTTTCTGATTATACAAACAACTTCTGTTCGTCAGCCTTTTTTGTTGCCTCATTGACGGGGTAGCCTGCGAATTTTAACCCTCTTGCTACGGCATAAAGAGTGTCAGGACTGTTTATTCCGACAACACCTTCGCCTAAATAAATTACTCCGTAAGCCTTAAAGTCAAGAAACATCGCAAGCCCCATTCTGTAGTCGTTTCTTTTTAAAATTTCATTTTGTGACTCAAACTCACCATCATATCCGATTTTAACCTTCTTATCAGGTAAATCCTCAGGATTTTTAACACCCTTCCAGGTTTCATCAATAAGAGGGATATAAAACCTCAGTTTGTAGATTTCATTTTCCTTTAACCTGACCTGAATATTGTAACCGCAAATGTTTCCCTGTTCATCGTAGCAGAAGAACGCGTTGTAGAGTTCTTCGCGCTTATCTTTTTTCATCGGGTTATTTTGTTCCGCCCTGATTTCTTCTGCGGTCATGGGTTTTTGTTTGATTTCGTACTTCTTAATTTCTTCCGAAATAGTCTTAAACACAAGTTCGTAGTCCATTTTTGCTGTCCTCTTATCTGTCTTATATTTATAATATACCACCCGTTTGCGTCAAAATCGGACAGAGATAAAAAATATTTTCTTGCAACTTATCCTTCAGTTTTGTATATTATTTTATAGTTAAAATTTTGAGGTTAGTTTGATGAAAAAATTGTTTTTATTGTTATCATTATCGCTTTTTCTTACTCCCCTTGCGTTTTCGGACACGGTTTCAGAGGACAGGAGTGATTTTGACAAGGTTTATAACGTCATAGATGACGCTGTGTATGATATTCGCTATTATTCCAATTACAACTTCACGGGAAACAAAATCAACGGCTACAACGCACCCGTCGCCTACATGACAAAAGAAGCCCTGAGTGCGCTCTCTAAAGCTGCCGAAGATTTAAGAAGCCAGGGCTACAGACTTCTCATCTGGGACACCTACAGACCTCAAAAAGCCGTTGATAACTTCGTTACCTGGATAAACAACCCAAAAGATGACGGCATAAAAGCATTTTACCCTAAACTAAAAAAATCTCAGCTCGTCAAAGGCAACTACATCGCCGAAAAATCAGGACATTCAAGAGGCAGCACCATCGATTTAACCATAATAAAACTTGACGGCTCGTTTGTCGATATGGGCGGAACCTTCGACCTCTTCAGCGAAGTTTCCCATCCGAACTACAAAAAACTCACAAAACAGCAGAAAAAGAACAGAAAAATTCTCGCTGATGCTATGACAAAAGCAGGGTTTAAAGGAATTGACTCCGAGTGGTGGCATTTCACACTCAAAAATGAGCCATATCCCGACACCTACTTCGATTTTGACGTGGAATAATCAGCCTTAACGCGCCTAAAATAGCAATAAATTATACCGAATAGCAGCCGTGAACCTGGTCTTTTGTTCTTTTGCACTGGGCAACAGGACCTCTTTCGGTGTTGCCTTCAACTGATATAATATTCCCCTGGGAATCAATGCCTGCAAAAATTGCTACGTGGTCGGACCTTCCATCGCCGTTCCAGTCGTAAGTTATTACATCACCGGGTTTTGCCTGACTTACGTCAACCTCGTGTCCTCTTCCGGCAACGTCAAAGCCGTAAGCAGACCTGTAATAACAAGTTTGGAGCCATTCGGGCATATTGTCATAGCCCATACCTTCTACGTAAGCATAATATGCAAATTCACCGCAATAAGCGTCCATATCAACTGACATGTGGTCTCTTTGAATCTTTTCGCCGTTTTCATCAAGCACAAACTGACCTTTAAGCCCGTTAGAGTAGTCAACCTCATATGTATCCTTGCACGAACGGAGCATATTGTAAATATCGCTCGGGTTCAGGTGTTGCTCCATCAATTCTCTGACGTAATCAACAACTTTAGAAGGATCAGAGTTTCTGTATTGCATTGCATCTGATTTTGCTTTTCTGTCATTATATGCACTATTTACTTCCTCCAGGCTTGCTTTTGACTCCGCCAGAGTTTGTTTAACTGCGCTTATTCTGTCTGCTTTAACCTCTCCGACTGCCGCTTTTTTAGTGTCAAGAGAAAGAAGAGCGGCTTTTGTTTCGGGCGAGCAAACATTAAAGAGCTCCTGCTCAATGTCCTGATATTCTTTATTCAAATCACCTAAAAGGTTTTCCTGATCAGATAAATTCTGGTTTAAATCGTTTAATTTTGTTTCAAGTTCGCCTTTTTGGGTTTCTAGTTCGGTTTTCTTTGCTTCTTCCTGAGAAATTTGCTCCGCTATCTGCGCCTTTGCGGCTTCAGCTGCGGCTGCTGCCTCGGGGTCTTCACTGTCAGCACCGTCATAAGAATCCATTGCGCTTTGAAGTGCCGCTATATTCGATTCGCAGGCACTGATTGAGTTTGAAACCTGGGTAATTTGACCTTCCGTATCATTTATGCTTGCGCTGATTTCATCTTTTCTTGATTCCGCGCTTTCGATTTGTTCTAATTTTTCAGCTCTTTGCTGTTCTTTTTGCTGTGTCTGTTCGTTATCGAGCTTAACCTTTTCTGCATAATCGGATTTTGCCTTGTCATATTCCTCATTTGCAGCCGCAACGGCTTCATCCGTACCGTTATAAATATCGTTCAAAGCCTGCTGGGCTTTTGAATAGTTTTCAGCTCTTAAAGATTGCTCCTGTTCAAGCTGCCCGAGGGACATAAATTTTACGTCGTGGGTTGCATTTTGGTCAACACCGCCACCGTTGTTTCCGCCCCAACCGCTGTCAGAACCGCCGAAGATGTTGTTAAAGAAACCTGCAAGAGCCGCAAACGGGTTTGTTTCGCTCAACGCAGCTTCCTCGGGGTTATAATTATATCTTCCGTTTTTAATATCTTCCAAAATCTTTTTCAGGTCATTGGCTGTAATTTTTCCTTTTTTGCCTTTGACATATTTTTCAAAAATGGCTTTTTCTTCATCACTAATAATGCCGTCGTGGTTTAAATCGATGAGCTTTTTAGCCTCTTCGTCATTATAAATCTCATCAAAATCTTCTTCGCCTGCTTCAGCGGGCTCTTCTGATGCCTGAGTTCTTTCCGTTTCGGCAAGATAACGTGCATAATCTTCTTCCTGATTTGATGAGGAGGCAAAAATGGATTCATCATACAAATTTCCCTGACGGATAATCTGCTCCTGCTCATCAGGAGACAGTCTCAGGAAATCAAGCCTGCTCATATTTCTTATGTTGGGATTAATGCTAACCACTTTTTCCTCGTGTATATACTCTATATATATATAAAACATGTTTAAACCGAAAATTGCCTTATTTTTCCATGGGTTTGTAACACTCGTAACAAGTTATATTAAAGATTTTCGGGAAAAAACCGATAATAATATTATTGTAAAATAACTATGGAGAAACTATGTCTTTATCTCAAATCCGCATAAATTTTATCCACTACCTTCAGGAGCATAATCTTTTAAAAACCTCAACGCCGATTAAGGAGGAAACTCCTTCCGTTAATATATTTACGGAAAATTATGAGTATTTTAAAGATTTTCTGCTTGAACAGCTGAGCAAAAACCCCGAAGATTTCATTGAAGATTTTAAAATCATCGAAAATATGGATTTTACACCCCAAAATGAGACTTTAGGCGCTCAGGCAGAGGGTGAAGAGGAAGAAGGCGATTTAAAGACACAGTTAAGGGATAAACTCTTAGAGACCATATATAATGACACGGAAGTCATCAAATATCTTGACGAAGACGGTAACGGAGTTCTGAGCGACAGCGAAAAAGCGAAGTTTGAAGCCTTTGTTAAAGGCGAAGGCGAAGAACTGACCGTAGAAGCACTTCAGCAGGCTTATGAGGCTATGAAGGCAGGTACTTTCACTATGGATACTGCGCCCGTTGATACGACAAATACAGACAACATCTTCACAAACCCCGATACGGGAACGGATACCACCCCGACAACAGATACAACAAATACAAACCCGGGGAATAATAACCGAAGGACAACTCCGACAACGAACACAACCCCCGAAGAAGAGAAAAAGGACTATTCAAAAATGTCCGAAACTCAGCTCAACAGTGAACTTACCGCTGCCCAGACAGAGCTTTCAACCGCACAAAGCGATTATTCCGCAATTATGAGCGGTTCAAACCCTGAGCTTCAGGCGGCTAAAGAAAATATCCAGAGTGCCTATGAAACTTATCAGGCACAGGTTCAGCTCGTTGATGAAACTCTCGCGGGCGAGCTCGACAAAGCCGTTCAGGCGGTCAACGAAAAAGAAAGCGAACTTGACACCAAATCTCTTGAGGTTTCCTCTCAAAAGACTGCCGTTTCACAGGCTGAAACCGCGCACGCGAATGCAACTCAAAGGGTTGAATCTTTAACAAAATCAAAAAATGCCTATGCGGCTATCCCTGCGGATAAATTAACGGATGCCCAAAAGTCACAGAAGGCAAGTATTCAGGCTCAGCTTAATGCGGCTATCGAGGCTGAAAAGAAGGCCGAACAGGACGAAAAAGATGCAAAGGATAAATTAAAAGAGCTTGAAGATCAGGAAACTGCTTTAAAAGGAGAGCTCGAAACTCTCAAAACCGCTCAGAGCGATATTGAGACGACTATCGCTGAACAGCACCCCGAAGTTGCGGAAGCGCAAAAGGCTTATGATGATGCCAAAACGGCTTACGATACGCAAAAATCAACTCTTGCTTCGGCTGCACAGGAAGCTGTTACAACGGCTCAGGACGAAATTTCCCAGATTCAGTCCGCGCTAAATACTCTTGAAGTTAAAAAGACCGAAAAAACTAATAATGCTGCTCTTCAGGGCGATTACCCGAGCGCAGAAGAAATGAATATTACGGCGCAATATATCCCAAGAGGTCAGGACTCAGACCTTCCTTACCTTTTAATCGGACCGAACCCGCCCGAAGAAGGCAAAGAGTACCCCGTACTCGTATTCTGCCCCGGCGGTGCACAGTATAACGCAGGCGAAAATGCCATGTATCTTGAAACAACCCCCGGCGGTGTAATGTTTGACCATAACAATGCAACCGGTGAAAACACTTATAACTGGGATTTGCAGGGATTTAACGGCTATATTGTTATCCCTCAGCTCAATAATACGCAGCACTGGAACAGCGAATGGACTGCAAACCAGGTCGCGAGTATTCTAGACAATTTGACAACAAATCACAACATCACAAGAGGTAAGACCGTTCTTGCGGGCGCAAGTATGGGTGTCGCAGGTGTTTCCAACATCGGCAGACGGCTCGGCACGGAATATTTTGATGAAGCCGTATTTATAAGCGGTAACCCGAATACAACAGGTTTTGGTGACCTGCATGCCTCCGGTTATTACGCAGAACTCGGCGAAGGCTGGGCAAGACGTTCTATGACTCAGGTATTAGGCAGAGACAATACCTTCGTGGTCGAATCTCTGAATGATGAAGACGGAAAGGTTATAAAAGCCTCAAGACATTCAAGTGTTATAGATGTCATGTTTAACCACGATGACGACAATAACGGCTTCTCTGATTTCCTCGAAAAATTCTTCCCTGAATATTATCATAAATAATAAATTCAAAAACAGCCCGCTTACGCGGGCTAATTTTTTATGCATTTTTAGAGAACACACCCACCAAAAAAGAACCTCAGGTTTTGAGGTTCTTCATCGGGGTTCTTATGTATGGATTTTGTGCGGTTTATCTGATAAAATTCGCTGCTTCTTTTGCCGCAGCATAGATTGCGTTAGGATTATTGTCCTGAATAGTAATTGTTTTAACAAGATTATTCAGTTCTGACTTATGCTCTGACATAAACTCTTTTGTAAAGCCTTCAACCTCGGGATAGGGAAGTTCCTGACCGTTTCTGAACGCATTAATCTGAGAAGTCAGATATTTTGAAGCATTTTCAACTCTGTTCTTTGGTTCACCCCAAGCTGGTGTTTCTATTGCGGGGTTATTCAGAATAATTGCCTTGTTGCCGTGTTTGATTGCGTTTACAAAATCGCTTACGGTTGTATTTCTTCCGCCTGTTGCCAAAAAGATATTTGATGCCTCTGCCGTTGCTTTTGAATATTCTGCGTTATTCGGAAGAACATGCTTAGGAAGCATCGAATATGCAACAGTATCAATGGTCGGAGGGAAATTTGATGGGTTAATATATCCGACATAATCCTGAGAAGTCGTATAGAAAAGTTTATCTTTATTCAGCCCCGTTACCTCGGTTGTAATAGCATCGATACTTCCCGCATCAGCCGTAGGGCTTGTTACAAATGCCGTGCTTCTTGTTCCGAGTTCAAGGTCAAGGTTTTTAAGGAATTGTTTTGTCGGACCTTCATAATTTTCCGGGGGTGCAGAATATCCTGCCGTTGCAATTCGGTATGGCATTGAGCCGATTTTGCTTTTAGCAATTTCACCGACCTCTTTTGCCGTTTCCACCATAACAAGATTATAGGGGTTATCGGGCTTTTCCGTCTTTGGCTGCTGCCCTGCCGCCTGAATGCTTCCCTGTTGCTGCAGAAATGCAGGATTAATCTCGGTCATAATCAATTCCCTTTCATTTTTTTATAAACTAAATAATTAACAACAATTTCTTATAATAATGTTCTTATCGACACTTATTTTTTGAACTTTAGAATTTTATAAAAAAGATTTTAAATAACTTAACGTTAATTTTTAATCAACCCTTACCCCTAACCCCTCTCCCTCAAGGGTAGAGGGGGAAATATTATTCCTCGAAAATATCCCGTCCGATTTCTTCCTTTAATGTTTTTTTGACCTCGCTTGCCCAGTCAATGCCCTCGACATCTCTGCCCTCTACTGAGGTTACGGCATTTTTTATATGTTCTTCAACCTCGGGATTTTGCCTGATAAACTCACCAAGCGGAGTAGAACTCCTCTTTTCGTTCCAGTCTTTTTTTACGACAAGATAGTTTGGATAACAGTTTTCACCGCCCTGAGAGATTGGTTTTATATGCTCTATTGTTTTTTTGCTCCCGGGACCGAATTTTTCACCTGAATATGCACAGGTTTTAAACATCTTTTTAAATTGTCGTCTTGAACCAAATGAAATATCATAAAAATTGATTGAACCGATTCTCATTTTTACCTCTTAAAAAGTTAAAAACCAGACAAAAGAGTTTTTGCTTTAAAATCAGATAACTATATGACAAGAAAAATTCAAAAATACACTATAATAATAAAATATCGGTATCAGAAAGGCTTTTTAATGGACTCAGTGACAATAACGGTTTTGGTATTATCAGCAATTCTTCTTATTTACCTATACATGGTTTATATAGGAATTATAAAGAAGAAAAACAAAGTTCTGGAAGCCTTTGCGTCTGTTGATGTTCAGCTTAAAAAAAGATATGATTTAATTCCAAACATAATAGTGATAGCAAAAGCCTTTATGGAACACGAAAGAAACCTCATGACAGAGGTTACAAAGCTGAGAGCTCAGGCTATGGAAATTAAATCGGATTTTAAAAATATAGGCAAAAAGCTCTCACTTGACACAGAACTGGCTGATAAAATGTCAAAACTTTTGGTTGCGGTAGAAAATTACCCCCAGTTGAAATCTGACAAAACAATGCTTCTTACAATGCAGACCTATAATGAGGTTGAAGAACATATTGCAGCGGCAAGAAGGTTCTATAATTCCGCCGTAAACGACCTTAATAACGCGGTTGAAATCTTCCCTTCTTCTTTGATAGCAGCTATGCTCAATATAAAAGCAAAAGATTTCTTCAGCGCAAAAAGTGATGAAAGAATATCACCAAAAGGGTTTTAAAAGTTTATGACAAGGAATTTTCAGGAATTTTTACTTGAATATAAAAAAGAAATTTCTTCAAATAAGATTTATACGGATAAACAGGAAGAATTAAAAAATTCAGTTATAAAACAGATTCTTTTCATCATAATAATCAGCATTTCTGTTGGTGTTTCTGCTTGTTTTTTTATTAGTCCTTTTGTGGGTATTTCTCTGATGCTTCTTATTGCCGCTTATACAACTTCGGTTATTCCTTACGCTGAAAGAGAGTACAAAAAATTTATAAAAACAAAACTCCACCCTAAACTTATTTCTCTAATCGGAAATATAAGATATTCAAAGTACTGTATCGACAGATGTGAAATAAGCAATTGCGGACTTTTCAGGGAAACTGATAATTACTCCTTTTCCCAATCATCAGATGATGAATTTGAAGGAGAATACAAAGGAATAAATTTCAAAATCAGTGAAACGCATATTTCATACTCCAATGGCGAAACTTTATTTTCGGGAATAATGATTATTTTTGACTATAATAAAAAAATTTTGCATCCATGTTGTGTATCGGATAGAAAATTTATTGATAAAAAACAGCAAGCCTCTAGAGTCAACACAAGTAATCAGGGAGAGGGTTTAGTACTATTGTTAATATTTTTATGGGACATAATTGTATCTATAAAAAAACTTAGGCGAAAAAGAAAAGAAAAGAAACGAATCACTCTCGAAGATCCTCTATTTATGAAACGATTCATAGTGGAGGCAGATGACGAAATCGAAGCAAGGTATCTTCTGACCCCGTCTTTTATGGAGAGATTTTTGGATTTTAAAACAAAATTTAAAGCAGACAGTATCTCCTGCTCCTTTTATGACAACAAATTTATGGTACTGATTTCAACAGATAAAGACCTTTTTGAAACCGGAACATTATTCCAAAATCTCGACGACCCTGAATTTATAATTGATTTTTATGATGAAGCAGCAACTGTTTTCAACATGATAGACTATTTTAAACTTGACGAAAAAACAGGTCTTTAATCTTATATTTTTGTGATATAAATATTGTTGTCAGGAATTTTAGGAGCAGGAATGATGAAAAAGATTTTTATACTGTTTTTTATTTCGGTTTTGATGTTTTCCCTGAGCGCTTTTGCAGCAACGGAAACTACATGGACTGATAACGCAAGCGTAAACAGGGTAAATACAATAGGGAAAAACCTTTTGTCAAAGAACAACCTTCCCACAAATATTACTTTTAAGGTCATCGAAACCGATGAAATTAATGCTTATGCAAACGGCGACAATGAGCTTTGTGTATTTACGGGACTTTTAAAATACGTTACCGATGACTCTGAGCTTGCAGGTGTTATTGCACACGAAATCGGGCATATTTTAAACAGCCACGTTGCAAAACAGAGTATTTTTAATGCGGTCAGCGCAACTTTAATCAATAACATAAACATAAACCAGAATGTTAAAAACGTTGCCGCAATAGGTCAAAACCTTTCTATGAAGAAGATGTCGAGAAATGAAGAAAACGAAGCCGACATCACCGCCGTTGATTTGATGGTTAAAGCAGGATATAATCCGCTTGCAATGGTATCGGTCCTCTATAAAATAAGCGGAAACTATGTTGATATTTTAGAAGACCACCCCTCGGGCGACAAAAGAACGATGTATATTTATGATTATATAACTTATACTTACCCCGAAAAGGCAAAGCTCGGCTATAACTCAGATTCTTATAAGCAGTTTATGGCTTATGCAACACCTATTGTAAACGAAAGAAATTCAAATAAGTCAAAACTCGATAAATTCAATAAAGAGCAGGAAAAATTAAAAACCCAGAGAATTAAGAAACTCCAGAAATACCAGAACACAACAAACGAATTTGGCTGGAAGGCTTCTTATACACTCCTCAAAGCAATTTCGCAATAATTTTTATGACGACCGAGAAAATTTTAAAAAAAGCAGTTTCAGAACACAACCTCACCTTTGATGAGGTTGTTGTTTTGCTGAAGAGCGAAGATGACGCTTTGTTTAAGGCGGCGGATAAGGTCAGGGAAAAGTTTAAAGGGCAGGAAGTCCACCTGAGAGGGCTCATTGAGTTTACGAACATTTGTAAGTCCTCTTGTAAATACTGCGGTTTGAGGTCTGAGAACAAAAAAATCGAGAGATACCGTCTGAAGAGTGATGAAATCATCGCCCTCGCAAACCATGGCGCGCAAATGGGATATAAAACAATAGTGCTTCAGGGCGGTGAGGACGTTTTTTACAAGGCGGATTTAATCTGCGAAATCATAATAGGGATAAAGAAGAACGACCTTGCGCTCACTCTGAGCCTCGGAGAGAGAAGTTATGAGGACTATAAACTCTTCAGAGAAGCAGGGGCGGACAGGTATCTGATAAGAATTGAAACGACCGATAAGGCGCTTTATTCTGAACTCCACCCTAATATGAGTTTTGAAAACAGACTCAGGTGTTTAAAAGATTTAAAATCTTTAGGCTACGAAACAGGCTCAGGGTGTCTTGTCGGACTTCCAAACCAGACGGTCGAAATGCTTGCGAAAGATATTTTGTTTTTTAAGGAAAATAACTTTGATATGATAGGGATAGGACCTTTTATCCCTCACCCGAACACACCATTGAAGGATTATACCCCCTGGACGGATAATTTTAAGATGAGTTTAAAGGTTATGGCAATAACCCGTCTTTTACTGCCCGACATCAATATCCCCGCCACGACTGCGATGGAAACACTCAACCCGAACGGGAGAATTATAGCGCTTCAGTCGGGCGCAAATGTCGTTATGCCGAATATAACTTCAACAGAATACCGCCCGAAATATGAAATTTACCCGAATAAAATCTGCCTGAACGACACTTCTGATAAGTGCAGAGAGTGTATAACAAAAAAAATCGAAAGCATAGGAAGAACCGTCAGCAAAGGGTATGGGTTCAGGAAATAAAAAAATCAGTCTATCCAAACTATTTCTTGCTCTACTTCCCAAAAACTTTTTCCATCAAAAATTTTTGCATTTTAACTATTATTATCTCTATAATTGCTGGATTTCCAATCGTATTCATTGTATTTGAAACCTTCTTCAAAATACCAAGTTAAAAATTCAATTCCTGTCATTATTTCACCCGACTTATTATAAAATTCCGAATCTTTTAAAGTTCCAAATTCAGTTTTTGTTATCATTCTTTTTGCAAAATTTTGGAAATTTTCGCCCATTTCACTAATTTTTTTAGGAGTTAAATCAATTTTTAATGCATTCGGTAAATTAATATCCTCTGGGTGTTTCATATAATACATTTTAGTTTCTTCAATATCATCTATCGGCCAATCATATAACCAATCAATTTCTTGTTCGACTTCCCAAAAAGTTTTGCCGTTAAATATTTTCGCCTGAAGAAAATTGTTGACTCGTTCCTGAGCATTGTTTGAACTGTCTTTCCATACACAATACCCTTCATTTGTTGTTACGGGTACAGTTTGGTATAATTCTAAAGAAGTAATTCCATCTTCTGTTGAACCTTCAATAAAATATTGTTTATCTGCATAAGCGAAATTCATTTCACTTCCATAGTGCAAATTTTCGAGAAATTCATTTACATCACCGTTAATCATATTTCGTTACTCCTATTAAATATTTTTTAAATTCTTTAATTTCTTCTTTTGTTAATCTGCGAGCAGGTCTATCATTAAAATTATCTTTTTTGTACTCATGGATATGAAGTACTTTTTCTGTATAGTTTCCTGTAAGAGATTTCTTTCGATGATATGCAATTTCTTTTAGTAGATAATGGTCTTTATCATATATACGCATTTCTTTAAATGTGCCATCTTTTTCTAACTTTATATAGGCAGAACTACTGTGAGATTCTTCGGGTAAACCATGTTTTCCGTTTATACCTTCTAGAACTTTAACCCCTTCTATATACCCTACTGTTTTGTATGTAAATGCAACACTATTCCCACTTGCAAAAGTTCCTCTACCACCCATTATGCTACCTCCTTTACATTTCTAAAATATGGTACTTCAATTATATTTCCTCTCATTTCAGGAAAAGTTTTTCCATAACAAATAATCGTTTCTGGTTTTATTTTTTCTAGCATTTTATCATATCCTCTCAAAAAGTTTAATTTTGCCCTGCGACATCCAACTGTGCTTATAGCAACTATTGAATCTTGCTCTACCCCATCAAAACAAAAATCATAACTTTGAGCTAATCCCCAAGAAATTGTCGGTATTACCTTTAGTCCATGTGCCTGCCAATAAGCTCCACACCAGCGATTTTTAAAAAGATTAAATAATTGAATTGCTTGTGGCATATCAGCATACAAAGAATAATCAGGGGTTAAAACAAAACCATATCTTGAAAGTGTACTCAAATAATATGTTGGTTTCGCATAGACATTTTCAAATCTGTAATCATCGACGAAGAAATGAACTCCATATAATTTATCAATTAACGGCATTTCTTTATTAATATCTGAATATGCACGCAATATAATATTTTCAAGATTAATAGTCTGTTTTTTAACTAATGGTATATTAAATTTACCAACACATTTGTATTTGTTGCGCATAAAGAACTCGTCATTACGCATTTTTTTGGATTTAGACATGTTTCCTCCTTTATTCGTTAACATATTATTGCTAATTTCCCTTTGGAGTGTTACAATGTCATTTGTGTAATGGTTCGTATCACGAATCAAAGGGAAGAAGCATATATTTTGTTTATTTACTGAACAATTTTGTATGCTTTTTCTTTTTACCTCCTATTTTTTCCTAAAATTAATGTTTGATATTACGGTTTTTCACATGCCTACATGCGAAAACTCGCTTATACTTTGATTATAGAGTTTATTTCTTCTTTGTAAACAGTTAAAAACAGTTTTTTAATAAGTAAATTTGGAAATGCTTAATATTATTGTGTTTTATACACTATTAAACAATTAATATTAGTTAACATTTTGTTGAGTAGTCATGCACGGTCTTTGAATTAAAAGAAAAAAGAAGTCTTTATGGCACAAAAAACTAAATGTTTGTGCTATCAGCTATCCCCCGCAAATGGTGTGGAGTTCATCTACAGAGGCATTATAGAGCCTTTTTCTGAAGCTGTTTATTTCGTTTATCCTGTTTTCAAGCTCTGAATACAGGTTCTCTTGCTCAATATCAGAGAATTTAACGGGTTTTACAAAGCTGACCTTATAATTTATCTCGTCCTCACTCTCCAGAGAAATCATCTCCACCTGCTCAAGCAAAACAAGAGCAAGTTTTACCGTTTCCTCCCCGGCAGGCAGACTTTTCATTAAAGAATAAATATCAAATTCCCCGTTTTTATTATTAACGCAAAATTTCATCATAGAAGACAGTTTTGAAATAAAATCTTTAGAGTTCAGTCCCTGCGAATTAAAATTCATAAACTGAACCCTCTTTGCGCCTGAACGGTTAATCAGCTCTTTTAACTCCTCTTCATCGTCAGGGCAGTCAAAAAGCATTATCTGATCAAGATTTTGGGGGATATTTTGAACTGAAAACAGTTTGTTTTTTACATCTTCAAACTCATCAAAAAGAGCCGTCGTGTCTTTATTAACGGCAAAAATTCCCGTTGAAAGCTTAGTTTCGGAAAGATATTTCATAACCTGAGAAAAAATATCCGTCTTTTTCCTGTGGTCAAAGATTTTTAGAGTATGTTGTACCTGCTTTTCCTCCTCCTCTTTTAAAAATTCACTGTGAACATCGCAGACATCGAGCTGAAGAGTTGTGTTTCCGTTATACTCATTTATCTTCGGCTCAAACGCAATATCAAGTTTGGAATTTAAAGGTACATTAAACTTGGGAGTATTCCATTTTACACACTCAACAATATTATTCAGAGGAGTTTCAAGATACATTTTAAGGTGGTTTGAGTCCACCCCCATAAACTTTAAATTTTTGAGTGATAAATCCTTCATCGCAAAAACAGGGGGCTGGTTTTCCGCCCCAAAGGGCTGGAGTTTTTCTATCTCATTAACCAGGTTTAAAGATAAATCCTGAGGTTCTAAGAGCATATCAATATCGAGGGTTGGGGAAAAATCAAAATCCTGAGCGTCAATAATTTTGTTTATCTCATTTCTGATAACCTCAAACGGATAAATTTTTGAATCGAACGAAAACCCGCCCGCCATCTTATGTCCGCCAAAATTCAGAAATTTTTCGCCCATCAGAGACAAAATTTCAAAAACATTTATTCCCTTGATACTTCTGCACGAACACCTTATTCTGCCTTCTTCGTGACTGTCCTTTGTCATTAAAAAGGTCGGAAGGTGGTATTTTTCGATTAATTTTGAAGCGACTATCCCGATTATTCCTATATGCCAGTCAGGTGAATAGAGAACAATGCTCTTTTTGAAAAGGTTCGGGGTTTTTGAAATCATCTGAACGGCTTCTTTGAAAGTTTCATCGCACAAATTCTGACGCTCTTCGTTGAGTTCATTGAGTTTTTCAACACACTCATTAATCTTTTCTTCATCTTTTGAAACGAGCAACTCAAAAGCGAGAAGAGGGCTGTCAAGCCTTCCCGTTGCGTTTATTCTCGGCACTATTCCGAAGGATATATTTTCGCTTGTTAATGTTTTCAGTGGAATTTTAATATTTTCAACGAGTTTTGTAAGACCGAAATGAGCTCCCTGTCTGATTAATTCAAGCCCCGAGGTTACAAGACATCTGTTTTCTTTAACGAGAGGGACAATATCTCCTACCGTACCCACGGCAACAAGAGGAAGAAGCTCTTTTGCGAACTCCTCATCATCATATTTTTCAAGGAGAGCACACGCAAGTTTGAACGCAACACCAACACCTGCAAGACAATTAAGCGACTCTATCGTTTCAAAATCGAGATTTTCAATTAACGAATCAGGGGCTTTCGGGTTAATAACCGCATAAGCATCAGGCAGAGTTTCCTGCGCCTCGTGGTGATCGGTGATAATAACATCAGCCTTAAAGGTTTTTGCCAGTGCAACCTCTGAAACATTACTTATTCCGCAGTCAACGGTGATGATGAGTTTCTTCTGAAATCCGCTGATAAACTTATTCAGGGCTTTCATATTAAGCCCATGCCCGTCAGTATCTCTGTCGGGGATATAAAACCCGACATCTGCGCCTATTCTTTTTAAAGTGAGGTATAAAAGAGAGGTAGAAGTTATTCCGTCAGCATCAAAATCACCATATATGGTTATCTTTTCCTTATTATCAACCGCCTGTTTAATTCGCTCAACCGCCTTTTCCATATCGGCAAAGTTAAAGGGAGATGAAACCTTATCCGAAATAGGGTTAAGAAAGGCTTTTGCGCTGTTTAAATCGGTTATTCCCCTGTTAGCAAGGAGTGTGGATAAAACTCTGCTTCCCGTCACCTCGTCAAGTTCGGGATTATTAATATATTCTTCCGCTTTAAATATCCACTTTTTAGCCAATTTATTCCTCGGAGTCGAGTTCCTGCTGAACTTCCTCTTCGTCCTTATCTTCTTTTATTTTATTAACAACCATTTGCGCCATTTGTTTTGCAATCACCTTCTGGGTTTCAAAAGGAGTGCTTTCAAGCATGGTAATTGCAACTTTGACGGTCTTATCAATATCGTACCAGCGGTTGTTTAAACTCGGATCCAGTCCGTCCTCGACAGCCGTAATAATATCATCAACATCTGAATATTCGGAGTATGCCATATTGTGCTCAACAATAATTTTGATGATGTTAAGCGCAACCTTAATCTGCGTTTCGTCATCAGATGCCTCAAGAGTATGCATGGATTTTGCCAAAATCGGATCCTTGTCATACCACCTTCTGTACTGGTCTTCTTCTTCGTAGATGTCTTTCACTATTGTGTCTCCCTTTATTTTTTCTAACCGTTTTTAAATTTTACTCCGTAACTTGCCTTAGGATAGCGCCAGGCGATATTTTTCTTTTCACATGCTATCCTGCATGCCCCGCATTCAAGGCAATTTTCATACCTGATACGCAATATCCCGTCATCCTCGCACCATTCATATACATTTGCAGGACAAACCTTTGTGCAGCTCTTTGTCTTGCAGCGCATACAAACATCATTATCCACAGAAAGATGACTTTCGCTATCCGTATTATACCTTAAAGGCGCTAATTTGTCGTCAATATTCATTATTTTATTATCCCTATACCCATTCTGAATAAACACCACATCGCTTTGATTAAACCGAAAACTCCGCGCTCTCTTATTGCGTCTTTTATGAATTTACGGTATTTATTCCTCTTTGGCCTGTTGTCCGCAGTAGTGAAAATTTCAAAGAATTTGCATATTTTATATGGTGCATAGGTTAATAAAAATTCAAGATTTTTCTCTGCAATTTTCATCGGTTTTGAATAAGTCTTTAAATCTTTATAAACTATGCTGCTCTTGATTTTGCGCTCATATTCAGAAAGACAGAGCGCTGAAAAATCTTTTTTATCAATAGCCCCAATTGCAGTTTCTGCGGCGAGTTTGCCTGAAAGCATGGCAAGATTTGTACCCTCAAAATGCAGACTGTTGACGAACATCGCGGCATCACCGACTATCATAACCCCGTCAGAGTATAGTTTCGGTATTGCCTTAAACCCGCCCTCGGGAATTAAATGTGCATTATATTCAACCAGTTCACCGCCTTTAATATATGGCGCAATAGTCGGATGGGCTTTTAATTCTTCAAGTATTTCATAAGGCTTTTTATCCCGGTTTTTTAAGTCCTTCACCGAAACCCCGAAGCCTATTGAAATACTGTCGAGGTTTGTGTACATAAAGCCCATGGCAAACATATTTTTTAAAGGACCTGAAATAATACGGCAGGCTGTTCCGAAGGAATTTTCGAGATGAAATCTCTCTTCAATAACGTTTCTCGGCAGTTTTATAACCTCTTTTACACTGAGAGCGACATCAGAAGGCTTTATTTCCTCCCTCAAACCTATTGATTTTGCGAGAAGAGAGTTTACTCCGTCAGCGAGAATGACAATATCCGCGTAATATTTTTCGTATTCGGTTTCTATTCCGATAACTTTATTATTCTGTTTAACGAGAGCTTTTACAAGGGTTTTCGGGGCAAATAAAACACCCTCTTTTTGTGCTTTTTCGCATGCCCACCTGTCCCACTTTGCTCTGTTTACGGTATAGCAATTATGCTCTGTCTCTTTATCTTCTTTATATGAAGCCTCAAACGAGTTATTCTCGGAGAGCAAAAAAAACTTATGCTCTTTAATTTCCCTTTCAACCGGGGCTGTTTCCCAGAATTTAGGGAAGATTTCCGCCGTCTGACGTGCGTAAATCGTTCCGCCAAAGACGTTTTTACTGCCCGAAAAATCGCCTCTTTCAACCAAAAGTACCTTTTTCCCTGCTCTTGCAAGAACTATAGAGGCGCTTATCCCAGCACATCCGCCGCCAACGACTATTACATCTATCTTAGAGTTAACCATTAAATTTTCTCCCTAGAATAATATTATACAATTAATTTGTGATTATTCAAAAAATATAACGAAATACTTTACGTTATTTATTTTAACAACTTGCAATATGGCTGAATTTGCAATACCCTTTTATTATGAGGAGATTTTTAATAATATTTCTTATATTTCTTTTTAATCAGGCGCTTGCGCTCGACATTGTTTATCCGAATAAAAACAGATGCCAGATAAACGCAAAAAGCACCTTCTTTGTCGGCAACGTTAATGTAGGAAAGCAATTAACCATCAACTCAAAACCCGTCAAAATCTGGTACGGCAACATTTTCGTTGAGCCCGTAAATCTTAAAGAGGGGGAAAATACTTTTGTTTTGGAATCAAACGGCGAAACAAGGACCTATACAATAACAAAACCCACACCTCCCAAAACCTCTTCAGGGCATAAAGCAAATGAATACAGAGAGTTTCCCGATAATGCAATTCTATATACAAAAACAAAAGATATAAGAACACCCGTCAGGGAAAAAGCATCCTCGGGCGCAAAGAGAGTATGCGACCTTCCTAAAGATACCGTTTTATATTCTGTCGGGAAGAAGGCAGGGTTTCATAAATTATACACAGGTGATAAAAGAGAACTGTGGGCGGCTGAAACCTCACTCGACAAAAAGCATTTCTCATTCCTGAGCAAAATCACAATGTCCGAAATCTTCGCCCAGAGAATTTATTCCGATGATTATTACGACTACATCGAGCTCCACCTTTCCATGCCTGTTTTATATACGGCAGAGACGGAAGGGAATAACATAAAATTAACCCTTTTCGGGGTTAAATGGAACAAAGCGCTTGACCAGAGCGTAGTTAAGCAGGACTCTTTCCCAAATATGACAGTAAGACAGGAGGGAAGCAACCTCGTCTTTTATATTAACTCTGACAGGTCGAACTGGGGCTATCTTGCAACATATAAGGGTGATAAGTTCATCTTTAAAAAGAGAAAACCGCCCGAAAAGGACAAAAATCTTCCGCTCGCAAACGTCAATATATTTATTGACGCAGGACATGGGGGCTCTCAGTTAGGTGCAGTCGGGCCGACAAGGGTAAACGAAAAGGATATAAACCTTCAGATAGCCTATAAACTCTCTGCCCTTTTAAAACAAAAAGGGGCAAATGTCGTTATGTCAAGAACGGGCGACACTGATTTGGGGCTTTATGAGAGAGTTGATATGGCGAACGAAAATAAAGCGCATATTTTTGTCAGCATCCACGCAAATTCACTTCCCGACCACCAAAACCCTTATGAAAAGCACGGAACAAGCGTTTATTATTACCACGACAGTGCAAAAGAGCTGGCTGAGATTATAGGAAAAAATCTTGTTTCAGATACGGGGCTGAGGAATGACGGGGTAAACATCGGGAATTTTGCGGTTGTCAGAACGACAATGCCGATTGCGGTGCTCGTTGAAACCGCATATATGATTTATCCGCCAGAATATATTCAGTTACAGAATAATTCCTTCCAAAGACTGCTTGCCCGCTCTATTGCAAGCAGTATTGAAATGTATGTTTTGTCGAGAGAATAATTATTGTTGGGTTAAAACCCAACCTACAAAATGCTTACCGTTTTTTAGGATTTACCAATTAATATGAGGTAATTTACCATATTTTAAAATATATGCTGTTGGGGAACAACTTTCTTGTGTACATACGTTAGGATTACATTCGTTATTATTTGAAATATTGCAAAGTCCTCTATTTCCACCCGACCAATTATTATTAAAATATGGGTGAACTTTATTTATATATTTTGGATTATTATAGGCTCCTACCCCCATTGGAAACTGGTCTTTACCAACTCTGTTCGGACCTTTCTGACCATTTGTATCGAAAAATATAAACCCTGCAGCATTACCTCCAAATGGAATGCAAATTGAAAGAATTGAGCCATCTGCAAGTGTAAAAAACGCAGATTCTGGATTTGTTCCAGCATTCCATACTCCATACCAAGTATGTTGACAATCTTCCCCATTCATTGCTTTACAAGTTTTTGGTAACCATTTTACGTTTGATAAATTTGAATTTGGATATATTCTATCAACAATATTTAAATGTTTCTCAAGTTGTTTATATATTTTATCATTATGGTAATCGTCTCCTGCCTGAAAACAATCAGCAATTTTAGCAGTACAAGAATTTTCAAACTGGTATTGCTGAAAAAGTTGAGAAAATGTAGAATACATCTTTTTAACTCTAGCAACAGTCTGAGCATCCTGATATTGCCCGATTAATGTCGGAACGGTTATCGCTGCAATAACACCGATAATGACTAAAGTAATTAAAACTTCAGCTAAAGTGAAGGCTTTATAACTGTGGGGGGGGTAAGAACAGGCTTATTTTTGAAATTCAACATAAAAATCTCTCTTTCTCTAAAGTATTTTAAATTATAATATCATATTTCCCGTTTTTTGTAAAAAATAACATCCGAAAATCACCTTAAAGGGCAATTACGCTCTTCAATTTTTCTTATTTAATATATAAGAAAATTGAGATAAATATTGTGAAAATAGGGCAAACGCCAAATATACCGGATAATTTAACCTGTTCTTCCGTCAAAAAGCAGGAAGTCAGATATTTCTGCGGCAGAAAAAATGTCGAAGCGGACAGTTTTGTGCGCAAAAACAAACCCAAAATCAGTTTTTTCTCAAATTTCTTTGATAAAATAAAGCAATTTTTCACTCCAAAACCGCCCCAAAAAGAACAAATTGACATCTCAACCCTGAACAATAAAGAGAGTGCGGTTTCCTTTAAAGGAATTAATGTCAATAAGACAAAAAACGATGTCACAAAAGAACTCGGGCTCAGTGAAAAGGAAATATCGGACTGTTTAAAAACAGTAAAAGAACAAGCTAGTCTTGATAACATCTGCGCACTTTTGGAGCTCCACAACATAAGCCCTAAAGAGCTTGGGGAAGAATTTAACCGCCAGAAAGAACTCTTTGACGGAGATATAGAGTGTTCGCTTCTTCAGACCGTTGAAAACCTCAAAATGCACACAATTATCCCCGAAGACAGCTTTTTCACCCCATTTAAATTATCAATGGCGGAAACAGAGGAAATTGCCAGAGGAATAATCATTGCCGATGACAAAAAAGTTTACGGGGTTTTAAAGAAAAATAACCCCGAGATAGGCAAAATATTTGAAGATGAACAACTACTTTCAAAATACCGAAACACAATTTATCAAAAAATGGCATTAGATGATTTTCGCCTCATCAACCCAGGTGATTTAATTGATTTAGGAAAAATAAACGGAAGAAGCAAAAAAATCATCTTCCCGAACGCAACGAGTGTTGAAATTGCAAAAGATGTCAATATTGACGCAGACACTCTCATCAAAAGCAACATAATCACTATGGAGCTTTTAGAGGAAACAAAAGATATTCCGCTTCCCAAACTAAAGACCGCAAACTCCGTATCAAAGCAAAAGCTGACTTTTTACCCCGAAAAAATAAGGGAAAAAGCACTCAAATTCGGGATAGATGCGCTCACAAGCTACGAAGTCCATGCGCTGACGGACTGTTTATCGGATATGCCAGAAGCCAAAAAAACGGCAGAGAAAATAATCAAAAACAAATCCAACCCGACTAACAAACAACTAAGGCAACTCTCAGGTTATATTAACCACCTCAAAAAACTCTCTGAGCCGATTTTGAAGGACAGCAAAATCAAAATTGACGACCACGCATATTTAAGAATGCTCGACAGAAATCTGGTTTCGGTTGCGGACAACAGTCAGAACAGACTTTTAAGTTTTCAGGAGCTTGTTGAGGTTATCAAAACCGCAGCAGAAGAAGAAATGAAGAAAACCTCGCCCAAAAACGAAATCGTTCTTTCTGACTACAAGGACAGCGCAGGGTTAAAACTCCTGTTAAAATATAAAGACGGCATTTGCACAGTTGATTCCGTTATGTAGATTAAGCCCTGTGAGATTTTGGGGCACCCGTTTTAAGAAGGTTTTGGGTATGCATTTCAACAAAAGTATCAAAATTATCTTTTGCTATTATTCCTTTATTATACTGAAAACACATATCATTTAAGGATTTAACAAGCGAAATTTCTCTTTGGTATGTATGAGAAAACTCTTTTCCGTCTTTTGCCATTTCAACTCTGGTCAATAAAACAGGTGTTCTGTCGTTGCAGTTTTTTGCAAAAGTCTTAGAATCCGTTCTTCCTTCGAGATATTCGGGTATCAAAAGAACTATTCCCTTTATTGAAACAGGATAGCGGGAAAATTTTTCCGTCAGTTCCTTACTTGTTTTTTTATAATCAAAATCTTTGTTTTTGCACTCATAACTATCAGGCATAGGTTTCCTTTTCGGTTTAATTATACCAAACGACACTCTGTTATATGAATTATATATAGGGTTAATCGCACTTATCATTCTTTTATTATACCTTATTTTTTAAGAAGTACAAATTTTTTCTGACGGTTTAAAAACTCCAAAAAAGTTTTTTTGTCAGTCTTTATAGTTATAAACAGGGGAAATTATCTTATTTACCTTAACACTGTCTTCTATATTTTCAATAATTTCCTCGGAGGGCTTATAGGCCTGAGGCGCTTCAGAGAGGGTTGAGGGGGAAATACAGGTTGAATAAACACCCTTCATAGTCTTTTGAAATTCTTCAAGAGTGAGGTTATTTTTAACATCTCTTCGTTTATACTGTCTGCCGGAGCCATGGGGGGCGGTATTATTCCATTCCTTATTCCCTTTGCCTGTGCCGAGAAGAGCACCGTCTTTCATATTAAGGGGAATAATAAGTTCTTTTCCTTCATCGGCGCAAATTGCACCTTTTCTAATCATTCCGTCCTCTGAGATGTAGTTATGGTGGCTCTCGAACGAAGAAACTTCGCGCCAGCCCATTCTTGAAATAATCTCATCTGCGATAGCGCGCCTGTTATATTCCGAAAACTTTAAAGCAAGTTTCATATCTTCAAGATAATCCTTCGCTTCATCACCCGAAAGATAGGATAAATCTTTTATCGTATATTGATTTTGTCTGTTTGCGATATTCTGATGGTAGTCTGCAACTTCTTTTCCAAAAAGTCTTGAGCCTGAGTGGATAACGAGGTAATAACTTCCCTCTTCATCTTTATCCACCTCGATAAAATGGTTTCCGCCTCCAATAGTTCCTAAAGAAGCAAGAACATTATTGCTCTGGTGTTTAAATTTTCTATTCTCGATTTCTTTTATTTCCTTCAAAAACGTATTCGGAAGTTTTTCAAGGCTCTTTGGTCTTTCAGTATGAGAGGAGGAAATATATTTTCTTATTACATTATCAAGCTCTGCAAAATCAATGTCTTTATCTCCGACATCAAGTTTCACGCAGAGCATTCCGCAACCGATGTCTCCGCCGACAATATTCGGGATAACCTTCCCATTTGGTCCTATGGGTGCGCTGAAGCCGACAACGGAATTTTTTCCCGCGTGGGTATCGGGCATAATTCTTATAGGAACATCTTTAAAAACAGGGTGGTTGCACATATTTCGGATAGCACCCAGAGTTTCATAATCAACATTTCCTGTATAAATTTTCGCGGTTGTCTGCGTTCCTTTTACGTCAAAAGTAGAAGCACCGTTTTGACCTCTGAAGGACGGCTTAGAAAAATTGTTATATCTTATATTGGGC
Source organism: bacterium (assembly GCA_017541465.1). GTDB lineage: Bacteria > Cyanobacteriota > Vampirovibrionia > Gastranaerophilales > Gastranaerophilaceae > RGIG6874. Next base: position 36,408 of record JAFXYZ010000063.1, on the reverse strand, counting down.
AGAATTGAATTTATCATAGAGAAACACCTTACGATTATCTCAAACACTCTGAAAATATTTTGTGCCTGTTTAAAGTAAAATATATTAATTTATTTTAAGCTGACCTTCTTCAAATGAGTTCATGTTTGTAGTTTAATAAAGAAAGAGAGAAAAAGCCGAAGCAAAAAAGGAAGTCAAATGAACGAGATTCTTATTATCCTCAAAAAAATTGTGCATACTTACCAGAAAGCAAACCTTGTTGTTAAAATTTCCATCGGTTTAATTGTCGGTATTTTGCTCGGTTTATTCGTTAAAAACCTTCACTTCATCTCTCTTATGGGCGAACTGTTCGTTGGCGCACTCAAAGCAATAGCGCCTATTCTCGTTTTTGCTCTCGTCTCAAGCGCAATGGCGCAGGGGAAGAAATTAAACCATAAATTCGGACTGGTTATTCTATTATACCTTTTAAGCACCTTCCTCGCAGCCGTAACCGCCGTTGCAACAAGTTTTATGTTCCCGCAAACCCTCGTTTTCTCGGGAACTTATACCTCAGATTTCATTCCCTCAAATGTCAGTGAGGTTCTTAAAAACCTTATTATTAATATAGTAGCAAACCCTGCGTACTGTATTGTTGAAGGCAAATACCTCGGGATTCTTTTCTGGGCTTTAATCTTCGGAATAGCTATGAAAAATGTTGCAAGCAGAAGCTCAAAGAAATTTCTTCAGGAGTGCTCTGACGCAATATCAAAGATAGTCGAGCTTATCATAGACCTTGCCCCGTTCGGAATTATGGGGTTAATCTACCAGAGTATCGCCACAAACGGGCTTTCTGTCTTTAAAATTTACGGAAAACTTATCCTTCTTATTGTCGGAACAAAAATGGCAATAGGGTTTATAGTCGTTCCTCTTCTTGTTTTCCTTTGCATTAAACAAAATCCGTTCCCTCTCGTCTGGCACTGTATGGTGAAATCAGGGATAACCGCCTTTTTCGTCAGAAGCTCGGCGGCAAATATTCCCGTTAATATGTCTGTCTGCGAAGGCTTGAAACTTGATAAAGAGCTTTATTCCGTTTCAATTCCTTTAGGTGCAACAATAAATATGAACGGCGCTGCCGCAACTATTGCCATTATGACTTTGGCAGCAGCACATACAGTTGGAATTAGTGTTGATATACCATCAGCGCTAATTCTCTCACTTTTGGGAACACTGGCAGCCTGTGGTGCATCAGGCGTTGCAGGGGGCTCTTTATTGTTAATTCCAATGGCTTGCTCTCTCTTTGGTATTTCGCAGGATATTGCGATGCAGGTTGTTGCAGTCGGTTTCGTTATCGGTGTAGTTCAGGATTCCTTTGAAACCGCACTTAACAGCGCAACCGATGTTGTCTTTACTGCTACTGCTGATTATGTTCAATGGAAGAAGGAAGGCAAAAAGATAGTTATTTATAAATAATTTATCTCTTTAACCTTTTACACAGCACATAAGAATCATTAAACTCGTTAGGAATATTTTTACACTCCCACCTTTCAGGGTTTGTTCTTATATCAAGGAATTTATCGACATAAGCCAAGTCGAGAAAAATAGTATCTGCATCAGAATAAATTGCATAAATTTCATTATCAGGATTATTAATTATTTCTTTTATACGATTTTCTTCGCTAACAGGATATCTGAAATAATAACTTTCCGTTTCGCCAAAAATATATACAAGTTTTGTATTTTTATTTTCAAATGGCATAAACATATTGTATGGATGTCCCCCAAGCGTACACAAAACTGCATTATCAGGGAAATTGTTGGGTGTTACCTCAATAAATTTATTACCAAAGGGTACTCTGTATGCTCCCTCTTCATTATTGATATACTTTGTTGAAAATAGCATAAATATACTGAGGACGAGAGTAATTATAACTCCAATTTTTGCCTTATTTTTAAAGAAAATATATATAACTGAAAAAATTAAAACTCCAAAAAGCATTTCTAACGGTGCTATATAGCGAAGAATACTTGATGTATTAAGCCACATAACATATACAAATACTGTATAAATAACGATATACCCCGTTATTTTTTCATAATCTTCCTTCACCCTCTCCTGTTTTGAGAACTTTGAGAAGAACTGCTTCATCATAAAAATAACAGAGGTTATATAAACAAAAACAGGACGGTAGTCTATGTTGTAGGCTTCAATAACAAAGTGAACATAGTGTCTGTTGTCATATCCGAAAACCCAGTAAAAAGGATAAAACAGCCACTGCATAAGCGTCAAGGGGTAGTGCCTGAAATCAGCGTGGCTGACAGGAAGTGCCCCCGGGGCTTTAAAAATATGATTCATCTGAGGGAAAAACGGGTTGCCGAATTTGTTGTAAATCAGGATATACCACCATAACCCCGTAACCGAAAAGCCCGCAAAAAAACCAATTATAATAAGACCGATATGCTTCAGAGGGTTATGTTTGTTTTGAAGAAGAAGAAAACAGTGCATAAAGAAAAAGGCAACGAAGAATATTGCACCCGTAACCTTCAGCCCTGTCGCCAGACCAAAAATAAGTGAAACAAGAAGAATAATAAGCCCTCTTTCTTTGCCTTCCTCAAGATAAAAATCTTTCAAATATAAATAAAGCGCCCCAAGAACAAAGGTTGAGGTTATAAGGTCATCACAGCTCATTCCGACTTCAAAAATTGAAATAACACTCGTTGCGCCGATTATCACTGAAGAAATAATATAAAAAATATTTAATTTTTTACTCTCACTTTTAAAAATCAGCGAAGATATTTTATACACAAAAAATACCGAAAAGCCCCACCAGAGGCTTTGAATTGCCTCAATAAAATACGGGTGGTTATTGAAATACTTAATCATAAAATAGAGAGGAAAATCAATCAGAGGGTTTATATAGGACTGAAAACTGCAGGGAAGAATGTCATAGCCGATACGCCCCGTCAAAAGAGCCCAGGGACCATAAACGTGGTAGTTCGCCAAGTCCCACCCCGAGTCTTTTCCTATAAAAAAACATAAAATAATACCCGTAAAACAACTCAGGAACAAAATTATAAAATCAACTGTGCGCTTGGTTAAACTTTTCATTTTTCAACTCTCTTATAAATATCAATAAAATTATTTTCATCTTTTCCGCTTATTCTCGTCTGTTTTTCATAGTCAGCGAAAATATATTTTGCCGACTCGGTTTCCGAATTTTCAGAATAAAGCTCGGGACGTTCAAAATCATAAATATCATCGTTTTTGATTATAAAAATATAATCGCTCTTCGAGTTTTCTATTTTTTCCTTTGCCCTTTTTTCCCCGTATGCATCGTGGTAGAGCCTGTCCATCATAAAGCATTTGAGATCAACTTTTCTGTCCGTAATAAAATTGAAAATGTTTCCTTCAGGCAAAACAAGAAGGGTGTCATTTTTATCCGTATTATTTAAAATATAATCAACTGCCCCGGCAATTAACTTTTTATTATTTTCTGTTGTATAAATACTTCCTTTCGGTGTTTCAATTTTATAATTTGAAATATATCTTTCTGAAAAAAGACCAAAGAAATAAACAAGAGAAAAACTCAAAAGAAGAAAAGAAAGGTATTTTTCGGTATTTTTTTCAGAGAAAATTTTATTTATTATGGCTAAAAACCCTAAGAAAATAAAAGGCAGAGAATAAGTTCCGTAGTCAATGACAGAGAGTTTAAAAAACTCCCTCTGCCCGAAAAACAGGCAGGAAATAACCAAAAACAAAACCGTTTTGTCCGTCTTTATTTTGTTAAAACCAGACAATAAAAGAAGCAGAAACGCAAACGGCACCCAAACCCAAAACTCATTTTTTCCAAAAGAAATATAATACAAAAAAGCAATTCCCAAAATTAACACGGGAACAGATATTATCCTTCTGCATTTCAGGTTAACGAAAAAACAACCCATAGTCACCGCGAGCACTGAAAGAAAAGAAGGCAAATCAACAAGAAACTGTCTGAAATTTTCTCTGAGTTCAAACGGATACAGGCCAGCAAGAGATAAAAACTGTGTCATAACAGGGGTTGAAGCAAAATCAAAAGCAAATTTTATGCTATCTTTTATCTCTGAAAAGGAAACCCCAAAAAGTAGAAAAAGAGAAATTAAGGGAAAACATAAAAAACACAAAAAGGCTTTAAAATATTCTTTTACGGTTAATCTTTTATACAAAAATAAGCCGAAAATAAACATTAAAAATACACAAAAAAACTCCAGTTTTGAAGAAAGAGAAAAGCCTGTAAAAAGAGAGGCAAGGTATAAATAAACAATTTTTTCCGTCTTAAACAGTTTTATAAAACAGTATAAAAATAAACCCGCCCCCAAAATTCCATACACTCTTGAATAAGAGTAGGGCATAATGTAGCTGAATAAATCATTAGAAGCGAAAATACAGCAGGATACAAGAAAAATATTAAAAAAGAGAGCCAGAAACCTCGGAAGAAATTCCCTCGAAATCAAATAAAAAACCGAGATAAAAAGAGAACATACTATGCTCTGGCTGATTAAAAGAGATGAAAAATTTACCCCCAAAACCTTATAAACAAAAGCATTGATGTAGTAGCCGAGAGGGAAATATATTAAAGTTATATCTTTATAAGGTTTTAACCCCTCAAGAAACATTTGGGGAAAAAGAAATTCGCGTCCTCTGTCGGAAAAAATCCACACAAAATGATTACCGAGAAAAACTGCACATACAACAATAAGAAAAATAAGGACTGTTATATCCAAAAAATATGACGATGATAATATTTTTCTGACTTTTCCCATAGCGAAATTTTATCATATTAAACAAGAAATGACAAAAAGAGTAAAATAAGTTAAAATCAATTATTATGGAAAAAGTTTTTGCTTTATTTGTTTTAATTTTCTTGTTTTGTCCTTGCGCTTTTGCCCAAAACATCTATCCAATAAACGATAAATCTGGGGGCGGCTATATTGATAAAAACGGAAACATCGTTATAGCGCAAAACTATGGTTTCACTTTTAATTTTTCGGGTAATTACGCAATAGCCCAAAATAAAAATTTAAAATACGGGATAATCGATAAAAAAGGAAAAACCGTTATAGGTTTTAATTATGATGAGCTTTTAAATTTATCCGAGGATTTTGTTATTTACCGCAAAAACGATAACTTTGGGTTCATCGACATCAAGAATAATAAAATCTCTGAGCCCGTTTTTGAAAAAATGAAGGGGTTTAAGGAGGGCAAGTGCGCCATACAAAAAGGCGGAAAATGGGGATTTATAAATAGAAAAGGGGAAACAGTTATTGAGCCAAAGTACTTCAGTGTTTCTGATTTTAACGAGGGACTCAGTGCCTTTTCTTTTTCAGAGCATACAACAGACGGTTATATGAATAAAAAAGGTGAAGTCATAATTGAATTTAAAGATAACAAACTTGAGCCGAGAAGTTTCAGAGAAGGACTTGCCCCTATAATAAAAGAAAATGAAAAATCGTGTTCCTACATAAATAAAAAAGGAAAAACAGTTCTCGACAGGGAAAAATTATCCCCTATAAACCTTTACTGCGGAAGTTTTTATGAAGGTTTAACCGTCTTTTATATCGACCAAAACCCGAGAAAAATCACAACAGGGTTTATTGATAAAAAGGGGAATATAAAATATTCAAAGACTTTTGACATTCCTGAAGATGTGTCAGAAGGCGAATTCAGTGCCTTTGATAATTTCAGCTCGGGTATGGCGCAATTCACACTCGACTATAAAACAGGGTACATTAACAGAAAATTTAAATCCGTTATTCCGCAATTCTATGAATTTGCGCGCGACTTCAGGGGCGATTTAGCCTACGTCAAATTTGAAAACAAAGAAGGGTACATCAGCAAAAAGGGCAAATGGGTTTGGGAAAAAGAAAGAGAAGGGATGTAAAATAATGGACAGACGCGATTTTATTAAGTATTCGACTTGTTTAGCGCTGGCGGGCGGGCTTGGTGTTTTAGGGTATCATAAATTCTGCCCTCAAAACTCTTCCCCGTTTTTCTATAAATCAAAAAAAGATTTACCCAAACGAATAGGGCTTGAAGCCTGCAACGAATGTCAATTAAACTGTGTTCGGTGCTGGATGAGAGAGGAAGAAGAATATTTAAAATCAATTAATGCTTTTGGCTACCTCAAATTTCAGGATTTCAAAAATCTCGTTGATAACTATGATTTTGACGAAATAGAGCTGTCCGCCAACGGAGAGATATTTTTAAACCCCGAGCTCGGAGACATCATTAAATATGCCTATGAAAAAGGGATAGGGCTGACAGCCTTTAACGGAGTAAATCTGAATACTTTAACCGAAGAAATGGCAGAAATACTTGTAAAATATCAATTCAGACTTCTGTGGGTATCTATTGACGGTGCTACTCAGGAGGTTTACCAAATCTACAGACGCGGAGGCGATTTTAACAAGGTCCTCGATAATATCAGGATGATTCAGAAATACAAAGAAAAATACAATTCCGAGTTCCCCGAAATAGTTTATAAATTTATTATCTTTGGGCATAATGAACACGAAACCGTTAAGGCAAAAGAAATTGCTGACAGTCTTGGTATAAAAATTCTCTATGAATTAAATGCTTTCCCCGAATATTCTCCCTGGAGGGACTATGAATGGATTAAGAAAACGACAGGATTTGACATCTCAGCAATGAAACAAGACGAAAATGCTTCTCAGGATATTTTGCTCAAAACCTCCGGGGAAAACGACAATTCGGCTTATCAGAAGGTTTTGAAGGATTCCTTCTGCGGAGTGTTGTTCCATAGACCGCAGATTGACTGGAACGGCAACCTTTTAGGGTGTTGTATCAACTATGGCGATATGAATTTTGGGGTGAATGTGTTTAAAGAAGGGTTATTGAATGCCCTGAACAACCCGAATGTGTTATACGGGAAACAAATGGTAACAGACCTCAGCACTCCGCCAAAGGAAGAATGTGTTTGTTCAAAATGTGCTATTTATAACGGTATCAGAGAAAATAACACACCGTTTAAATATAAATCATAAAGAAGTTTTATTTTTCTTCAGCTCTTTTTCCTGTTGCCAGTAGTCATTTTTGGGGTTTACGAGTTTTCTTACACCTCTATATGTTGCAGGACAACTGTTTCCCTTCCACTGCCATTTTATGATTATATTGTTTTTGTCGGTTTCAAACATTCTTGTACAGCGAAGAGTGTCAATATACATAAACCCTGCACCATAGAAATAATCAAGCCGTTCTTTTTTAAAGTCCCAGTAATAAACCGTTCTGCCCGTTATATTCTTTACATCATCAGGATAACCCCAGGTGTCAATAACCGTATTGATATTTTCACCAACCCAGCCCTGCATGAGTTTATCCATAGTATCTCTGCCGATTGCAAATGCTGACGAGGTCAATATTACCAACAAAAATAAGACAGAAAAGAACTTTTTCATTTTTTTTAAACTCTCCAACAATATACTTATTATAAACCATTTAAAAGAGTTCGTACATAAAAAATTAAAGAAAAAGAGGCCGATTTGTGACCTCTTCATTTTGGGAGTGATTACCAATTTAAGAAAGAATGGTGTCTATAACTGTTCTTTTGGTAGTAACGATTTCAATATCAATTTCGATTACTTCCGCTGTTTTGTCCGTCTTTTTTTCATCATGGCAAATGTTTTCCAAAAATTTAAAAATTTCTTCAGGGTTCATTATGGCTCCTTTCTGAAATCTGAAGCGATGATTGTTATATAGATACTCTGTTTTTCTTTTTCATCAACAACTGCGCCAAAATGAATGGCAGCATTTTCAGAAACCTCTTCGGTAAGTATTTTTACCGCATCAACAACTTCATTAAGGGATAAATCCCTGCCCCCTGTTACATTTATAATGAGCTTTTGAGCATCTTTCATCGGTTTTTGCAGCAAAGGTGATTTTATTGCGTCTTTTGCAGCCTTTATTGCCCTGTCCTCCCCGAAAGCACTTCCAATGCCGATTTCAGAAAAACCCTTCAGGGCATCTTTTATATCTTTAACTTCAATATTAATCATGCCCTCGATTAAGATTAAATCGGAAAGTCCTCTTATCGCACGTGAAAGTAAACAATCGGAAACCTTAAAAGCCTCCGTCATTGTCATTGCGCTATCGGATAATTTTGTCAAATTATCGTTCTCTACCAAAATATAAGCATCAAAACTGTTTTTTAATTTTTCAAGCCCCTGGTTTGCAATTTCACGAATCTTTCTGCCCTCAAAAGAAAAAGGCATTGTGGCAACTCCTATTGTCAGAGCACCAGAACTTTTCCCAATTTCGGCAACTTCAGAAACCAAGCCCATGCCTGTTTTTCCGCCAAGCCCCAGGATAATAAAGACAATATCAGATTTTCCGATTTCATTTTTAATTTTGTCTTTTTCTTCTTCAGAGTTTTTGAAAAATTTTTTATCGACTTCCAAAAATTTTAAATCGCCCTGGACCTCTTTTTTCAATAGGTTCAGAGCTTTTTTACCACCGCCGCCGAGCGCGATACAGCATATTTTTGCATTATTCATTTTTTTCTTCCTTTCTCATTTCATCACGGTAAATTTCAAAGAATTTTTCGCTGAGCAGCCTGTCACTTATCTGAAATGCCTCTGCCATTGTTGCACTTCTGTCTAAGGTTTTGAGCATGTCGTCATTATGAAAAACAAAAATTTCATCCGCATACCCCAAAAGCTCGCGGTAACCGTTTATCGCCTGATTATTTCGTTTTTTGCCCTCAAAAGAAAAGGGATAGCTAATCAGCGCATAGGTTTTTATGTTTAATTCCTTTGCAATTTCTGCAATCTTTACACTTGCCCCCGTTCCTGTTCCGCCGCCAAAACCTGCGATAAGGAACAATAAATCAGCATCTTTTATCGCCTCTCTTATCTTTTCCTCGCTCTCTTCCACTGCTCTTTTACCATTTTCAGGGTTTCCGCCTGCACCTAAACCATTCGTTCCGATTAAGATTTTTTTGGTCATTTGGGCTTTCTCTAAAATTTGTTTATCCGTATTAACACCTATTAATTCAACATTCTCAGGCAGTTGAGAAGTAAAAATTCCTCTGTTAAGTACGTTCACTCCGCCACTGCCTAAGCCTAAAACAATAATCTTTTTCATCTTTTCTGCTCCGTTTAAAAAAACTACATATCCGTTTATATTATCAGTATAAACGTCAGATACGCCATATTCGGACAGATTAAAAAATATTTTTCAAAAAAGATTATTCCGCATAGAGGGTAAAGGTTTCGGTAGGTTTAATTTTCGCATGGCCGCCCCGAACAGGCATAAAAGCATAGCCCAGAGCGAAAAATCTGTTTACTCCGTTGATACAGGGATATACCCAATATGTTCTGTTTGCACCCGTCTTTTTAACCAACCCGCCCAAAGGAATCCCGTCAAGAGTGAAACTGCCAAACTCAACATCGGCAGGAACACCCATAATATCGTTCATAGAAACGGTTTCAAGTTTTGCCAGGACAGGTGTTCCTTCAGGATAGGTTTTATTCCTGATTGTCACCTCTTCCGCCAGTTCAAATTCAAAAATATCCCCCTCCTTAATATTTTCCCGTGATTTTGGTGTCAGCCATTTTGTTGTAAAAGGCTGTTTCATTCGGACATGAACGGGTGTCATAGTAGTTTTGTCAACCACCACAACCTTTCTGGGCTTAATCTTTAGGTTTTTATCAAGTGTCTTCTCGACAAACTCATCTCTGATTTCGGCAAATGCCGACATACAAAGGAGGTTAAAGCCGACTATGAAGGTAAATAACTTCTTCATCACTCACCTACATATACTTAACGGGCTTCTTTGATTTCTTTTCAACCTTTTGCTGGAATTTCAAACGATTATCCTGTGAAGTCAGAAGGAAATTCTGATAGAAAATATCATCTTTATATTTGTTTTTTACAAGATATTCTGGGTATTTATTGTAGATGTATTCATAAACCGTCATCATTCTTCTTGATGTAAGAGGATGAGTTGAATACCAGTCATATCTTCTCTGAGAGAATAATTTACTCTGCATAACTATCATGGCAACAGGGTTGTAGCCTGCATGCACCATATAATCCACTGCCCTTTTGTCTGCTTTGTATTCATATTTCTTTGGAGCAAAGAAATGTGACCATTTATAGAAAAACCCTCTTAAAATCCCGTCATAACTGTCAACACCGTGGGATATTTCGTGAGCAAGAACCGCTGCTATTTCATCATCGGAGTTCAGCCGTTCATATATGCCTCTGTACATAACGATTTGCCTGTCAGCAGAATATGTTCCAGCATTTACAACTCTTTTTAAATTAAAACCAAAGACCATTCTTTTGTCTATTCCGTTTGAGTTAAGAAGATTAAACCCGATTTTATCAATTTTCTTCTGGGCTTCAATAAGATACTGATTACTTATAACTTCGGAAGTGCGCGCAAAAGCAACTCCGGACAAAATAAAAATAGCAAATATAAACAGAAGAAATTTCTTCATACAAAAACTCCGATTTCACATATACCAACGGACTAAGAATACCAAATAATTGAAATTTTTCAAGTTATTTTTGAAATTTTGCGAAATCTGATAAAATTTAATAAAATTTGATAAAAATTTGACATAATTGGGTAAAATTGGGTATAATTGGATAAAATTGGGTAAAAATGGGTAAATTATATTTATGATAAAAGCTGACGACATAAAAATTACAAACCAAATGCTCACAATAATTTCTGAAATTGATGAGTTTAAAGTTAAATGGAAAATACTGGATAAAATGACTCCCGAGAAGTTAAAAAACCTGAAAAAAGTTGCAACCATTGAAAGTGTCGGTTCATCTAACCGTATAGAAGGAAATAAGTTGTCGGACGCAGAAGTTGAAAAACTTTTATCATCAATCAGCAAACAATCATTCACAACAAGAGATGAACAGGAAGTTATGGGATACGCAAAATTATCGGATACAATTTTTCAGGACTGGGAAGTTATTCCGTTATCCGAAAATTACATAAAACAACTTCATAAAATACTCCTGCAATATTCCTCTAAAGATGAAAAACACAAGGGTGAATATAAAAAAATATCTAATGCGGTTGCGGCATATTCTCAGGAAGGCAAGGAGCTGGGAATTGTATTTGAAACGGCAACACCCTTTGAAACACCTTTAAAAATGGAAGAATTAGTAAACTGGACAAGAAATAATCTTGAAGATAAATTTTTACACCCGTTAATTGTAATTGCAATATTTATTGTGGAATTTTTGGCAATACATCCGTTTCAGGACGGAAATGGCAGGCTATCAAGAGCTTTAACCAATTTATTATTGTTAAAAGCAGGGTATTCTTATGTTCCTTACAGTTCTATGGAAGCAGTTATTGAAGATAACAAAGAAGGCTACTACAGAGCACTGAGACAAACCCAAACAACATTAAAATATAATATACCCAATTTCGAGCCCTGGTTAAGTTTCTTTCTGAAAACCCTGCAAAAACAAAAAATCAGGCTTGAATATAAGATTAATAACGACAAAAACCAAACTGTTCCGTCAGGTGATTTTACGGAGCTTGAAGAAAAAATTCTGTCGTATTTTGATAATGAACACTCCGCAACTATCACAAAAATCGTTGAATTTACAAATTCAAACAGAAATACTGTAAAAAAAGCTCTGCAAAATCTGATTAATAAAAACAGCCTAATCCTGCATTCAAAAGGACGCGGAGCCTGGTATTCAAAAAGAACATAATTTTTCTATATCTTTTGCGCGGTGATGACGTAATCATAGTTTGGTCTGAAGGTTTCTATTTTAAGGTTTTTATATTTACCGCAATAGTGAAAAAGTTCTTCTATCATATCGGGCACGAGGTAGAGAGTATGCGTCATCTCGTTTCTCGCAGCAGGTTCATCTGAAAACCCGTCAGGCACGAATAAAACAAGATACCCGTTTGGTTTCAACAGTTCAGAAGCACTGTTCAGAGCTTCTATCGGTTTAAAAACGTGTTCAAAAGAGTGCGAACCGATTACGAAATCAAAACTCCCGAGCCTGTCCCTGAGTTCATCTATCTTTGAGCAGGTTTCCCACGTTCCCTTATAAACATTATTTGTCGGATACTTGCTTATATCCCATATTCTGCCGTTAAAATCAATTTGCCCGTCTTTAAAATTATAATCTATTCCAACCCAGTTGACGAAGTGCTTGTCGGATATAATCGGAAGCCTTCCCGGGCCGATTTCCGCGATGTTCATTTTAGAGGAAAAATTCGGCACAAGCCTTGCTATGTATTCAAACATAAAGATATGAGGATCAGACTTCGGGCGGAAGTAATACATCCCGAGCTGGCGGTCTTTATAGAGTTTTTTCTTGATTATCCTGCATTTTTCAATATCGAGTTTTGTCTCTCTCGAGCAGTCATAGAGTGTGCGAAAGGACTGATAATGCAGGAAAAAATCAAGCACAGCTTTATATTCCGCCTGTGTCGGAGTATATAATTGCTCATTAATTTTTTCTTTAATCTTTCGTAAAATCATTTTCGGCAAAGATTAGTGTTTATAAAGCTCTTTCAGTCTGGCTTTGTCGGCATTGTATTTGTTTGAAATTTCAGTCTTTTCAAGCGCGAGGTTATTCAGCCTTCTGTTATATTCTCTCATTTGTTTGCTTTTTTCGGAGGGACTTATGGAGTTATTCAGTTGAAGCTCTTCCATTTTAACGGATATATCTTTCATTTCCTGGTTAATTACCGAAGTACGTGCGTTTTTGACGCTTCTTATTTTGCTGACCTCAGCATCGTATTTGGGGTATTTGCCGGCAAACGCAAAGCCCGAGGAAAGAATAACAAAAGTGAGTAATATTGCCAATTTTTTCATAAAAAGCCTCCTAATTATATAATTTTCTATTATACTGTTTTTTTGAAAGATGACAAGTTTTTACGGTTTATTCTTTGTTGAAGGTATGTTATAATAATGATGTTCAAAAAAAGAGGTCTCCCCTATGTCAACACTAAAAACAACAATGTTCGGGATAGAATTTGAAAATCCGTTTCTGCTTGCGTCTGCGCCACCAACGGCTCTGGTCGAAAGTATTGATAAAGCCTTTGAAATGGGCTGGGGCGGGGCTGTTTTAAAGACAATTACCCCTGATAACCTCGAAATGACGGAAAAAAGCCCGAGATATTACCCGATAAAAGAGAAAAACAGGGTAATAGGATTTCAGAATATCGAGCTTTTGAGCCATAAAACGGTTCAATACTGGTGTGACGGAATTAAATATTTAAAAGAAAAACACCCCAAAAAAGTTGTTATTGCAAGTATTATGGCACCTGTCCTGGAAACAGAGTGGGAAAACCTTGTTAATATACTGAATGACACCCCTGCTGATGCGTTTGAGCTGAATTTTTCATGCCCGCACGGAATGCCAGAGAAAAATATCGGAATGGCTATCGGCACAAGCGCCGAGATTTCTGCGAAAATTACTTCATGGATAAAAGCGGTGGCGAAGAAGCCGGTTTTTGTGAAGCTGACACCAAATGTAACCAATATTGCTTATATTGCAGAAGCGGTTGAAAAGGCAGGCGCTGACGGACTTGCCGCAATCAATACCGTTCAGGGCTTTATGGGAATGAATATTGATACACTTGAACCCAATTTAAACATTGACGGCCAAACCACATACGGCGGATGCTCAGGGGAAATCATCAGACCGATAGGGCTCAGGTGTGTTTCGCAGATTAGACAAAAGTCTGATTTGCCAATTATGGGCATGGGCGGTATTTCAACCTGGAAAGATGCCCTGCAATATATTATGGCAGGCGCTGACGTGGTTCAGGTCTGCACAGAAGTAATGATTAACGGATACGGAGTAATAAATTTCCTTACTACAGGGCTTTTGGAGTATCTTGAAGAAAAAGGATTTGACGATATTTCGGGCTTAAAAAACCTGGCGGTGAAAAAAATCACCACACACAGAAACCTGAACAAGGATTATGTTGTTTACCCCGAAATCGATAAAACAAAATGTGTTTCGTGCGGTAAATGTGAGGGAATTTGCGCGGAATCGGAGCATCAGGCTTTATCCCTGCAGGGGAAGGAGGTCGTTTCGGACAGAGAAAAATGCGTCGGGTGTTCGCTTTGCTCTATTGTCTGCCCTAAAAATGCCATTACGATGTGCCGTAAATAATTAATATTTACGGCTTCAGCGCTATAATCTGTTCTCTGACTTCGTTTGCAGCATCTTTAATGTTTTCTTCCTTAGGATAATAGGGTTCGCCGAAGTAGATTGTCATTTTTCTGAAAAACTTTATTTTCGGCTGAACAATACTCCAGACTTCGGATGCACCGTGAATATAGAAGGGAATGATAGGAGCATTGGAGTTTTTTTGGATAATGGAAACACCGCTTCTGAAGCGGAGCATTTCGCCTGTCGGGGTAATTTCGCCTTCGGGGAAGATACAGACGGGTTTTCCTGATTTGAGTGCGCTGACGGCAAGCTCTATGGCTTCTTTGCCGTGGTTTTTCCTCATCGGAATAATGTACATGTGCTTAACAAGGGTGCGCATAACGGGAACATTGAAGATAAAATCGCCTGTGAGAAAGCGGATTCTGTGCCCGACACCATAGGTCAGAATGAGGGTGTCAAACCAGCTTGAATGGTTGCCGACAAAGAGGACACCTTTGTTTTTGCCGAGATTTGGCTTATTTTTGACCTCAACCCTGTATAATAACTTCATTAAAACCAGAATTACAGTCTTCATAAAATAATAAAAAATAAAATCAAAAATTTTCATAACATATTCCCTAATATAATATAAATGATATTAGAACCCTCGCAGAAAATCAATTATAAAATATTAGTTAATAGTTGAGAGAGGTTTAGAGAAAACTATCGAGTTATATTATTATCTCATAATATAAAAATTGAGTTTTGCCTCTAATTATGATATATTCAGAGTAACAGGAGTATTTATGGCGGAAGTAAAACAACGTATTGCATTCAAAGAATTTGCTGAATACTGGAAAGACAAAGGGTATGAAAAGGGAGAAAGTCAAAAATTTTGGATTTCCCTATTAACTATATTAGGAGTCGAACACCCTGAACAGTTTATATCATTTGAAGACCAAGTACACTTAGACCATACAAGTTTTATTGACGGATATATTCCTACTACTAAAGTTTTGATAGAGCAGAAAAGCTCGGATAAAGATTTGTATAAACCTATTAAACAGTCTGACGGGAGTTTACTTAATCCGTTCCAACAAGCTAAACGCTATATTACTGAATTGCCTTTATCAAA
The DNA here is from genome assembly GCA_017541465.1 of bacterium. Lineage (GTDB taxonomy): Bacteria > Cyanobacteriota > Vampirovibrionia > Gastranaerophilales > Gastranaerophilaceae > RGIG6874. Next base: position 21,169 of record JAFXYZ010000063.1, on the reverse strand, counting down.
ACACCCTCGTTGGGTAGTTACATGTAACTTCCAAAAGTTCTGTGTATATGATATGGAACGTCCAAACGGAGAACCTCAGGAAATATTACTAAAGGACTTAGAAAAAGAATATTACAGGTTATCCTTTTTAGTTGATACAGGAAGTGAACACCTGAAGAAAGAAATGGAAGTTTCTATCCAAGCAGGAGAAATTGTCGGTTTACTGTATGATGCACTTCTTAATCAGTATATAGATAAAACAAGCGAAGAAACCTTAAAGAGCTTAAACATGTTATGTGTTAGACTGGTATTCTGCTTATATGCTGAAGACGCTGACGTGTTCCCTAAACGTAATATGTTTTTAGATTACTTGAGTCATTTTGAGACAGGAAGAATGCGTAAGGCTCTAATTGAACTCTTTGAAGTACTTAATACTAAACCTGAAGATAGAGACCCGTATTTAGAACCTGAACTTTCAGCATTCCCTTATGTTAATGGCGGTCTATTCGCAAATGAGCATATAGAGATACCTAATTTTACTGAAGATATAAGAGAATTATTGCTAACTAAGGCAAGTGAAGAGTTTGACTGGTCGAAAATAAGTCCTACAATATTCGGAGCAGTATTTGAAAGCACATTAAACCCTGAAACACGTCGTTCAGGCGGTATGCACTATACTTCCATAGAAAATATACATAAGGTAATTGACTCGTTATTCATGGACGAATTGAATAATGAGTTTCAGGCAATCAAACAACTTCCGCAGAATAAGAACAGAGACAAGAAGCTATCAGACTTTCAATCAAAGATTTCAAGTCTGAACTTCTTAGACCCTGCTTGCGGAAGTGGAAATTTCCTGACTGAAACATATATTTCACTGCGTAAGTTGGAAAATGAAGTCTTACATGAGTTATACAAAGGACAGATAACGATAGGAGAAATAACCAATCCTATTAAAGTATCAATTAAACAGTTCTATGGTATAGAAATAAATGACTTCGCCGTAACAGTAGCAAAGACGGCTTTATGGATTGCAGAAAGCCAAATGCTCAAGAAGACAGAAAATATAGTACACATGGACTTAGACTTCCTGCCACTGAAGACATACGCTAGTATTGTTGAAGCTAATGTCTTACACATTGACTGGAATGAAGTCATACCAAAGAATAATCTTCACTATATCATGGGCAATCCTCCATTTGTAGGTGCAAGACTAATGTCTCAAGCTAAAAAAGACGATATGATACTTGTCTTCGGAGATAAATGGAAGAATGTAGGTAATCTTGACTACGTTTCATGTTGGTATAAGAAAGCTACAGATTTTATGAGCGGTACTAATATATGCACTGCCTTAGTTTCAACAAACTCAATTACTCAGGGAGAGCAAGTCCCTATACTATGGAAACCGTTGTTTGAGCAAGGCATTCATATAGACTTTGCACATAGGACATTTCGTTGGGATAGTGAAGCAAGTATAAAAGCTCACGTGCACTGTGTCATAGTAGGTTTTAGTTATACCAATAAGCAGAAAAGGTTATATTCAAGTGAGAGAATGCAGTACGTCAATAATATCAACTCATATTTAATTGACGCTCCCGACGTATTTATATCAAATAGGAAAACTCCTATACAGAGTGTTCCTAAAATGGACTTCGGAAGTATGCCTAATGACGGAGGAGCTTTATGCGACTACTCCGACGAAGATAAAAATGCTATCATTAAACAGTACCCCGTGTCAGAGAAATTTTTTAAAAAATTCTTAGGAGCTACAGAGTTTCTGCATAATAAGACTCGTTGGTGTCTATGGCTGAAAGATATATCGCCTGTTGATATTAAACATGTACCTCCTGTATTATCAGCAGTACAAAAAGTAAAGGACATGAGAGCTTCAAGTAATAGAGAAGCTACACGAAAATTAGCCGATACTCCGTATTTATTCGGAGAAATAAGGCAACCTGAAACTAACTACTTAATTATTCCTTGCCATTCTTCAGAGCGAAGAAAGTATATTCCTATAGGCTTTGTATCGTCTAATATAATATGCAGTAATGCTAATATGTTAATACCCGACGCAAGTTTATTTACATTCGGAATTATGTGTTCTAATGTACACAATGCTTGGATGCGTACAGTATGCGGACGTATAAAAAGTGATTACAGATACTCTAACTCCATAGTATATAATAACTTCCCGTGGTGCACACCTACAGACGAGCAGAAAGCAAAGATAGAGAAGACTGCTCAAGGTATTTTGGATGCACGAGCATTATATCCTGAATGTTCTTTAGCTGATTTGTATGACGAACTCACAATGCCACCAGAACTTCGCAAAGCTCATCAGTTAAATGATATGGCTGTAATGGAAGCATACGGCTTCCGTATTAAAAATGAAGAAACAGGTAAACTCCGTTGGCTCAATGAATCTGAAACCGTCGCCCGCTTAATGCAGATTTATCAGGAATTGACAAAATAATATGACAGGCAATGAATGTTTGTATAAATATGTTTCTGCATATGTAGGTATCAAAATACTAGAATCTGAAACAATACGATTTAGTAGTCCTAAAACTTTTAACGACCCTTATGATTCAGATGTCCCTATATTATTTGAAAATACAAAATGTTTAGATAATAAATACTTTATAAATCTTGTTAAAAAAATTAAACAATTGCCTCAAGCAAATACTAACGAATGTGAAGATTTGGGAAAAAGTTTGGAGCATTATAATAATCTTGGGAAGAGAATAACTTATGATCCTAAAAAATATTTAGATAAATGTTTTTATAATCTGAAAAAATATATGCGAATTTTATCTCTATCAAAAATTAATGATAATTTGTTAATGTGGGGGCATTATGCGGATTGTCATAAAGGTATAGTTATTGGTTTTAGCAAATCTTATATGCTTTTTAAAAATGCACGAGATGTATTATATTCCTCTGAAATTCCTGCAGTAGGTGACAAACTAGTTAAAGATATCCTAATGACAAAAAGTGAAACTCTAGAAGCACTTGAAAAAGTTTTTTTGACTAAGAGTACCGATTGGAAATACGAACAGGAATGTCGTTGTATGTTTGATGTAAGAAACAATTATAAATATATTTCATCTCTTAAATCATTTAAATATAAATGTACCCAACCTAAATTTATACAAGAGTTAGAGGCAAAAGAGAATTATATCCATCAACCTTTTTCTAAAAATTGTATCAAAAAAATATTTATTGGGACAAAGACAAATATTATTGATGAATACAGAATAATAAACATAATAAAAAGTAAGTATCCTGGAACCAAAATATATAAAGCTTCTTTATCGCAGGAAAATTTTAAAATGATTTTTAAAGAATTTATAATATAGTTCTTAGAAGTAAGTTTAAGTCTTTACTAAATTTTTAAAATTAAAACCCCCGCAAAAATACAAGAAGAGCTTATTAATTTTTTGAAATATTTTTATTTGAATATATCCGAATATGACACACATAGAGGTTATGATAATAGAGTAATAAGTCAATAACATTTAAAAACTTTTGTAGTTTTCATGATTAAGTATCCTTTCTTTTTATTCCCCCCCCCGAAAAATCGGGGATTTTTTATTTGCATTTTTTTTGATTATTAACATTAAAAAATGTAAAACAGAAAGAAATTTAAGAAAAATTTAAAAAAACAGCCCGCAAAAAATTATTTTTTATTAAAAAAATTATAAAAAAACTGAAAAAATAATCGAAAAGAAAGCAAAAAATTAAAAATAATTCCGATTTTGAAAAAGTTTACAATTCCAGCTACCGCAAGCTCCTTTGACAATTTAAAAGAGCATAAATATAATTTGTTTTTGGTACAGGAGAAAAAATTATGGCAAAACGAAACATTATTGCTTCAGGCAAAACTTTGACAAAAGACGAAATCAAAAAACTTGTAAAAGAAAACAACATTGAGTTTATTAAACTCGAATTTTGCGACATCAACGGGATTATGAAAAACCTTTCTGTTCCCTCAGAACAGCTCGACAGTGTTATGAACAACGAAGTTATGCTCGACGGCTCATCAATAAAAGGGTTCAGGAACATTGAAACCTCTGATATGTATTTTCACCCCGACCTCAAAACCTTCGCAATTCTTCCCTGGCGCTCGGATGGTGATGTTAAGGTTGCAAGGTTTATCTGCGATATTCACAACCCTGACGGAACACCGTTTGAGGGGTGTCCGAGGTGCAACCTTAAAAAGATGATAGCCCGCGCTGAAAAACTCGGCTATACAATGAACGTAGGTCCTGAAGCCGAATTCTTCATCTTTAAACAGGACGAAAACGGCAACCCGACAACAAATACCTTTGATAAGGCAGGGTATTATTCCGCAGCCCCGATAGATAAAGGTGAAAATTTAAGAAGAATAATCGTTAAAACCTTAAAGGAAATGGGGTTTGAGGTCGAAGCCTCGCACCACGAAGTTGCAAGAGGTCAGCACGAGATTGATTTTAAATACGCAGACGCACTCACGACCGCGGATAACATTATGACTTTTAAACACGCGGTAACGGCTGTCGCAGAGCAAAACGGAGCTGTCGCATCGTTTATGCCAAAACCCATTTTTGGTATCAACGGCTCAGGAATGCACTGTAATATTTCGCTTTTTAAAAACGGTAAAAACCTTTTCTATGCGCCAAACAGAACTTATCAGCTCTCAAAAGAGGCACTGTATTCAATAGGCGGACTTTTGAAACACGTTAAATCATTTACGGCAGTTACAAACCCGATAATAAACAGTTACAAAAGGCTTGTACCGGGGTATGAAGCCCCTGTATATCTTGCCTGGAGTCTGGCAAACAGAAGTGCTTTAATAAGAGTTCCCGCGAAAAGAGGGAACGCTACAAGAATAGAACTTCGCTCACCTGATCCCTCCTGTAACCCCTATCTTGCTATGGCGGTCTTGCTAGGCGCTATTCTTGACGGCGTTGAACATAAAATTGAACCCCCTCTTCAGGTCGAGGAAAATATTTATCACATGACCAAAAAAGAGAGAAAAAGAGCAAAAATCGATTCACTTCCAAAAAATCTTGAAGAGGCGCTTGAATTTCTTGATGATGACGAAATCATTAAAGATGCGCTCGGCGCACATATTTATGATGAATTTGTTCTTGCGAAAGAAAAGGAATGCGATAAATTCAGGACTTATGTATCACCTCTTGAAGTTGAAATGTATTTGAATATGCAGTAACACAAACCATTTACAACGTACCATCGCCCAGGTCGGGCGATTTTTTTTGCGTCTTTTGTCAGGGAATAATTCCTATCTGTTCTGTTTTGTTCTGATTTCCCAGACCTGGGTTTTCTTCATCTCGTCTGCGTTCATTTCGTCATAGCAAAGCGCCTTTTGAGTGCCTTCGAGTTTGTTGCAGTTTGAGAGCTGTTTTTCAAATCTTACTCTTCTGCCGTACCAGTATGCATCTTCGCTTTGAGTTGCACTGCAGTATTGTGAAGGACAGAAATTAGTCCATCTGGGCTCAGGAATATCCGCAAAAGCGCTCAGTTCAGCTATTCCCATTAAAATAAACGACATTATAACAAATTTTCTCATAATATTTCCCTCTTTATTTTTTCTAAATTTTAACACAAGAAATAAATTTTTTGTATTTTGGCAAAAATAATTTTTATATTTTTTATTATAACCGAAGAAAATGAGGAAAGAGAAAATTATGTCAGTGAGCTTTGGAAAAGTTATATCGGTAAACGCACCGCTTCAGGCTGCGCAAAAAATTGCACAAATTGCGAACGGAAGGGATAAAACACCTGCCGCGCAGCAGATTAAATCAATAATCGATGATACGAGAAGGGGGAAAGCCCATGCATTTCCCGTTTCAAAAAATAAATCCTATATCCTGAGCGGAAAAGAGGGAAGAAGATTTGCGGAATACTTCGCTGAAACCCAAAACAGAATGGAGTTTGTGCATAACTTCTTCAGAGAAGAAAAGATAAAAGATGCTGATTTGGAATTTTCCTGGAGACGGCTGACCGAACAGGTAGCAGAGATAGCGGAAGGCGCAAAAACCGTTCCCGAAATGGGTGTTGAATACGCAAAAGACGGAAATATTAAGTCGGTTAATCTTATAGGCTAAGGTTATTTAAAATATAATCAGCAAGTTTTTCGGCTATAATCTTATGTCCGTTTTCGTCATAATGCAGACCATCAAAATCAGACGGCCTTACAAATTCGTTTATGTCAAAATATCCGCAATTATATTTTTCCGCAAATTTTCTGTATATTGCCCCAACCTCTTTTGATTTTGCAACACTGTTTTTATTAAACTGAAAACTGAAAAACCCCTCTAAAACCTTTTCATCTAAAATAACAGGCGGGATAAGAATAACCCGCTTCACTTTTTCAAGTGCGGTTTTGATTAATTTATCAAGCCCTTCTTCAATAAAATCAAAGCTGATACCATACTGAAACTGTAAATCGTTTGTGCCAATGCTCAAAATGAGTACATCAATATCCTTTGCCTTTGATATTATTGAGGGGAAATGCTTTTGCGCTGAAAATAAAGCGCCCTTAGGGTTATCCTTAAACCCCGTTCTGTCGCACATTCCCTCTTCAATTACCTCAAACCCGGAGCCCAAAAGTTTTTTTAACAGGGCAGTCCATCTTGTGTTTTTATCAAACCGTGAACTGTCAACAGGGTTATATCCGAAGGTGTTTGAATCGCCGTAGCATAAAATCTTTTTCATAATTAATACCCGTTTAAACAATATAATACATTATAACAGAACAATTTGGGAAGTTTTATTTTAAATTTCTACCATGCTTATGGTATTATTAAACAGTTAATAAAATGAGGAAGAAACAATGAAAACAACCGCAAACGTACTTAGTAAAGTAAATTCTGCTGATGATTTAAAGAAACTCAGCCCCGAAGAATTAAACCTTCTTTCAGGGGAAATGAGGGAGTTAATTATAAAAAAAGTAAACGAAACGGGCGGACACTTCGGGCCGAACCTCGGAATTGTCGAGACCACCATCGCACTTCACTATGTTTTTAATTCCCCCGTTGATAAGATAGTGTTTGATGTTTCGCACCAGTGCTACCCTCATAAAATTCTGACAGGAAGGAAAGAAGGGTTTATAAACCCCGAAGATTATTCAAAATATACGGGCTATACCGCACCCGAAGAGAGTGAACACGACTTTTTTAAGGTCGGACATACCTCAACCTCGGTCAGTTTGGCGGTCGGGCTTACAAAAGGAAGAGATGTTCTTGGCGGAAAAGAGAATATTATTGCTCTTATAGGTGACGGCTCTCTGACAGGCGGTGAGGCGCTTGAAGGTTTAAACAACGCAGCCGTTTTAAACAGTAATATGATTATTGTTGTCAACGATAACGATATGTCTATCGCCGAAAATCAGGGCGGTATCGCAAATATGCTTACGGAACTCAGAAATAATAACGGCAAAGTTAAGAATAATTTCTTTGAAGCCCTCGGATTTGAATATTTTTATGTTAATGACGGGCACGATATTCAGAAATTAATTGAGGTGTTTAATAAGGTTAAAGATACTCAACATCCTGTTGTTGTCCACATCTTCACCCAAAAAGGGAAAGGGTTTAAGCCTGCTGAAGAGGATAAAGAGCCCTTCCACTGGATTCTTCCCCACGAACTCGACAGGCTTAATGAAGCGCCAACTCAGTCAGGCGAAGATTATAACTCAATTACAAAAGACTATCTTCTTAATAAGGTCAAAGAGGATTCCTCAGTTGTTGTAATGACGGCGGCAACTCCCGGAGTATTCGGGTTTAATAAAGAGTTCAGAAATAAACTCGGTGCAAACTATGTCGATGTCGGCATAGCAGAGCAGCATGCGGTCGGGATGGCTTCAGGAATAGCAAAAGCAGGGGCAAAGCCTGTTTTGTGTCTTATGAGTTCTTTTGTTCAGAGAACTTATGACCAGCTTTCTCAGGATTTGGCGCTCAATAACAGCCCTGCGACAATTTTGATTTACTGGGGCGGAATATCTGGCGCAGATGCAACTCACCTTTGCACTTTCGACATTTCACTTATCTCAAATATCCCGAATATCGTCTATCTCGCACCTGCGACAAAGGAAGAGTATTTAAAAATGCTCGACTGGTCGGTTAACCAAAAAGAACACCCCGTTGTGATAAGAGTTCCGGGTGATTTAAAATCGGCAGGTGTCAGTGACGAAACCGATTATTCCGTTTTAAACAAATATCAAATGGTTGAAAAGGGCAGTGAGGTTGCTCTAATCGGGCTAGGTGATTTCTCTGAAAAGGCGAAAAAGGTAAAAGAGCTGTTAAAAGATAAACTAAACATCAGCGCAACTCTCATTAATCCTAAGTTTATAACGGGGGTGGATGAAGAAATGCTGAGCGGTTTAAGAGCTGACCATAAGGTTGTGGTTACAATGGAAGACGGTGAGCTTGACGGCGGGTTCGGTGAGAAAATCGCAAGATTTTACGGCAGTTCCGATATGAAGGTCTTAAATTACGGTTCCTTTAAAGAGTTTACCGATAAAACCCCGATGCCGGAACTCAATAAAAGATACCGCTTAACCCCCGAATTAATTGCTGAAGATATTGAAAAACTTATAAAATAGTTCTTATTAATAATGGTTTAATCAATAATGGTGCACAAAACCGCGCACCATTATTTTATTTACCGTCTAATATATGGTTTATCCCGTCATAGAGCATTTGCAAATCCTTTGAATAAGTCTTTGAGGGACATCTTCTCATTTTATTACCCTTATTGTAGTCAAAAACAGCATCGTTTAATTCCTGAATGGGCTTGATAATAACTCTGTTAAGTCTTCTTAAAAGAGTAAGCCCCACTATCCAGATGAAGATTGACGGGAACAGAATTATCCATATTTCAATGCTCTGTTGTTTTTTCGCCTTAACAACTGCCTTTTCCATCGCTGAACGGTTAATTTCGGCAAAAGAGGTTATTTCGTTGATTGTTTGTTCTTCAATTGCGTGGTTACCTCTGAAGGCTTCTTTGTAAATATCTGCTATTCTTTTAACTGCATCAGCCTCTCCGGGTTCCGTTATGTTATTTTTTGCTTTATAAAGATAAGTTTCAAAATTGTCTATGTCTTTATGGGCAGAAATACTTACAAACATTTGTTCGGCATAATAAAGTGACTGGGTATTTCTTATGTTAAGGGCATTTATGGCAGGCTCAAGCCTCTGAAACCCGTATATTCCCGCTATCGTGATTATGGTGGAACAAGCCAAAATGATTATAAAATATGCATAAATTTTTCCGGAAAATTTCATTTATTATTCTCCTTCATCATTTTTTCGACATCGTCATTTGTTCCGGTAACAAGAAGCCTGTCATTCTGCTGAATTTTCTTTGTCGGAGTAGGCTTTGCTAATTTGTTATCCCTGACGATACCCGTAACAATGATGTTGAATTTGTCAGGAAGTTCAAGCTCCTTTAGTGTTTTTCCTATCATAAACGGCTGAACGGGAAGCTCGAAGAGTTCGATTTCATCACTGCTGTTTTCAAGGAACAGGCTCTTAAACAAAATCTTGTTTGCGAATTTTTTCCCGTATTCATACTCGGGGTTAATGATACATCTTGCGCCTATGGCTTTTAAAATTCTTGCGTGGACGGCTTCAGAGGCCCTTGCGATAATATTCTCGCACCCCATTTGTTTTAAAAGCGCAACCGTCAGTATAGAAGGTTCTCTTGCACCGATTGAGCAGATTATTAAATCTCTGTTTCTCGGTGACAGTTTTGAAAGTGATATTTCATCGATGGCATCAAGACAGATGGCATCTGTTGCGTAATTAGAAGCCTCATTAACAAGTTTCTGGTCAATATCAACGGCTATGACCTCATAACCTTTTGCGAAAAGGGTTTTTGTCAGCGCCATACCGAACTGACCGAGACCTATTATTAAAACCTGCTCCTTCATAAATTTTCTCCTATGTTAATGATATTTTGGCTTTCGGATAACTCAGATAAACCTCGTTTATCCTTGAATTGAGGTAATAGATAATCATTGCGGGGAATACCCTGCCTAAAAACATCGTGATTATTATAACCATTTTCCCGAAGGTATCAAGCTGAGAGGTTATTCCCATTGATAATCCGACCGTACCCATCGCGGAAACCACCTCAAAAACCAGTTTTGCGTGCGGAAGTATCTGGGTTGTGCATAAGATAAAGCACGAAACGATTATAACCCCTAAGTATACAAATATTAAGGCAATAGCTTTATAAATCGTCTCGGGCGGAATTTCGCGGTTTCTTATTATATTTTTTCTTCCGAGAAAGATGTTATAAGAGGTAATAACCAGTACAGCAAAGGTGGTGGTTTTGATACCGCCTGCAGTACCTCCTGGCGAACCCCCTATAATCATCAGAACTATTAATGCAAGATATGTTCCGCAGGATAAATTGCTCAAATCTATTGAACTAAAGCCCGCAGTTCTTGCGCTGACAGACTGAAACCAGGCATTTAGAAGTTTATCAGAGAAGCTCATTCCGCTCAAAACACCGTTATAAGAAGTCATAAAAATAAAAATTGTACCGAGAACTAATAATGAAGCTGTCGTAACAAACACAATTTTTGCTATCGGCGACAACTTTTCTCTTTTTAAAATTTTCGGAAAGGTTATTGCAATAGCGGGCGAAATACCTCCTGCGATAATCAGAAGGGAAACGGTTAAAAGTATGGCTGAATCGCTGTTATAAGAAATCAGATTGTCTGAGAACAAGGCAAAACCTGCGTTACAAAAGCTCGATATCGCAAGAAACAATGCCTGTTTCAGCGAGAAAAAGAAGTCTTTAGAGAGGAAGAAAAATCTCAGGGTAAAAATAATAAATCCTGTAAGTTCAGCTAGAAAAGTGTATTTAAAGATTAAAAACAGCGAATCTTTGATTTCATCTCGGCTTTCGGCATCGAACATACTTCTTGCGTTCTTCTCATAGGTAACGGACATTTTTTTGCCCAGCAGAAGGAAAATGACGGAGGAAATACTCATAATTCCGAGACCGCCGACCTGAATTAAAAGCATAAGAATAAACTGACCGAAAAGGTTCAGCTCGGAAGATATATCCTGAACGGACAAACCCGTAACACAAACACCGCTGACAGAGGTAAACAGGGCATCTATAAAGGTCATATCCCCTGAGCAGGGAAGATATAACAATATTCCGCCCAAAATACAAAGCACTAAAAATGTTGCGGGAAGTATCCTGACAGGCGATTTAATTACTTCCTCGTAAATGTTATTTAAAAATAAATCATATAATCTTTTAAAAAACTTAACCATACTTATTATATTATCATATATTTTATTGCTTACAATAATTTTTCTTGCTACTATAAAAATGGTTTTGGAATAAGAGAATTTTTTTTTATGAGTAAGAAGAATTATATAAAGCCTCTGCTTGCAGCCGTTCAGATTTCCGTATATTTACTGATGAGCGCAGATATAGTTAATGCAGAGGATATAGTAATAACAGGTAATCAGACAAACAATTCTGCTGTTGTTGCGAATAACATCACGACTGTCGTTGGTGCAAAAATGACTAATAACTCTGATGTTACCGCGCTGAGTGTACTTGCAAATCAGGGGAGCTGGTCAAATTCAACCATAGCTTCCTCTATAAATGCAGCGGTACTTAATCAGCAGGGAAATTTGTTAAACCTCGGGACAACGGTAACAACCGATTTTTCAACCTATTCGGGTTCAAAAACGGAAAACCAAAGTAATATAACCGTAACACATGCCCTCTTAAACCAGGGACAGTGGATAAACGGGGGAACAGACTCCTCTGTAAATGCTTCAACTCTTAACCAAAAAGGCTCAATGTTAAACCAGGGTTCGGTTGTATCGGTTGATTTTTCAACTTATACGGGTTCGACTACCGAAAACCAGGGCGGTGTTACTGTCAATCATGCCCTCTCTAATGAAGGTAACTGGACAAATGGAGGAACTTCTTCCTCGATAAATGCTTCAACTCTCAACCAGAAAAACTCAATGATTAATCAGGGCTCTATAGTTGCAGGTGATTTTTCGACTTATACAGGTTCTACCACCGAAAACCAGGGCGGTGTTACGGTAACTCATGTTCTTGCAAATAAAGGCGCATGGACAAACGGCACTTCCGCTTCCTCAATTAATACTCCAAATCTGAATCAGGAGGGTTCACTTCTTAACCAGGGCACAATTATAGCTGACTATATTACAACTTTTACGGGCTCATATACCGAAAACCAAAAGAATATAACAGCAAACAACGTATTGGTAAACAAAGGAAACTGGATAAACTCCTCGACTGATTCAACAATAACGGCACATACTTTTAATCAGGAAAATTCTCTGTTCAACAGAGGTTCGGTGGTAACAAATGACATGAATACCTTTCTTGGTTCAACTACAATAAATGAGGGAAGTATAAAGGCTAATAATACACTGACAAACAAAGGACACTGGGAAAATTCAACCGTAATTTCAAAAATTATAGCCTCAAACCTAAACCAGGAAGGTTCATTGCTGAACAAGGGTTCTGTAACTGCAAATTACTTTACGACTCTTGCGGGAACAACCACCGAAAACAGAGGAAATGTTAATGTAACAAATACTCTCGCAAATAAAGGAAACTGGACAAACTCAACGGCTGCTTCAAAATTGACCGTTTCATCGTTGAATCAGGAAAATCAAATGTTAAACCTTGGTTCAATCACTGCAACGGATTTTGCAAACTTTTCAGGTGCAAAAACAGAAAATCAGGGCAGTATCAAGGTAAACAATGTTCTGTCAAACGAGGGAAACTGGATTAACGGCGGAACTAATTCAAGTTTAACTGCATCGACTATAAACCAAAAGAATAAAATGTTAAATCAGGGTTCGGTCACTACAACCGATTTTTCAACCTATTCTGGCTCAAGCACTCAAAACCAGGGCAGCATAAGAGTAAATAATGCTCTTTCAAATGAGGGGAACTGGATAAACGAGGGTTCTGACTCAGGTTTAATCGTATCAACACTGAACCAAAAAAATACAATGTTAAACCAGGGTTCAATTACGGCAACCGACTTTACAAATTATGCCGGAGCAACCACTGACAACCAGGGAAGTGTTAAAGTTAATAATGTACTGGCAAACAAAGGTATCTTCAGAAATTCGACCGCTTCATCATCTCTGAAGGCTTCGACTTTGAACCAGGAAAGTTCAATGTTAAATCTCGGTTCTGTTGAAACAACCTATATGACAACTTTTGCAGGTTCAAATACTGAAAATCAGGGCAGTGTAAAGGTAAACAGTGTACTTGCAAATAAAGGGAACTGGACAAACGGTGGTACAGCTTCAAGTTTAACGGCAGCCAACCTGAACCAGGAAAACACAATGTTAAACCAGGGCTCGGTTGAAGCTACTAATATGACCACCTTCGCAGGTTCTAATACCCAAAATCAGGGCAGTGTAAAGGTAAACAGTGTACTTGCTAACAAAGGAAACTGGATAAACGAAGGAACTTCCTCTACACTGACAGCGGTCAATTTAAACCAAGAAAACACAATGTTAAACCAGGGCTCGGTTGAAGCTAATAATATGACAATGTTTGCCGGTTCGACTATCGACAACCAAAATTATGTTAAAGTAAATAATACCTTAGTGAATAAAGGTACCTGGGAAAATTCCACCTCGGGTTCACAAGTTATAGCCGCGAACCTTAATCAGGAAAGCTCATTGCTGAACAGGGGTTCTGTCTTAGCAACTAATATGACGACTTTTGCAGGCTCAACTACCGATAACCAGAATAGTGTGGTCGTAAATAATACACTGTCAAACAAAGGAAGCTGGACAAACTCAAACCCTGCTTCAACTCTGACTGTTTCAAGTCTGAACCAGGAAAATTCGATGATAAATAAAGGTTCAATTCAGGCAACCAGTATAAATACGTTTGCCGGCTCAACAACAGATAATCAGCGCAGTATCAATGTAAATAACGCATTTGTAAACAGAGGAACTTTCACAAATTCAACAACAACTTCAACATTAACGGCGGCAGCTCTGAACAATGAAGCAGCTGCGGACTTCATAAATTATGGCAGAGTAGGTTCTTCTGATCACCACGTAATTAATATTAATAATAAATCGGGTGCTGCTTCGTTTATAAACAACGGAACAGGTAAGATTTATGCTACAACCTTTAAGAATGATTCTACCGTAGAAAATCAGCTCGGCGGTTATATTTATTCCGATAACTTTATAAATAATAATACCTTAGAAAATAACGGAACCGTAGATGTAATAATTCAATTTACAAATCCTTCAGGAGCTTCCGTAACAAATAACGGAGCTGAGGGAGAGGGAACTTTGAATATCCTGCGCGGTACAAATGATTCCGCTATTACCCAGGGTAATCTGACAATCAGTAACGGCGGTGCTTTTTATAACAACTCAGGCGGTACTCTGAATATTGAAACAACTCTTCAAAACAGTGGTCTTATAACTAATTCAAATGTTATTAATGTCCAAAACTCAACAAATGATGCAAATCTTATAAACGATTATATAATAAGAACCGTATCAGGTGTGGTTAATGCTGATACAATGACCACAAACGATAATTCCGTAATGACTCTCACTGATTCTCAGCTTACACTCGCTTATCAGGCCGGTGACATAAACGGAGCAATCAATATTTTAGGTTCATCAAATACAGATTTGACAATTACGGGTGCTTCAACAAATATAGCCGGCAGACTGAATGTAGGGAGCGGCGGAACTACTCCCGTATTAAATCTGTATAGCGGTAATGTAACAAAAAACGCAGTTGTCGGAATTACACGAGGCAGTGTAGTAAATATCGATGACTCGGCAGGTCCCGGAACTTCATCAATGGTAATTGACGGGGGCGATGCCTGGTTAGGTGACATAAATAATATTTCGGGCAGTTTTGAACTGGATGGCAATTCCGTCAACACAGGTTCAACTTCAACCACAGCAGGCGGAAGAAAGACTTATTACAAACAAACAGGCGGTAATTTTACCATGAAAAATGCAACTCTGACTATGGACGACTCATCGCTGATAAGCGGTGGTTCAATGTTCCTTGACGGAGGTTCAAGATTCAACTCAAAAGCTCTCGGATTTACTGTTTCCGATTTACAGACCGCAGGGGTAATTAATGCAATAAACGGAACTTATGAAACTTATACACCCAATAACAACTTCATTATAGGCACAACGGGTGATGGGCGCGCTGATTTCACAACAGACCTTTATGCAAGAAGCAGCGGAAGTGCAAAATATGATAAATTCGGCTCATCAACGTCAGTGCTTTCGGCAGGCGGAGCAAGCCGTCATGGAATTATAAACCTCTCGGATTATAAAATTTACGGTGATATGTATGGCGCAGATGCCCCGATTGATAAAGATATAATGCTGGATATTTTTGAATACGGTTCTGTGAAAGCAGGCGACCGTATTGATTTTACGGCAACAAAGAAGCAGGTCGCAACAGCTGTCGGTAATTACGGAATAATAAGCAGAGGTGACGGAAAATATTCCTTCTCACTCCTCAGCTATAACCCGAAGGTTTTCAGAGGTCAGGTAACAACTCTGGCACAATACCAGAACCAGCTTGTTATCAGCGACTTGTTATTTAATCATACCTTTGTCAATAACGGATTTAAGGGTAATGATATTCTTTCCTATAACCCGAACGCATACGCATCATCAGGTGATTTGTATGCTCCGTATCAGTATTCGCTTAAAAATGGCGGTTTATGGGCTAAGGGCTACGGAGGTTATGACAAACTGAAACTGACAAGTGCCGATGTAGATGCAGGCTATTATGGAACTTTAGTCGGTGCTGATTTCGGTTTGAAGAAACTGAAAAGAGGCTGGGAGTTCCTGCCTACGGCATATATGGGTTATAACGGTGCTCTTCAGCGTTGGGAGGGGATAAAAGCATATCAGAATGGTGCTCAGTTAGGTTTCCTCGGCACCTGGTATAAAAAAGACTTTATCATAGGTACAATGGCTTACGGCGGTATGTATAACAACAGAATAAATACCCCGAGAGAAACTGATGATACCTTCGGATATTTTATGGGTGCATCAGCCAAAGCTGCATATAACTGGAAGATTAAGAGAGATTTTTCACTTCAGCCTAACTTAATGTTTTCATATAACTTCTTTGGAAAACAAAACTGGAGCAGTTCCTTTGGTCAGATGGATATGCAGACGGGAATACTTAACGGCTTCAATATTGCGCCCGGTCTGAACTTTATCTGGGAAAAAGAAACCTTCAGTATTTATGCAACTCTTCAATATATGCTGGGCCTCAACGGCGGTGTTGACGGTCAGGCGGGAAATATAAACCTGCCCGAGCAGAAGATGGAAGGTAACGGCTACCTCCAGTATGGTTTGGGAATTAATAAGAAATTATTCTCTGACAGATTTTCTATCTATGGTCAGGCAGTATTCAGAAACCTGGCAAGAACAGGTATAGGAGTACAGACCGTTGTAAACTTTAAACTCGGCAAATCTCAGAAAAAGGCTAAGACTAAGAAAATCTCAAAACAAAAGAAGCAAAAAACGAAAGTTAAAGCCGTAGAAAAAGCTGAAGAACAGAAAGAATAAAATATAAGGCAATAAAAAGACTTTGACGAAACCCAAAGTCTTTTTTATTATAAAATAAGAAAAAGCAGGAATTTTTTTAATGGAACAGAAAACGGCATTGGTATTAGAAGGCGGGGCGATGAGAGGCTTGTATTCGGCAGGCGTTCTCGATGTTTTTATGGAAAACAATATAAAAGCTGATGTTGTTTTTGGGGTATCGGCAGGGGCACTGTTCGGGATAAACTATAAATCCCGCCAGATGGGGCGCGCACTAAGGTACAATTTAAAATACGCAAAAGAAAAAAATTATATGGGGCTCTATTCCCTTATCACGACAGGCGATGTGATGAACAGGGAGTTTTGTTTTAATAAACTCGTCTATGAACTCGATAAACTCGATTTTGAAACCTATAAAACCTATCCCGTTGATTTTTATGCAGTTGTGACTAATCTTGAAACGGGAAAAGCGGAATATATCAAAATAGATGACGCAAAAAAGGATATGGAATATTTCAGGGCATCAGGCTCTATGCCTTTTGTCTCAAAGCCTGTTGAGATAAACGGAAATTTCTATCTCGACGGGGCTATGGGCGATGCGGTTCCATTAAAAAAAGCACTTGAGATGAATTTTGAAAAAATTATTGTTGTATTAACAAGACCATCAGGATTCAGAAAGAAAAATACCCATCTTCCCTATGGGCTTTTATACGGCAAATTCCCGAATTTTGTCGAAACGGCAAAAAATTCTTATAAAAAATATAATGAAACAATGGATTTTATCGAAAAATGCGAGGCGGAAAAAAGAATTATAGTCCTCCGTCCCTCTGAAACAGTCCGAATGCAAAGAATAGAAAAGAATTTAGCGAAACTCCAAAAGATATATGACCTCGGAGTTGCCGATTCTAAAAGAAAACTTGATGAGATAAGAGAATATCTTAATTCCCGGTAAGCCATTATAAGACAAGAAATTTAACATAATTGTATCCTGTTCAGTATTATTGTAAAATAGGTTTTAATTAAGGGGTTAAGTGCTAACCATATTGAATGTGGAAAAATGAAAATAAGCAAAATAATAGCAATATTTTTTATAATGCTTTTTTGTCAGGCATTTGCGATAGAGGAAATTGATAATAAGAAAATTTTCTATCTTGATGACTGCATACAATATGCAATTAAAAACAGTCCTGTTATAGAAAAAGCGAAGCTGAATTATGAAATTTCAAAGAAAAACTACGGAATTTCAAAGTCCGCCTATTTCCCAACCTTAGGCGCAAGTCTTAATTATTATCAGTATATAAACAGCGACAAAAGGTATGATGACGGGTATTCAAAAAATCTTCTGCCCGATTTTTCGGTTTACCTTCAGCAGCTGATTTATGATTTCGGGAAAACAGGCGCTAATATTAATATGTATGATTTTTATAAAATAGCGGCTAAATACCAGTATGATGATGTTGTAAACGAAACCGTCAGCAACGTCAAAATGGCATATTTTACCGTACTTGAAGCCCAGGCTGCCGTTGAGGTTGAAGATAATAATCTTTTTATCAATGAGCAAATCGTAAAATCAACAAAATCACTTTTTGAGAACAATAAAAAAACGGAAACCGATTATATTGATGCGAAGGTTAATCTCATTGACGCACAGATGAGACTGACTGATGCAAAAAATACTCTTGATATTGCTTTAGCGAACTTATGCAGCAAAATGTATTTTGATGATAAGGACGATTTAGAGATAAAAGAAATAAGTGAATTTTACTATGTTGACGCTTATTTTCTGCCTGAATTTATTAAAAAAATTGACGGAAATTATGTTTATAAACGCTCTGAAAAAGTACCCCCAAATCAGGAAATCGTATATAGCGCAGAGATGAAGGAGCTTCCTTTTACTTTAAATGAGGCTTATGAACTTGCTTACGAAAATAACCCGCGTTTAAAAGCCCTTGAGAATACAAAAGAGGCAATAACCCAGCAGGCAAAACGGGTTAAGAGAGATTATTTCCCGGAACTCAGGGCAAAAGTCGGATATAACAAAGATAATAAACACATCTCTCAGGTACCTGATATACACAATAACCAGTTAAATATAGCGGTAACGATGAATTCCGCCGTTAATATAATGCAAAAGAAAAATGAAATCGACAAGGCAAAATATTTGATAGCTTCTGCTGAGAGCGATATTGAAGCTTATAAGAAAAATGTTTATTATGACATAAAAAAATCATATATGGACGTTCTGACTGCCCAAAAGCAAATCATAAGCGCAAAAGAGAAGGTGCAAAGGGCAAAAGAGAGCCTTGAGATAACACGAAAAGCATATTTGTCCGATGAAAGCACAAAGGTCGGGTATCTGGAACTCCAAAATGCAAGAAAAAACTACAATATGGCAAAACTTGAATATATTGCAAGGATAAAGTTTTATAATAATTCTCTTGCAGACCTTCAAAAAAATATATTTATGTATGATGTAAACAGTGTTTTGGAAAATAAAAAGAAGTTGTAGTCATAGGCGGAAATGTTTATGTTAAATAAATTTAGTGTTGAAGAAATCAGAGAGTTAATGAAAGCAGGAACACCCATAGAGTTCGGTTCCGATTTGTTATTATCTTTCGGTGAATATGCACAAGATGCACTAAGAATAACAATGGAACTGAATACAAAATATAATCCGCCGGAAAAAGTCAGGGAACTTTTTTCCGAATTAACAGCGAGCGAAATTGATGATAGTTGCTTTATAATACCGCCTTTTCATACAGAATTCGGGAAAAATACAAAAATCGGTAAACATGTGTTTATAAATTCCTGCTGTCGTTTTCAGGATAACGGCGGGATAGAAATAGGCGACAATACAATGATAGGTCCAAATGTCAGTATTGTTACGGTAAATCACGATATAAATCCTGAAACAAGAATTAATGCTACGCCCAAACCTGTTAAAATAGGGAAAAATGTATGGGTTGGGGCAGATTGTACCATTCTCCCCGGCGTAACCATTGGGGAAAATTCCGTAATAGGTGCAGGAAGTGTCGTTACAAAAGATGTTCCTGAAAATGTGGTTGTGGCAGGGAACCCTGCAAAATTGATAAAGAAAATAAAATAAGGTTTATTCAACTCTGATATTTGTTTTGATTTTAAGTTTGTAGGGTAGACTTTAGTCTACCGAAAATAATTTGGAAATGGTTGTGAGGGATTTCGGATTATTGGCAACTCGAAAATTTTGCACTCCGCTTTTGAAAATCTTCAATTTTCAGTAAGTAGGGTGCGTCTGAAGACAGCACCCTACTTACTTGGCACAATTCCTAATGGATTTTTAATGAAAGACGAACATTATGAAGATACAATTCCGCATTATATTGAACTGTAAAATTATCAGAGAGAATTGAACAAATTATCTGCTTAATTTGAAATGTCTGACAAACAAAATTGAACAATTTCTAACTAATAAAAACAAAATTTTACTGCTTGACAATAATTAGACATCTAATTATAATGATTTTATGAGAAATTTATTGGCACTTGTATCAAAAATTCACGAAAAAGGAAACCGTTTTATTATTGAGCAACTAAAGAAAAACGGAGCAGATGGACTTGTACCGAGCCATGGCGATATTCTTGTTTGCCTTTATGAACAAGACAAAATGACAATGAAAGATATTGCAGATAAAATCCATAGAACAAGACCGACAGTTACAGTGTTAGTTGATAAACTTGAAAAATTAGGCTACATAAAAAGAGAAATTTCTCAAGAGGATAGCAGATATACATATATAATTTCAACTAAAAAAGGGCAGGATTTCAAGCCTATATTTGAAAAGATTTCGGAAGATTTAAATAATTTATTGTATAAAAATCTGACAGAGCAAGAATCAAATATTTTAGATAATCTTTTACAAAAAATATAAAAAAAATTTGGATTAATAGTTAGACATCAAACAAAAGGAGAAAATTATGACAAACTTTAAAAATGTAGAAATCGGAACAATGGCTGAATTAGGCAAAAATTACGAAAACGGAAAGGCTTTTTTACACGATTTATTAGGATTAACAAGCTGTGAAATTTCTGTCAGTTCAATGCCTGCCGGAATTAAATTACCGTTTAATCATAAACATATACAAAATGAAGAAATTTATATTTTCCTAAAAGGTGAAGGTACAATGACTCTTGATAATGAAGTTATAAAAGTCAAAGAAGGTTCTTGTATTAAGGTTCTTCCGGAAGCAATTAGAACAATGGAATCAAAAACCGATTTGCAATATATCTGTGTTCAAGCAAAACATGGAAGTTTGGAGCAATTTGGATTTGGCGATGCAGAACTCAGTTAGGTGTAAAACTATAGTTGCAAAAATATAGTGGAGTTGTCGGGAAGCAAGCACTCCCCTTTGTACTTTTGCTAACTCCTCTGATAGAGGAGTTGAGCGAAGCTCAACTCTTGAGAAGAATAAACCCGTTGGTTCTATTATTATTGTCACAGCCGGTTTATCCGCCGGTTGTATTCTTTACCCGTGGGTTCAATGGATGCATAAAATTTTTATTTAATTTTGAAAAATAAAAATAAAATTATCATCAAGTTTGAGAAAATTTATCT
>JAFXYZ010000005.1 GCA_017541465.1 bacterium | reverse complement strand
GTTGAAAAATACAAAGCAAATGACGTGACAGGACTTTTTCTGCACAACAACAGACAGCAGGGTGACGGCAGAGACCATAGCAACGATAAAATAGACGAAGCTATGACTATCTATAATTATCACCTAAAAAAAGGTACTGAAAAAGACCTTAATGCAAGATTAAACGAGCTTGTACCCACAACGAAAGCAAGCTCTGTCGTCATGTGTGAGATAAATGTTACGCTGCCAACAGACCCCAATACACAAAAATATGCCGTACCACCCGAAGAAGAAAGGGCTTTTTTCCGTGCTGTATATGATTTCTTTGTGGAAGATTTCGGCTTTAAGAATGTGATAAATGCTGTTGTTCATAAAGACGAAATTAACCCGCATATACATATAGATATAATGCCCGTTGTTAAAGGAGCAAACAGCCGATATAAAAACATCGTGGAAAAATGGAAAACAGACCATCCCGACAAGGAAGTAGAAAGCCTTTCAAGTAACCAAGTCATAAACCGCAAATATCTGTTTGATATGCACAAAAGACTTTCAAAATATGTTAATGACAGGTTGGGACATGAATGTTACATACTTAACGGCTCAACAGTTAACGGTAATAAAACCGTTAAGGAGATGAAGAATGAAAAGCTTGATGAAGAAATAGCAAAGAAACAGAAGGAGAAAGAAAATCTCGAAAACGACATCAAAAGAATGGTTTTGCTGAAAAAACACATGAAGATGACGGACGAAGAATTCCAACTGATGCCGCTTATACAAAGACTTGCGGATATAGAAAATCGGAACAGGGTGCTTCGTGAGATAATTGAAAGACAACAATATACATATACAAGCAAAGAACTTGAAGCAATAGCAAAGAAGCGGTACGTACCCGCTAAATCGCAGGCTATAACCATATATGACGGCTCGGTGAACGATGCCATAATTGAAGATACGGCAGTCATCGTAACGGAGATAAGACCTGACAGGATGGGTGATGATTACACTTCCCCGCAGAAGAAACTTATTGATAACGACATGGATTTAAGACGTGCCGTAAGACTTGCAAACGGAACACAGAACGGAGTTGTAAGGAGAAAAGGCAGGGACGAAAAGAAGATATATGTAGTCATCAAGACCAACGGCGAACCCGATGTATGTATGCGTAACCTTTTACTTTTTGAACAGCAGCTTCGTGAGATATACTATGAAGACGGCAAGAAAAAAGACGAAAGAAAACTTTATATGCAGAACATCGAAGACGATGAATATAACCTTGCTCTACAGATTTTACGTAAAAATAATATTCCCTGTGAATACTACGTAAGCACGGAGCAGGAAAACGCAAACGAGATACAGAAAGAAAACGACAGATAAAAAGGAGATAAACTAATGGGACTTTTCGGTAAAAAGAAAAATACTGGCAGCAAAATGAAAATGACAAGGCAGGAAAAGAAAATCATCAAGCGCACAGTACAGGAAGTGCTTGATTTTGACAAGATAACCGAAAGCGGAATAATCTTT